>DATAES010000197.1:0-24930 GCA_036257895.1 Acidimicrobiales bacterium
TTGTTGTGCGCGCCGTACTTCTCGACGGTGGTACTTGCCGCGAACACCCTGCTGCATTCCGGCGACGACGCCGCCAAGAAGGAACTGCTGCCGGGCATCGCCTCGGGCGAGACGATCGCGACTCTCGCGTGCACCGAGGAGAGCGGCCGCTGGGACGAGGGCGGCATCACCATCGAGGCGACCAAGAGCGGCGACGGCTACGCGCTCAACGGCACCAAGATGTTCGTGCTCGACGGCCACACCGCCGACCTCATCCTCGTCGCCGCCCGTACCGACGCGGGCGTCTCGCTGTTCCGCGTCGACGGTGCCGCTTCCGGTCTCACCCGCACGCCGTTGTCCACCATGGATCAGACCCGCAAGCAGGCCCGCCTCGAGTTCGACAACACGCCCGCGCAGCTCATCGGCACCGACGGCGCGGGTTGGTCCGTGCTCGAGCAGGTGCTCGACCTCGCGGCCGTCGGGCTCGCCGCCGAGCAGGTGGGTGGAGCGCAGAAGGTGCTCGAGATGGCGGTCGAGTACGCCAAGGTCCGAGTGCAGTTCGGCCGCCCGATCGGCTCGTTCCAGGCCATCAAGCACAAGTGCGCCGACATGCTGCTCGAGGTCGAGTCCGCCAAGTCCGCCGCCTACTACGCCGGGTGGTGCGCGTCGGAGCTCAACGACGAACTGCCGTCGGTCGCCTCGCTGGCCAAGGCGTACTGCTCGGAGGCGTACTTCCACGCCGCGGCGGAGAACATCCAGATCCACGGAGGCATCGGCTTCACGTGGGAGCACCCCGCCCACCTCTACTTCAAGCGGGCCAAGTCGTCCGAGCTCCTCTTCGGCGATCCCACCTACCACCGCGAGCTGCTCGCCCAGCGCATCGGGATCTAGGCCGCACGCCCTCCCAACTTCGGGTCGCCGTGGTCCCTCTGGGGGCCACGGCGCACCAACATTGGTGACGTGACCGTTGTCCTGATCGTGCTCGGGGGCGTGCTCGTCGTCGTCATCGCGCTGGTGGCGGTGGGACGAGAGGCCTTCACGCTCGGGGCGCAGCCGAAGCAGGCGCACTTCGACCTCGAGGAGGCCGTCCAGTTCGTGGCGGACCAGCTTCCCGACGAGGTCACGGCCCGGCTCTCGTTCGACGACGTTCGGTCGCTGTTGCGATGGCATCTCGAGTACCTGCGAGACCGCGGCGTCCCGATTCGGCGCGACCAGGCTGGTCGTGGCGGGCCGGTGGTGGTGGAGGACGACGAGGGCATTGCCTTCGTCCTGGGCCGCGCCGACGCCGAAGGCCTCGAGGTGACCGACACGGAAGTGGCCCAGGTGCTCGACGCCGAGCTCTCGTACTTCGAAGCCATCGGGGCCATCGGCAGCATCGTCCCCGATCTCGAGGATTTAGACGACCCGCCGCCTGCTTAGGCCCTACCTAGGTCGGCAAATACGGAGTCCGCCCGATGTGGCCGGCTACCTCAGTCCCGCACACTGGCTCCATGCATTCCAACTGGTATCAGACCCCGACACTGGTTGCGGAGCACCGGGCGTCGTTGGAGAAGGCCGCCAGCCGTCGCCGGGTGCGCCGCTCCTACAGGCTGTGGCGGCGGGAGGGCCGCTCTGGCTGACGGACCGTACGCTTGTCCAATGCTCGTCGGGCGTCCGGGCCTGAGCCCGGTCATGGTTGGTCGGGCCGCAGAGCTCGATCGCCTCGCCCGGCTCGCCGACATTCCCGACGCGGATCGCGGTGAGGACGGCGCGCCGGCAGTCGCGTTGATCGGTGGCGAGGCCGGGATCGGCAAGACCCGGCTCGTACGCGAGTTGCTGGCTCGCTTCCCGGACACCCGGGTCATCGCCGGCCAAGCAGATCCCGGCTCCCTCGGCCGTCCCTTCGCCCTCGTGCTCGACATCGTGGGGCGGGACGCCGAGCACGCGGAACTGCTCGCGATCGTCACCGACGCGCAGCGTCCGATGGAAGACCGCTTGAACGCGGCCGAGACGATCTTCGCCGATGTCACGAAGGCGGGCCCGACCATCGCAGTCTTCGACGACCTGCACTGGGCGGACGCGCCGAGCACCGCGCTGTTCGAGCGACTGGCCGAACCCGGCAGCGGTCTCACCGTGCTCATCGGCACGTACCGCCCGGACGGGATGACCCGGCGCCAGCCTGCGGCGCAGATGCTCCCTCGGCTCGAGCGCCGCCGAGCCGTCACACACCTTCACCTGGAACGGCTCGGGATCTCCGAGACGATGGCGTTCCTCACTGCGGTCTACGGCCGCCCGCCGTCATATCGGGTGGCCGAGGCCTTACACGCTCGCACCGGCGGCAACCCGTACTTCCTCGAAGAACTGCTCGCCGCATCATCCGGCGCCGACCCCGAGCAGCTCTACGAACAGCCGCTGCCGTGGAGCCTCGGCGAGCTCGTGCGCGGCCAGCTCGACGAGCTCGCACCCAACGAGCGCCGCATCCTCGAAGCCGCAGCTGTGCTCAACGCCCGTGTCTCGTTCGACGTGCTCGCAGCGGTCACGGCGACGCCGGAGGACGAGCTCATCGAAGTGCTGCGCTTCCTCGTTGCGAACGGCATGCTCGTCGAGACCGAGGACGACGTCTTCAGTTTCCGGCATGCACTCGCCCGCGAGGCGATCGAAGCGGACCTTCTCGGTCGCGAGAAGCGTCGACTGCACGAGCAGGCGCTCGAGGCGATTCGCGCTGCCGGCAGCGACGACCTCGGAGCGATCGCTCATCACGCGCACGGTGCGGGTCGCTACGGCGAAATGGTCGACGCCGCACGGGAGGGTGCACGTAGCTATCTCCGCACCGGGTCCACGTACCAGGCGCTGCAGCTCGCCGAGCTCGGGCTCACCGAGTCGCCTGACGATGTTTCCCTGCTGAGCACTGCGGCGCGGGCGGCTTGGCTGGCCGGTCTGACCGAGGACGCGGTCGCGCATGCAGAACGACTGCTGACGGTCGCTCGTGCGAAGGACCTTCGCGAGGTGGAATCGTCGGCGCTACGCCGGCTGGTACGTCTGCGGTGGGAGCTGGGCGATCTCACTGCGATGCAGAACTGCACCAACAGCCTCATCGAGCTCGTCGATGTGCTGCCTCCGGGCGAGGAACTCGGCAATGCCATGGCGTGCATCGCGCAGAGCGCGATGCTTCGCGACGTCCCGACCGAAGCGATCGAGTGGGCGGACCGCGCGATCGCGCTGGCCGACGAGCTCGATCTCCCATCCGTTCGAGCCTGGGCGCAGTGCGAGAAGGGATCGGCGCTGTTGATGGTGCCGGAGCGCATGCAGGAAGGCATCGCGCTGCTCGAGGCCGCGGCCGACGACGCCGAAGCGGTCGGCGAGTACGTGGTCGTCGCCCGCGCGCTCAACAACCGTGTGCGCACCGGCCCGTACCGTCCCGATCCCGACAAGGCGCGCGCCATCCTCGCCCGCATGCGCCGAGCGGCCGAGCGGGCAGGCTTCGACTCCCTGTCCGGTCCCGGTTACTGGGAGGGACTCGCCACGTTGGCCGAGTGGGACGGCGACCTCGACGCCGCGATCGGCCTGCTCGACGAAGGGCGCCGTCGCCAACGCACGCCGACTCGTGGCCACTCCACGTGGTACGCGACGCACGAAGCCGGTCTCGCGCTCGAAGTCGGCGACCTCGACAAGGCGTCGCAACTGTTCGACGAGCTGCGGCCCGGCGTCGGCGCGCTGGCGACCTCCTGGTACGGCCTTGCCGTCCACATCGCGTGCCGGCGGGGCGACCTCGCCGAAGCTCGGCGGCTGCTTCCCGAGCTGGTGAAGCTCGTCGGGATGGCGGGCGCGGAAGGTCAGCTCCTCCACGACGTCACGTCGGCGCTCCTGACCGCGGGCGCGACGGTGGACGAAGTGCGTCCGCTCGTGTCACTGAACCGGATCGACGAGCGGCTCTCGAAGGGATCAGCGAGCGCGTGGCCGTCGCTACTGGCCGGTCAGCTGCTCGAAGCCGCGGGACAGTATGACGACGCGCTGATCGCGTACGACGACGCTGGCAACCGCGGCGAAGAGATGCTCGGCAATGCGCCGACCGGAACTGCTCTCGTCGGAGCGGCGCGGTCACTCATCGCGCTGGGCCGGTCCGACGAGGCGCGTCCGCACGTCGAGAAAGCAGCGGAACTCTTGGCTCGTTGGCGAGGCTGGCGGGTCGACGACTTGCACGCGGTCGAACGTCGACTCGGCATCGGCCCCGATGTCGCGGGACCCGATGCGCTGACGCCCCGCGAGCGTGAAGTGGTGGCGCTTCTCGCGGAGGGGCTGAGCAACGCCGAGTTGGCGGCGCGCTTGTACATCTCGCCGAAGACCGCTGCGGTCCACGTGTCGAACATCCTGGCCAAACTCGGGATGACCTCCCGCGCCGAGATCGCCGCGTTCGCCGCCCGCGAGGGAGTGCCGTCCGCCTCAGCCTGATGACTCGCCGGTCAACACGAACCGGCTCTGGTCGCGCAGGAAGTCGACGCTGAACTGCGGTGCGTTGGTCGGCGAACCGGCATCGAACGGGGGTTGGGGGTCGTATTCGATGCCCAGCTGGATCGTCTGCGCGACCTCGTCGCCCGCGAGTCGTGCCGCGAGCGTGAGCCCCATGTCGATGCCAGCCGACACGCCGGCCGCAGTGATGATCTTGCCCTCGATCACGACGCGCTCGAGCGTGGGCTCCGCTCCGTACTTGGGCAACTGGTCGAGGGCGAGCCAATGACTCGTCGCCCGCTTGCCTTCGAGCAGGCCGGCGGCACCGAGGATCAACGAGCCAGTGCAGACCGACGTCGTCCAGGTCGTGGTCTCGTGGGCGGTGCGCAGCCACTCGAGCACGCGCTCGTCTCGACCGACGGCGGTCTCGCCCGGACCGCCGGGGATCACGACGATGTCCGGGTGGGCAGCGTCAGCGAGTGCAGTGTCGGCGACGAGCCCCAGGTTCTGGTCGGTGCGCTTGGTGCCAGGCTCGGGCGACACGAACGCAAGCGTCGCTTCTGGCACTCGGCCGAGCACCTCGTACGGTCCGATCGCGTCGAGCGCCGTCATCCGGTCGTAGAGCAGAATTGCAATCTCCATAGTCGTTACTCTCCTGTCATGCGGCTTGCGTCTTGAAACGGCGGCGGTACTCCGACGGACCAGTGCGCAACGAGCGCAAGAACGACCGGCGCATGGTCTCGGCCGTTCCGAACCCGCATGCGCGCGCGACACGTGCGATCGAGTCATCGGTGTCCTCGAGCACGCGGCGTGCTGCTTCGATGCGGACACGTTCGACATAACGACCCGGTGTCACGCCGATCTCGTGCGCGAACCATCGGGCGAACGATCGCTCGCTCATCTGTGCACGCGCTGCCAGCGCGGCGACGGACAGGTCGTCCTCGGGATGCTCTGCGATCCAACGCTGCACTTCGCGTACGTCATCGCGTTGTGCGAGTTGCGCCGCGAGCTGCGTGCTGAACTGCGCCTGGTTGCCGGGACGCCGAAGGAACAGCACGAGCCTGCGAGCCACCGCGAGCGCGATATCGCGGCCGAGGTCGTCCTCCACGAGGGCGAGCGCGAGGTCCATGCCCGCGGTCACGCCCGCGGATGTGTACAGATTCCCGTCGCGCACGAAGATCGGCTCGGGATCCACCTCGACCGCGGGATAGAGCTGTGCCAGCAGGTCGCACACGCTCCAATGCGTCGTCGCACGCCGGCCGTCGAGCAGCCCGGCTTCGGCGAGAAGGAATGCACCGGAGCACACCGAGGTCACGCGGCGCGCCCGGCCAGCCAAGCGATGGATCGACTCGATCAGGGCCCGATCGCGCAGCGCTGCCGCGGTTCCGTCGCCGCCCGCTACGACCAAGGTGTCGAAGCTGCCCCGCACGGCCCGGATGCGGCGATCGGCGCACAATGCCAGGCCGCTCATGGTCGCCACCGGTCCCTCCTTGGAGGCGGCGACGGAGACGTCGTAGTGAGCCGCGCCCGCCATCCGGTTGGCTGCCGCGAACACCTCGACCGGGCCCACGACGTCGAGCGCCTGGACATCCGTATAGGCGATGACGATCACGCGGCGAGCCGGCACCGGCCCATCCTGCGCCGCGATCGGCGTGGCGGCAATGACGAAAATCCCTCGATTCCTGCCAGAACCGGAAATCCGGCGCGCCAATTCGTTGGCGCGGTGTGATTGACTATGTGGACCGAAGAAAGGAGGTGGTCCAGCTGAACGATGAATGTTGCGGGACTTCGGAGGTGGCTGGCCGCTAGCGCGGCCGCTGGACCACCGGCGAATCTCAACCAGCCACCGCCGGCGAGACGGTCGAGACCTTGTCCCGCTCGACTTCAGAACGTCCGTCGGCCTTGATCCAGCACTTCTCGGTGATGGGGAGCCCGATGCGGCTCCCCATCACGCGTTTTCATGGCGGTCCACTAGGTTCCGTGGCGATGGAGCGCCCGACGAAGTTCGAGAACCACCAGTGGCTGGGCGACAAGCGCAACCAGGTGGTGCACGATGTCGATGCCTGCACCGAGTCAGCGGTGGTCGACGAGCTCATCGCGGCGGAGACCTATCTGTGCTTCGGGCCCGACTCGCTCGCCGAGGCCCGCAACCGGGGGTATCACCGCTGCGACCGCTGCGAGGGCGTGCGCGCGGCGCAGGACTGACGCTCCGACGCATGGCCGGCGGCTACTTCTTCAAGTCGGGACAGCTGCAGCTCACCGGGCATCTGGCGACGCCGCCGGCCCGCCATCTCGCAGGCTCGCCCGCCGTGGTTCTGTGCCACAGCTTCCGGGCGGGTGAGGGCGGTGCCGCGTCGGCGGCCTTCACTCACCCGCAGCTCGCAGACCGGATCGCGAACGAGCTCGGCTGGGTCGCCTTGTCGTTCACGTGCCGCGGCGCGGGCGACTCCGAGGGGCAGTTCTCGCTCGGCGGCTGGCTGACCGACATTCTGTGCGCCATCGACCATGTCGCAGGGTTGACGGGTGTCACCGGCGTGTGGGCCGCAGGCTTTGGGACGGGAGGGGCGCTGTGCCTGTGCGCAGGCGCACGAGACGTGCGGGTGAAAGGCGTCGCCGTTCTCGGTGCGCCCGCCGACTTCGACGATTGGGGCGGTCAACCACGCCGGTTGCTCGAACACGCTCGGGAGGTCGGGCTCGTCACCGACCCCCGGTATCCCGCGTCGTTCGACGCGTGGGTCCACGACCTCCGCGCCATCCGCCCCTTGCAGTGCGTCGCGCGGTACACCCCGCGACCGTTGCTGGTCGTGCACGGCACGGACGACGACCTCGTTCCCGACTTCGATGCCCGCGTGATCGCTGACGCGCACGGTTCTGCAGAGATGCGGATCCTCGCGGGCGCAAGTCATCAGCTGCGCGACGACCCTCGCGCGGTCGCGATGCTGCTCGGCTGGCTGGATCGCGAGCGCCACGTATCGTGAGCGAGCGGAGGCCGAGTCGATGCGCATCGTGATCGTGGGTGGTGGCAGCCGCCAGTGGGGACCGAAGCTCGTGACGGACCTCCTGACCACTCCCTCGTTGTCGGATGCGGACATCGTCCTGCACGACATCGACGAGGCTTCCTTGGAGCGGGTACATCGCTACGCGCAGATCGTCGCGGAGAAGGTGGACTCGACGGCCACCATCGACGCGACATCCGATCGCCGTGCCGCGCTGCGCGACGCGGACTTCGTCGTCGTCACCATCTCGACCGGCGGCTTCGAGTCGATGACGCACGACCTCGAGATTCCGGCTCGCTACGGCATCCGTCAGTCGGTGGGAGACACGGTCGGTCCCGGTGGCATCTCGAGATCGATTCGCAACATCCCGGTGCTCATCGACATCGCGCGAGACATGGAGCGGCTCTGTCCAGCTGCGTGGATGTTGAACATCACGAATCCGATGACGTGTCTCACCCGCGCCGTCGCGCGAGAGACGTCGATCCGAGTAGTCGGCCTGTGTCACGAAGTCGTGATCATGACCTGGTTCGTCGCGATCGCGTGCGGTGTACAGGCCGACGACGTCGAGTTCGGCATCACCGGGGTGAACCACCTGCCCTGGATCACAGAGCTGTCGATCGGTGGCCATGAAGGATTCGATGTCTTGCGACGCGCGGTCGCAGAGCGTCCGGAAGCGAAGTGGTTCGCGGACGAGCACGCGCTGAAGCTCGGGCTGCTCGACCGCTATGGCGCGCTGCCTGGCGCCGGCGATCGTCATGTGGCGGAGTTCTTTCCCTGGGTGCTCACGCCCGAGTCCGAATGGGGCAAGTCGTGGGGCATCCATCTCACCTCGATCGCTGACCGGGAGCGAGACGAGGCCGGCTACAGACGAGCCCTCCTCGACGTCGTCGACGACGGCAAGGACGCGCCGAAATGGGCATCGGGAGAGATGGTGGCGCCCCTCGTCGATTCGCTCGTCACCGGCGAACGCCGCGAGCTTCCGTTGAACATCCCGAACATCGCGCAGGCGCCCTACCTGCCGCCCGATGTCGTGGTGGAGACGATGTGCACGGTCGACGCCGCGGGAGTCCGTGGTCGCGACGAGATCGTGCCGCCTGCCGCGTGCGCGGCGTGGATCCGGCGCCATGTCGAGGTCCAGGAGATGACCGTCGAGGCGGCGGTCGCCGGTGACCGCGACGCATTGCGTGCGGCGATGGCGCTCGATCCGCTGTGCAGCCGAGCCGATCTGCACGACGTCGAGGTGATGACCGATGAGTTGGTCGACGCGACCGCGGCCTGGCTGCCGCAGTTCGTGTAGCGCGCCGTCGGCCGGTCAGACGACGGGTGCGTGTACCGAGTTGACGATCGTCATGGGCACCACGACGTCGACCTCACCCGCGACGAGCCACAAGCTACGAGTCGTACATGACAACAGCGTGCCCTGCACCGTCCCCGTCGTGGTCTCCACCGCCACCTCGGATCCCACGAATGTCTTCACCTCGGGGGTGGCTGCCATGGGAGTCCGGTCTACCGCAGCCTCCACATCGGGTCGCGGATGGTGGCTGTGTGTTCACACGATCGACATCAATCGGCTTTCGACCTGCCTGCGGCCTTCCGCGCCTGCTTCCACTGACGGACGCGCGCGAGCGTCTCGGGCGAGTCGATGTCGGCGACCGACCGCGGCGTGTCATCGCCGAACGGTCCAGCCGCCTCTTCCCATCCCTTCGGCCTCACATCGAAACGTTTGGCCAACAGCGCGATGAAGATGCGCGTCTTCTCCTCGCCGTAGCCCGGAAGTCCGATGAGGCGGTGATGCAATTCGTCCCCGGTCTCGACGTCACGCCAGATCGCTTCCGCATTTCCGTCGTAGTCGTCGACGATCGCTTGTGCGAGCGCCTGCACCCGCTTTCCCATCGAGCCGGGGAAGCGATGCACCGCGGGCGGGCCCTTGCACACCGCGAGGAACTCGTCGGGATCCATCGCCGCGATCCGCGCCGCATCGAGCCCTCCGAGTCGCTGCTGCAACGTGTACGGACCCGAGAACGCCCACTCCATCGGCACCTGCTGGTCGAGCAGCATGCCGATGAGGAGCGCGAGTGGGTTCTCCTCGAGGAGTCGGTCGGCGTCAGGATTGCCGGTGATCGGGAGCTTCGCGTTCATCCGCGACAGTCCATCGCAACTTCGAACGCGGTGCACACTTCGCGCATCCGGTCGTCGCTCGAACCACGGCGCCCCGCGTGGACCGAACGACGCGTGCCATGGGGTGGCACGGCTATGTCACGCGTTTCTGGTGGGACGGACGACAAAGGAGCAGTGCAATGCCAGAACCAGTCAGCGCCACCGTTCTCGGTGCCATTTCTGCCGGAGCCGCCGTCGTCGGGGCGGTTCAAGGCCTCTACACGGCGGCGAACGGCGACTCGGGTGTCCACATCAGCCAGACCCACATCCAGTACCCCAAGGAGTTCCCGACGACGCAGTTCGCCCACGCAGGGCAGTCCGTCGGCTGGGACATCATGAAGTTCACCGCCGAGGGCATGTTCTGGGACAACGACCTCGCCGTCGCAGTCGCGGGCTACGTCAGCAATGACAACAACCCGCTGGTCGGGTGGAAGGGCTCGGCGAATCCGAACATACCGGTGAACCGATTCATCGTCCTCCAGTTCGGCGAGTCGGGGAACTCGGAGAACATGTCAGGCGGCCTCCTCAACGTGACCATCTCCCCATGGGGTGGCGACAGCTCGATCGCCGAAGGTTCACCCGATGATCCTTGGGTGGCGTTGCGGGTGGTCGGTCGCTTCGACCCGAGGGGTCATGGCGACATGCAGTTCTCCTTCAAGCTGTCGATCAACTCGCACGGCCGGCTCCACCTCTCCGAGACTCACTGGAACGGCACCGCAGGCGACTTCAGCATCGACCTCGCGGGAGATCACGTGCAGGTGACGCTGAAGCAGCCGCTGCTGGCCGAGAACGAAGGCCAAGCGGGCGAGGGTGTCGT
The DNA here is from genome assembly GCA_036257895.1 of Acidimicrobiales bacterium. Classification (GTDB taxonomy): domain Bacteria; phylum Actinomycetota; class Acidimicrobiia; order Acidimicrobiales; family JACDCH01; genus DATAES01. The sequence continues at coordinate 10,375 of DATAES010000197.1, forward strand.
CGCCTGACGATCCCTCTGCGACCATCGTGCATTGACGTGGCCAGTGGCGCGGTCAATGCACGATGGTGAGCAGGCCCGACGGACGGTGTGAGTCAATCGCCGATCGCGGCGTAGGCGGCAGTGAGGAAGTCGAGCGCGATGTCGGGCGGGCGAGGCGACGCCCACGCCGCGTTCGTGAGCAGGATGGTGAGCAGGTCCTCTGACGGATCGTTGCGCCAGATGGAACCCAGCCCACCGTCCCATCCGTATTGCCCGACCGGCGCCGCCGGGTGATCGCGTCGGGTGACGACGCCGACGCCGAATCCCCACCCCCGGCCATCGAAGTCGTCGGGGAAGAACCCGCCGATCGCCTTCTGTTCCGGCGTGAGGTGGTCCATGGTCATCGTCTCGACGGAGGGGCGCGACAGGATCGGCGCGCCGCCCCGCAACAGCATCTGCGCGAACGCGAGGAAGTCTTCGGCCGTCGACACGAGGCCCGCACCGCCCGACGGGAAAGCGGGCGGCGTGCTCCATTGCCCGTCGGGCGGATCGAACACCGTGAGTGCTCCCGTCTCGGGGTCGGTCGCGTAGCTGTGAACGAGCCGGTCGACGGCGTTGCCCGGCACGAAGAACGACGTGTCCTTCATGCCGAGGGGATCGAAGATCCGTTCGCGCAAGAACACATCGAACGACTGGCCCGACGCGCGGGCGATCAGCACGCCGAGGACGTCGGCACCGGTGTGATAGAGCCAGCGCTCTCCGGGCTGACACATGAGCGGGACCGTCGCGAAGCGCCGCATCCACTCGTCGGGCTCCGGCGGCACTGCGGGCTGCGGGGGACCGACGCTCAGTTGGAGCGGGGCGGCCATGTCGTTGACGGGACACGGCCCGAAGTAGCCGCCGAATCCCATCCGGAACGTGAGGAGATCGCGGACGGTGATCGGCCGATGGGCGGGCACGGTGTCGTCCACCGGGGCGTCGATACGGCGCACCACACGCCGGTCGGCGAGCTCAGGAAGGAAACGGTCGATGGGTTCGTCGAGTCGGAGCGCGCACTCTTCGAGCAGGACCATCGTTGCCACCGCTGTGACCGGCTTCGTCATGGACGAGATGCGAAAGATCGTGTCGCGCTCGACACGACGGTCGCTGTCGACGGCCGTGGTGCCGATCGCCTGGATGTGCGGCTCGCCGCGCCGGCTGACGACGGCGACGAGTCCTGGAGCCGTGCCCTTGTCGACGTGACCGGACATGATGTCGTCGAGACGGCTGAGACCGTCCTTGGAAAGTCCTGAATCGTTCATCGTCATGACGACGACCGTCCGGATCGGGACTCATCGGTCGTGGAGTGTTCCATGAGAAAGACCATCCTGATGATGTCCATGTCGCTCGACGGCTACATGGCCGGGCCGAATGGCGAGCTCGATTGGCACATGGTCGACGACGAGTTGCACCGGCACTTCAACGACCAAGTCGAGCAGATGGGCGGCTTCTTGTACGGGCGGGTCATGTACGAGTTGATGGCCGAGTTCTGGCCGACTGCAGATACGGACCCGTCGAGCAGTCCGCCGATGGTCGAGTTCTCGCGCATATGGCGAGACATGCCCAAGATCGTGTTCTCCAAGACGCTCGCGCGTGTGGATTGGAACGCCACGCTGGCGCGCGAGGTAGTCCCCGCCGACATCAAAACGCTCGAGGCGCAACCGGGTGGAGACCTGGGCGTCGGTGGCGCCGACCTCGCGACGTCGTTCATGCGCCATGGCTTGCTCGACGAGCTCAGGATCTACGTCCACCCCGTTGTCATCGGGCGAGGCAAACCGCTGTTCCCGCCATCGGACATGCGGTCCGACTTCAACCTCCTGGACACACGCACGTTCGGCAACGGTGTCGTGCTGCTGGCCTACGCGCGGCGTCAGATCACATGAGTCCAGCCTCGCGCCAGGCGGTGTAGCCGCCCACGACATCCGACACATCGGTGAAGCCGCGGGAGACGAGCACGCTCGCCGCGATCTGTGACCGGTAGCCGGACTCGCAGTACACGACGACGGGCTGGAGTGGATCGAGACCGTCGAGTGCTTCGGTCACCGTCGCCAACGGAATCACTCGCGCCCGGGGGACCACGCCCTCCTCGGTCTCGCCTTGGTTCCGTACGTCGACGAGTTGCAGCCCCGGTTCCAGAGCCAGCAACTCCGCCAGCGCCCTGATCGTGATGCGAGAGCTCGATTCCGCGAGGTCGGGCTGTGCGAGCGCCTTGCCTGGTTCGTCGAGCTGGCCGACGACGCGGTCGAAGCCGACACGCGCCAGACGTACCTTCGCCTCCACGGCCGCCGACGGATCGCCGACGAGGATGATCTCGGCAGCGGGGTCGATCACGTCTCCGGCCCACTCCGCGAACCGACCTTGGAGCCCGACGTTCACGGCGCCACGCAAGTGCCCGGCGGCGAAGTCCGCGGGCTCCCGGCTATCGAGAAGGACCGCGCCAGCGCGCCAACGCTCGAGCACGTCCTCGAGACTCAGCGCGGGTGGCTCATCTGCGTCGAGCAACGGGCGCAACTCGCGGTTGCGACGCGCGTCGAACTGGAAATAGCCCGGCTGCGCCGGCTGCCCCTCCGTCAACGTCGCCACAAAGGCGTCTTCGTCCGGAGACTGGAGCGCGTAATTGGTGCGCCGTTGCTCGCCGATCGTCGAGCTCGTCTCGGTGGAGATGTGTTTGCCGCACGACGATCCGGCTCCGTGTGCCGGGAACACCGCCGTCGCATCGGGCAGGTGCAGCAGCTTGTCGTGCAGCGAGTGGTAGAGCCGCCGGGCCAACACGTCGGCTGACAAATCGGCGCCCGCGGATGCGAGCAGATCGGGGCGGCCGACGTCACCGACGAACAACGTGTCGCCCGTGAGCACGCCGTACGGCACGTCGTCGCGATGCTCGTACACGACGATGCAGATCGACTCGGGCGTGTGGCCCGGGGTGGCCAGGACCTCGAGCGTGACGTCACCCAGCGACAGACGTTCGCCGTCACGCAGCTCCGCGATCGGGAACTCGACTCCCGCACCCACGCCGTAGGAGATGACCGCTCCCGTACGGGCCGCCAGCTCCAAGTGTCCGCTCAAGAAGTCAGCGTGGACGTGGGTCTCGATGATTCGTTCGATCGTGAGCCCTTCGGACGCTGCCTGTTCCAGATACACGTCCACATCTCGGCGCGGGTCGATCACCACCGCTCGGCCGCTTGTCTCGTCGCCGACCAGGTACGACGCGTGGGACAAACACGCGAGGTAGTGCTGCGTGAAGATCATGGTGCGGCTCCCGAAAGAGCTTCGCGCGCGGTAGGGCCTCTGAGCAGTCCGCACGTACGTCAGAGGTCGGGGCGGACCTCATGGTCGATCTGCATCAGTTCGACCGGTGCTCCGTTGACCTCGACGAACGCGACGACCACCCCGGGACTCGGGCTGTTCGGCTCGATGATCACGTGCTGTCCGTCGAGCGCGACGCCGAGATCGTCGACTTCGAACGCGACGTGCGGCACGGTCTTCACGAGATCGGGATACGGCGCGTCGTCCCAGTACCGCTGCCATTGGATGCCGTAGGGATTGTTCTGATGGTCGCTCACCGTGATCTTGAGGTGAGGGATCGGAATCTCACCCGCGAAGCTCTCGGTGGTCGGGATGCCGATGTGATCGAACTTCATCCGTCCTCCGATGGCGACACTACGACGTCGGACCGGCGTGTGATCCCCTCGTCCGCTACCGGACGCCGACTCTAGGAGTCACCGCGATCACTGTCGCGAAGCAGGGCTCGTTCCGCCGTCCTGATGAGCAGGTCGACCACATCGTCGATGTCGAGGCCTCGGCCGGTGTACAGCGAGTCGAACGACTCGAAGCTCGTGAGCACCCACAGCAGATCAGCAGCTTCCGAGACGGTGACGTGTGGGAGTAGCAGTTGCTGCTCCGCAAGGCGCTGCGCTAGATGGGTCATGCCGCCGGCACGGTTTTGTTCCTTCTGCGTGATGGTGCCTTCGTCCGCGTCCGGATCGAGTTGCGACATCGAGAACAGCACGCGGTACACGTCTCGATCCTCGACGTACATCTCCATGCCGGCGCGGAAGCCACCGCGGAGGTGCTCGCGCGCGTCTGGATGCGCGACCGCGCGCGTCAGGTCGGCGAGGCCGCCGCGGTCCCACAGATCGTTGGCGAACGCCTGGAGCAGACCGGCGCGCGACCCGAACACCAGATAGATGGTCGAGCGGGCGACCCGGGCGAGGCCGGCCACCTGGTCGAGGCTCAGGGGATCGGTGGGTGCGTCCCGGAGGCGCTGGGCCACTGCGTCGAGGATCCGCCGCCGGGTCTCGTCGGCCGCATCGGCACGCAGCCGCTGCTCGTACTTGCGAGTCGCCACTTCGCCAGTGTCGCACATTTCACTTGACAGTTCGCTCATTGAAAGACAGTCTGTCGTGTGAACTACGAAGTGTCTCGTGAAAGTTGAGCCCACGGTGAGTGCAGCGACGTTCGAGGACGCGGCGACGTTCGAGGAAGAAGTACCGGTGCTGGTGGTCGGAGCCGGGCCTGCGGGCCTGAGCGCTGCGATCACCCTGGCTGCGCACGGTGTTCCTTGCCTGTTGGTGGAGCGGCGGGCGACGCCGCCGTCGTTGCCCCGGGCGACCGTCACCAGCCTGCGGACGATGGAGCTGGTGCGATCCTGGGGTCTCACCGACGCCGTGCTCACCGGTGCCACCGACGTCGTGTGGCTGCTCTGGATGTGCACGACGCTGGCAGAGGCCGGCGCCGGAACCGGTCACGACGTCGGGATTCCATCGAGGGCCGAGAGCGCTCTGCTGAGCCCGACGGCACCCGCCTGCGTACCGCAGGATCATCTCGAACGGGTGCTGCTCCGCCATCTCCGTGCGATGCCCGACACCCGTGTCGAAGTCGGCGTCGAGTTGGTCAGCCTCGAGAACGACACGTCCGGAGTCCGCGCCACCGTTCGCGATCTGGCGAGTGGTCGTCATCGCGTGGTTCGGGCCCGATACCTCCTCGCGGCCGACGGTGTGCGCAGCCGCGTGCGAACAGCGCTCGGTGTCGCGCAGCACGGCGCCGACCACCTCCACGAAAGTGTCTCCGTGCTGTTCCACGCTCCACTCTGGGACGTCGCCGGCGCGCACCGCTACGGCATCTACGGCGTCACACATCCGGAGGCTGCGGGGACGCTTCTCCCGGCCGGCGGCGACCGATGGATCTACGCCTTCGAGTGGGATCCGGCGCGCGAGCAGCTCGACCGCTACACCACCGAGCGGCTCACCGATCTCATTCGCCTCGCCTCCGGTGCTTCCGCGCTCGCGCCGCGGATCACCAACGTTGGCGCGGTCACCTTCGGCGCGTTCATCGCGGAACGGTTTCGCGACGGCCGCACGTTTCTCATCGGCGACGCCGCCCATCGCATCACGCCGCGCGGCGGTACTGGCATGAACATGGCGATCGCCGACGGCTACGACCTCGGTTGGAAGCTCGCGTGGGTGCTTCGCAACTGGGCCGATCCGGGCCTGCTCGACACGTACGAAGCGGAACGACGTCCGGCCGCGCAGCACAACCTCGAACGATCGATGGATCCGCTCGGCAGTCGCCGCCCGTCCACCGACGAAGTGCACGTCGATCTCGGCGGACGGCTCGCGCACGTCTGGTTGCAAGGAGAACAGGTGCAGACGTCGACGCTCGACTTGCTCGGTCGAGGTCTCACGTTGTTCACCGTCCCGAGCGCGTGGGAGGGCGCAGCTGCTCTGGTCGAGGCGGACGTACCGATCGACGTTCGAGTTCTCGATCGTTTCACTGCTCGCGCGCTCGGCGTGCGCGGCTGCGGCGCAATGCTCGTACGCCCGGACGGCATCGTCGTCGGTTCGTGGGTCGACGACGACAACGCGCTCGGCGCGCTACGGAACGCTACGGTGCGGGCCTTGTGCCAGCGCGCCTCGAGGCCGATGTCTGCGTCGTCGGAGCTGGCTATGCCGGCCTCACCGCAGCACGTCGCCTGACCCAAGCCGGCAAGTCGGTCGCCGCGCTCGAAGCGCGCGACCGTGTCGGTGGTCGTATCTGGACGTACCAACTACCCGACGGCACACCCGTGGACCGAGGCGGTGCGTGGCTCGGACCGAAGCACGATCGCATCTTCGAGTTGGCGCGCGAGGTCGGCGTCTCGACGTACAAGACGTGGGTCGACGGCGCGCACCTGCTGATCGACCACGGCCGAACGCGCCGTTACACCGGACTGATCCCGAAGATCAGCCCGCTCGCCATCATCACGCTCGCGATGGCGCAGACGAAGTTGAATCGGATGGCCCGACAGTTGCCAATCGATGCGCCGTGGTCGGCGAAGCGCGCTGGGGAGTGGGACTCGCGTTCGGTTGCGTGGTGGCTCGAACGATCGGGCGTCCGCACGCAGATCGCGCGGGAGATGTTCGAGATGGCGTTGCGAGGGTTGATGACAGGCGACCTCGAGGAGACATCGCTGCTCCATCTGCTGCTCCTCGTGCGAGGGCACGGCAGCATCAACACGCTGTTCTCGATCGAGAACGGCGCGCAGGAGAACATGGTCGACGGAGGCGCGGGGATCATCGCACAACGAGTGGCCGACGAGTTGGGTGACGGGGTTCGTCTGAGCGCGCCGGTTCGCAAGATCACCCAGCGCGACGACCGCGTGGTCGTCGACGCAGACGACGTCTCGGTGTCTGCGCGGCATGTGATCGTCACCATCCCGCCTGCGCTCGTCCTCGACATCGAGTTCGATCCCGTCCTGCCCGACGATCGCGTGACGCTGTATCGCAATGACGTCGCCGGGCCGGAGACCAAGACGCTGGTCGTCTACGACGAGGCGTTCTGGCGGACTGACGGCTTCAGTGGGCAGTCCTCTGAACCGGGGACGGCATCCGAGGTCACACTGGACGCCTCGCCCGCGTCCGGAAGTCCGGGTGTGATCGGGTCCTTCACGTTCGGACCGGTCGCGGCGCGCGTGGACGAGCTCGGCGCCGACGAGCGCCGCAAGTCCGTGCTCGACGCCCTCACGACCAGGTTCGGCCCTCGCGCCGCATCGCCCTCCGACTACATCGAGACGCAGTGGTGGAAGGAACCGTGGACGCGGGGGTGCTCGATGGCGCACCTTCCGCCCGGATTCCTCACTCGCTACGGACCGCTCTTGCGCGAGCCGTTCCGTCGCGTGCACTGGGCCGGCACCGAGACGGCGACGACTTCCCACGGTGCCATCGACGGTGCCGTCCGTTCGGGCGAACGCGCCGCGGCCGAGATCCTCGAGCGGTCCTGACCCGTCTCCACTCCGTTCTGGCGTCAACGAGTGCGCATATGCACACTGATTGACGCCAGAACGGAGAAACGGCCTACGACTCGCGAGGGTCGGGAGCCTCGGTGTCGATCTGGTAGTGCGCGATTGCCTTCGCGACGTCGTCGGAGGTCGCGTCACCCTGGTCTGCCAGACCTCCCAGTGCGGCGACCGCGATGTGGCCGGCATCGGTCTCGAAGAACCGGCGCAGCGCGTCGCGTGTGTCGCTCCGTCCGAAGCCGTCGGTGCCGAGCGTGATGTAGTGCCGATCGTCCGGCACCCACCTTGCGATCTGGTCCGGCACCGCCTTCATGAAGTCCGTCACCGCCACGATCGGCCCAGTGGTCGACCCGAGCTTCGTCGACACGTACGGCGTTCGCGCTTCTTCGCCCGGGTGCAGTCGGTTCCACCGTTCGGTCGTCAGCGCTTCCTCGCGCAGCTTCTTGTACGAGGTCACCGACCACAACTCGGCCGCCACGTCGAAGTGCTCCGCAAGGTCAGCTTGGGCCTGACGGGCCGCACCTTGGGCTGATCCGGAGAACAGGATCGTCGCGCGCCCCTTCGGTCCTTCAGGTGCGTCCGCCCACTTGTACAAGCCGTTGATGATCTCGTTGTCGAGCTCGGCGTTCTCGGGCTTCGGCGGCTGCACGTAGTTCTCGTTGTAGAGGGTGAGGTAGTAGAAGACGGCATTGCCCGGCGACAGTGCGTCGGGGCCGTACATGCGGTCGATCCCGTGACGAATGATCGCCGCCATCTCATACGCGAACGCCGGGTCGTACGCCTCACAGGAAGGCACGGTCGATGCAAGAAGATGGCTGTGCCCGTCCTGGTGCTGCAGTCCTTCTCCGAGCAAGGTCGTGCGTCCGGCCGTGGCGCCGAGCAGGAAACCGCGTGCGCGAGCGTCGGCTGCTGCCCACAGCAGGTCACCGACGCGCTGGAACCCGAACATTGAATAGAAGATGAAGAAAGGCACCATCGGCACACCGCGTGTCGCGTACGACGTGCCGGCCGCCGTGAAGCTCGACGTGGAGCCGGCTTCGGTGATCCCTTCTTCGAGGATCTGTCCGTCCTTCGATTCCGTGTACGACAGCAGCAACTGCGCGTCGACCGGGTCGTACTTCTGTCCGTGCGATGCGTAGATCTTGAACTCGCGGAACAGCGCGTCCATGCCGAACGTGCGCGCTTCGTCCGGGATGATCGGCACGACCCGCGGGCCGAACTTCTTGTCACGCCCGAGGTTCCGCAACAGGCGCGTGAAGGCCATCGTCGTGGAGACCTCTTGCTTGCCCGATCCCTTGTCGAACTCGCCGAAGACATCGGCCGGGGGCAGTTCGAGGGGGCGCTTGATGGTGACGACCCGGCGAGGCACGGCGCCGTCGAGCGCGGTGCGCCGGTCCATCATGTACCGGTACTCCTCGCTGTCCTCCGGAGGCCGGTAGTACGGCGGCTCCTTGCCCGGGGCGAGCGACTCCTCCGGAATCTGGTCCTGCAGGTACAGCCGCTCGCGGAGCGCGATCAACTGGTCGTTGGTCATCTTCTTGATCTGGTGCGTCGCGTTGCGGCCTTCGACTTCGGAGCCGAGCGTCCAGCCCTTCACGGTCTTGGCGAGGATGACGGTCGGCGCGCCTTCCTGCTCGGTCGCGGCTTTGTACGCCGCGTACAACTTCCGGTAGTCGTGACCACCCCGCGGCAGCCACCGCAGGTCTTCGTCGGACAGATGCTCGACGAGCTTGCGCAGACGTCGGTCCGGTCCGAAGAAGTGCTCACGGATGTACGCACCGGACTCCACCGCGTACCGCTGGAACTCGCCGTCGACGGTCGTGTTCATCTTGTTCAGCAGGACGCCGTCGACATCACGCATCAACAGCTCGTCCCACTTGGCGCCCCAGATCACCTTGATGACGTTCCAGCCCGCGCCTCGGAACATTGCCTCCAGCTCTTGGATGATCTTGCCGTTGCCGCGAACCGGACCGTCGAGCCGCTGCAAGTTGCAGTTCACGACCCAGATCAGATTGTCGAGTTGCTCGCGTGCAGCAAGCGAGATCGAGCCCAACGTCTCGGGTTCGTCGCACTCGCCGTCGCCGAGGAAGCACCACACCTTCGAGCCGGATGTGTCGTCGATGCGGCGGTTGTGCAGGTACTTGTTGAACCGAGCTTGATAGATCGAGTTGATGGGGCCGAGCCCCATCGACACCGTGGGGAACTCCCAGAACTCCGGCATGAGGCGTGGATGCGGGTACGACGAGAGCCCGTTACCGCCGATCTCTCGGCGGAAGTTGTCGAGCTGCTCCTCGGTCAACCGCCCTTCGAGAAACGCCCGCGCATAGATCCCGGGTGTGGCGTGCCCTTGGATGTAGAGGTGGTCGCCGGCGAGACCGTCGTCCTTCCCGCGGAAGAACCAGTTGAAGCCGACCTCGTAGAGCGAGGCCGATGATGCGTAGGTGGAGAGGTGTCCGCCGATGCCTTCAGCGTGTTTGTTGGCCTTCACCACCATCACCGCTGCGTTCCATCGGATGTAGGCACGGATGCGGCGCTCGATGTGCTCGTCGCCCGGGAACCAGGGCTCTTCTTCGGGCGGGATGGTGTTGACGTACGGCGTGCTGACCGTCGCGGGGTGACCGACCTGCAGCTCGCGGGCCCGCTCCAACAGCTTCGACATCAGGAACCGCGCCCGAGTCTTGCCCTGGGCCTCGACGATGGCGGTCAGCGAGTCGAGCCATTCCTGCGTCTCCTCCGGATCGACGTCCGGAAGCTGATGGACGAACCCGTCGATGATCATGGTTTCATTCTCTCGCCGGATATCCGGTAATGCTCTCCACCCGTGCGAATCGTGTACACGGACGGCGCCTGCAGCGGCAACCCTGGGCCAGGCGGTTGGGCATGGGCCGTTCCTGACGGCCCGTACGCGAGCGGCGCCGACCCGCACACGACGAACCAGCGCATGGAGATCACGGCCGTGCTCGAAGCACTCACCACGCTAGGGGAGTCAGCGGAGCCCATCGAGGTCGTGAGCGATTCGACGTACGTGGTGAACTGCTTCCGCGACAAGTGGTACGTGAAGTGGCGGAGGAGCGGGTGGCTCAACAGTCAGCGCAAGCCTGTCGCCAGCCGTGACCTTTGGGAGCCCCTCGTCGAACTCGTCCTCGCGCGCGGCAATGTCACGTTCCGTTGGGTCAAGGGTCATAGCGCGGACGCGATGAACGATCTCGTCGACGGGCTCGCCGTCGAAGCGTCACTCACCCAGATCGGCCGCACCGGCGATCTCGGTAACTCCGTGCCCTGATCGCGCGCGTCACCCAGCGGGGCATCGCCTACCGACCCTTGCGGCGGCGTAGCTCCATGTACGCGATGTTCAGATCGCGGATGCGCCGATCGCTGTCCTCGCGTTGTTCGGGCGCCGCGTCGAAGAGCCGGTCGGGATGGTGCAGCTTGGCCAGCAGTCGGTGTCTGCTCGTGATCTCGTCCCACGAGGCTGTCGGCGGTAGATCGAGGACGACGTATGGGTCGGTCTCGTCGAAGAGGCCGCCGCTCTCGCCACCGCCGGACCAATCGAACACCGACTCGGAGTTGCAATCCGACTCGGAGGCGCTCGTCCGCCGCCCCTGACCCTGCGTAACCCGACCCGTTTCGCCCTCGTCGCGTGCTGCCCACCACGCGTATTCCTCGTCGTTGAGGTCGGCCGATTCCCGTGGCTCTTCGTGGACTTCGCCGTCCTCGCCGTCGCGGCGTCGGCGGCGCCACCGACTCCAGGGGCGGTCGGGCACTCCACCAAGGTACGTTCCGCGTGTGCGGGTCGGTGTCGACACGGGCGGAACCTTCACTGACGCCGTTGCCGAGGACGGAACCATCGTCAAGGTGCTGTCGATCCCGGACGACCCTGCGGCAGCGGTGCGCGACGCCGTCGAAGCCCTCGGCGATCCCAGTCGGTCACCGAGGCCCACGGTGCTCGCCCACGGGACGACCATTGCGACGAATGCTCTGCTCGAGCGAACAGGCGCCACCGTCGCGCTCGTGACGACTGCGGGCTTCGCCGACGTCGTCGAGATCGCCCGCCAGGACCGTCCGTCGCTATATGACCCGTTCGCCGATCGTCCGCGACCGCTCGTGGAACGGCGACTCCGCTTCGAGGTCGGGGGTCGGCTGGGGCCCAATGGCGACGAGCTCGAACCGGTCGATCTCACGGGCTTGCTGCCCTTGCCTGGCGGCGTCGAAGCGGTTGCCGTGTGTCTGCTCCACAGCGATCTCTCCGCGGGGCACGAAACTACGGTGGCACGTGCGTTGCGCGACGCGGGACACGACGTCACCGCGTCGAGTGACGTCTCGCCCGAGTTCCGCGAGTACGAGCGCACACTGACCACGGTCGTGAACGCGTACCTACGCCGCCCGTGCCGCGACTACCTCTCGCGCTTGGCGGTCCTCGCTGACGCCGTGTTCGTGCTCACCTCTGCCGGTGGGCTCGTGCCCGTCGCCGACGCCGCCGGCGTGCCTGCGGCCTTGTTGCTGTCCGGCCCGGCCGGCGGTGTGCTGGCGGGGGCCGCCGCCGCGGCCGCGAACGGGTTCGGTGATTCGATCACGTTCGACATGGGAGGCACGTCGACCGACGTCTGTCTCGTGCGCGGCGCGGTGCCAGAACCAGCACCCGAACGACTCGTCGCCGGTTTCCCTATTCGCCTGCCGTCGGTCGACGTGCACACCATCGGTGCCGGAGGCGGCTCGATCGCACGCATCGACGTTGGAGGCGCGCTGGCCGTCGGTCCGGCGAGTGCGGGCGCGGTGCCGGGGCCCGCGTGCTACGGGCGAGGTGGTGACGCACCGACGGTCACCGATGCCGACCTCGTTCTCGGACGAATCCCTGCGGATCACCCGTTTCCCGGGCTCGGCGTCCTCGACGTTGCCGCGGCCGCGTCGACGCTCGAGCGAGCCGGCGTCGATCCCGCAGGCGTCGTGACCGTGGTGAATGCAGCGATGGAGCAAGCGGTTCGCACCGTGACCGTGGCGCGCGGTGTCGACCCGCGCTCCTGTGCGCTCGTCGCGTTCGGTGGGGCCGGGCCGTTGCACGCGTGCGAGCTCGCAGACGCACTCGGCATCACGTCGGTCGTCGTCCCAGCGCGCGCGGGGGTGTTGTCCGCGGTGGGACTGCTCGGCGCACCGCTCCAGCGTGAGCTCGTACGCTCGTGGCCGGTGCCGTCGTCCGTGGACGGGATCGACGTCGCGCTGGAGTCGCTCGCCGCTGAAGCGCGCGAGCTCGTCGGCGTCGAGGCCGTGACCTCGACCTACCTGGACGTCCGGTACGCGGGGCAGAGTCACGAACTGACCGTCGCGCGCGTCGACGACTTCCATGCCGAGCACGCTCGGCGGAACGGCTATGCCCGTCGCGACGCGCCCGTCGAGGTTGTCGCGCTGCGCGCCCGTGCCCGGATCGACTCGCCGGTGCCTGTGAGCTCGCTCGTGCCGCCGTCCGCGCCGCGGAAGCCGGCGACCGGTCCCGCGGTCATCGCGGAACCGGACTGCACGATCTGGATACCGGCCGGGTGGGTGGCGCGCGTCGGCGCGGCGGGCGCATTGGTCATCGAACGAACCGCGATCGCGTGAGCGAGCTCGATCCGGCTGCGTTGCAGGTGCTGGTCTTCCGGCTCGAGGGTGTGGCCGACGAGATGGGCGCGGTGTTGCGCCGCGCCGCGTTCAGCCCGAACATCAAGGAGCGGGCGGACTGCTCGGCCGCCGTGTTCACGGCTGGGGGCGAGCTGCTCCTACAGGCGGAGCACATCCCGGTCCACCTCGGCTCGATGCCGGCGTCGGTGCGCGCCGCCATCGATCGGTTCGGCGACGGGATCGCGCCGGGCCAGCAAGTGATCCTCAACGATCCGTTCGCAGGCGGGACGCACCTCAACGACATCACGTTGGTCGCGCCCGTCCATGTCGACGGTGCGCTCGCCGGTTGGGTGGCGAACCGTGCGCACCATGCCGACGTCGGCGGGGGCGCGCCCGGCTCGATCCCGGCCGACGCCACCGAGATCTATCAAGAAGGACTGCGGCTGCCGCCGATGCTGCTCACGGACGAGGTGCGCTCCGTGCTTTTCGCCAACTCGCGCACGCCCGTCGAGCGCTCTGGTGACCTCGACGCGCAGATCGGAGCCAACGCGGTCGGCGCGGAGCGGTTGGCGGCAATCATCGCAAGCGGCGCGCCGTGCAATGAGGTGCTCGAGTACGCAGAGCGCCGCATGCGCGCGGCGTTGCGTGAGATGCCCGACGGCTCCTGGACGGCGACCGATGTGGTCGACTCGACTGGCCCCGAACAGCCGCCCGCCACCATCACCGTGTGCGTGACGATCAACGGCGATGAGATCGCATTCGACTTCACCGGCACAGACGAACAGCGGCACGGCAACGTCAACGCGGTCTCGGCCGTCACGACATCGGCGGTGGCGTTCGCGCTCCGCTCGGTGACGGATCCGACCATTCCTGCAAGCGGTGGTGCGCTCCGTCCACTGCGGGTCGTCGCGCCGCCGGGGACCATCGTCGCCGCACAACCGCCGGTCGCAGTCGGTGCGGGCAACGTGGAAGTAAGCCAACGGATCGCCGATGTATGTCTTCGTGCTCTCGCGCTTGCCGTTCCCGGTCGTGTCGGTGCCGGGTCGCAGGGAACGATGAACAACGTCCTCGTCGGCGGCACCAGTGGCACGTGGGTGTACTACGAGACCGTCGGCGGCGGTCAAGGCGGACGTCCCGGTCGAGCAGGCATGAGCGGGGTCCACACCGGACTGACCAATACAAGTCAAGTTGACTACCGGTCGGGTGCGCCGATGCCCGGCATGTCGGGCGTTCATACGGGCCTGACCAATACCAGGAACACGCCGATCGAGGCGCTGGAGCGGGCGTATCCGATGCGAGTGCTGCGGTACCGGTTGCGCCGCGGCAGTGGGGGAGGCGGCCTCGCTTCGGGTGGCGAGGGGATCGAGCGCGATCTGTTGATGGTCGAGGATGCGACGGTGTCGTTGATCACCGAGCGGCGTGTTTCGCAGCCGTGGGGGTTGGCGGGGGGAGAGCCCGGCGCGGTTGGCGAGAACTGGCTGCTGCCGGGCGGCGACGAGTTACGGGCTGAACGACTACCGGACAAGTGCACGATCCACTTGGCGACTGGGGACGTGTTGCGCATGCTGACACCGGGTGGCGGGGGATGGGGTCGTCCGCCGGGTCCGGTGACGGGGTTGACGGTGTTCGGTGAGGAGGACGGCGACACGGTTCGGATCGTCGACTACGACCCG
>DATAES010000198.1:0-24986 GCA_036257895.1 Acidimicrobiales bacterium
GCGTTGTGGTTCTTCCAGAACGTGTCGTTCCCGGGCGTGTGATCGGGTGCTGAAGCGCGTCGTCGCCGTCGCCGAAGTGATCGCCGTCGCCGGCTTCGTCGTGTTCGTGGCGTTGCTGCTGTTCAGGCAACCGGAGTCGAGCCCGTCGGCCTCTGCCGGCGCGGCCAACGGTGCGGCCATCTTCGACAGCCAGTGCGCTCGCTGTCACGGCCCCAAGGGCGAAGGCCAGATCGGGCCGAAGCTCAACGGCGGTGCCGTGACCCGATCGTTTTCGGACTCCGGCGCGGAGCTGATCGTCGTGGCCGACGGTCGTGGTGGCATGCCCGCCTTCGACGGACGGCTCACCGCTGACCAGCTCCGAGCCGTCGTCGAGTACACCCGCACCGATTTGCAGCAGCGCTGACCCTGCCGGGGAGGTACCGTTGAACCCCTGCCCGCACGAAGGTGCGGGCCGTTGTCGCGCGTCCGGGGAGGATCATTGCGCTGGATGTGGGAGGTCGCCACGAGGGCGTACCGCCGCCAGTCGACCTACCGCGGCGCGACCTTGGCCGGCGTCTTCACCAACACCGTCTTCGGGTTCATCCTCGCCTACGTCCTGCTCGCCGTGTACCAGGAACGGTCCGACATCGGAGGCTTCACGTCGGTAGATGCCGTCACGTTCACCTTCGTGATGCAGGGGATGCTGATGGTGGTCGGCTTCTTCGGCAGCACGGAGCTCGCCGACCGCATCAGGACCGGCGACGTCGTGTCGGACCTCTACCGACCGGTCGACTTCCAGGCGTACTGGCTGTCCGACAACTACGGGCGCGCTTTCTTCTACGCGATCTTCCGTGGCATCCCCCCCTTCCTCGTGGGCTCGCTCGTTTTCGATCTCCGCCTCCCCGGCACCTTGGGCGTGTGGCTCGCCTTCTTCGTCTCGGTCGTCATCGCAGTGGCGGTCGCCTTCGGATGGGGGTTCCTCCTGCAGCTCAGCGCCTTCTGGCTGCTCGACGTGCGAGGTCCGAACCAACTCGGCTGGTTGACGGCGCAGTTCTTCGCCGGCGTCTTCGTACCCGTCGTGTTCTTCCCCGCCTGGCTCGGCGCGATCGCGAACGCGACACCGTTCCCGTCCATGGCCCAACTGCCGGTCGAGGTGTTCCTCGGCAAGCATCGCGGCTTCGAGCTCGCCGGCGTCTATGCCGTGCAACTCCTCTGGGCGACGATCCTGCTCGGCGGCGGCCGGCTGGTCCTCCGGTCCGCCATGCGCAAGGTGGTGGTACAGGGTGGGTGAACTGGCCATCTACCGCCGGCTCGTCGGCGCTCGCATTCGCGCCGACCTGCAATACCGAACGTCGTTCTTCCTCTTCCTCGCCAGCCAGACACTCGTCGCCGGCCTCGACCTCGCCGTCATCCTCGTGCTCTTCACACAGGTCAGCAGCATCGGAGGATGGTCAGCTCCTGAGGTCGCCCTGCTCTATGGGCTCGCGGGTACCGGATTCGGACTGGCGGATCTCTTCGCGAGCGAGGTCGAGCTCGCTTCGCGTCACATCAAGGCCGGAACGTTCGACCTGTTCCTGCTCCGCCCTGCGGGTGCGCTCCTGCAACTGTGCGCAACCGAGTTCGCGCCCCGCCGCATCGGCCGGCTCGTTCAACCGCTGATCGTCATCGTGGTCGTGCTCGGACGCGTGGACATCTCGTGGACACCCGCCAAGGTCGTGCTGATCCCAGTCGCCATCCTGAGCGGGGCCGTCATCTTCAGCGCGATCTGGGTCATCACGTCGTCAGTGTCCTTCTGGACGGTCGAGACGCAGGAGGTCTCGAACTCGTTCACATATGGCGGCCTCACGTTGTCGCAGTACCCGATCGATGTGTTCGGAACGTGGTTGCGACGGATGGTCACGTTCGTGTTGCCGCTCGCGTTCGTCAGCTACTTCCCCGCCGCGTACCTGCTCGACAAGCCGGTCGCGTTCGGGCTGCCGTCGTCGGTCGCGTTGCTGGCTCCTGTGGTCGCGATCGTACTCGTCTTCGTGGCGCGCGCTGTTTGGCAGCTCGCCGTCCGCCACTACCGGAGCACCGGAAGCTGATGGCCGTCGTCGAGCTCGACAACGTCGGCAAACGGTTCACCGTCGGCATCCGAAAGGGCTGGGTGCGCCGAGAGCGTCGCGAAGTGCGCGCCGTCGACGGGATCTCTCTGTCCATCGAGCCGGGTGCGATGGTCGGCTACATCGGACCGAACGGTGCCGGCAAGTCGACGACCATCAAGATGCTCACGGGCATCCTGGTTCCGTCGTCCGGCTCGGTCCGTGTCGCAGGGCTCGATCCCAACCGCGAGCGCGTGACGGTCGCGCGGCGCATCGGTGTGCTGTTCGGACAACGCACGCAACTGTGGTGGGACCTTCCCCTCGAGGACAGCTTCTCGCTGCTCCGTCACGTCTACCGGGTGCCGCAAGATCGGTTCGACGCCAACCTCGCCGTGTTCCGCGAGCTGCTCGCACTCGACGAGTTGCTTCCGATCCCTGTGCGGCAGCTCTCGCTCGGGCAACGCATGCGTGGCGAACTCGCCGCGGTACTCCTCCACGACCCCGCGATCTTGTTCCTCGACGAACCCACGATCGGCCTCGACCCCGTGAGCAAGGAAGCGGTGCGCTCGTTCCTGGTCGAGCTCAACTGCACGCGCGGAACAACGGTGCTGTTGACCACGCACGACCTGGTCGACGTTGAACGCCTCTGCGAGCGGCTCGTGATCATCGACCACGGCAAGCTCATCGAGGACAGCACGGTCGCCGCGATCAAGCAGCGCTACGGAACAGAACGCACGCTTGTGGTCGACCTGGAGGCGCCCGGTCCTCCCCTCTCCGTGGACGGCGTGCGCGTCACGAGAGTCGACGGACCGCGACAGTGGCTGCAGTTCCACCGTGACACGTGGACTGCGGCAGCGCTCCTCGAACGCGTCGCGACGCAAGCAGCGGTGCGCGACCTGTCCGTCGAGGAGCCCGCCATCGAGGACATCGTCCGTGCCATCTACCGGGGCGAGGCGTCGAGTTCGGTCTAGGTCGCGGTCATGTTGGGAACGCTGATGTGCATGTATATAGGCATCGGCACGGTCATCGTCATCATCTTGATCATTCTGCTGATACGCGCGGTGTGAGCCGGAGCTGGGCGACCCGCCCGCCCTCGACGCGCACGCGGCCAACCGCGCGCAGCTCTGCGTCGAGGATCTCGTAGTCGCCTTCGACGACCTCTGGGTACACGGCGACCGCGACGCTTTCCGCGCCGAGTTCGCGCCAATGCACGCCGGTATGGAAGCGCAGGTCCGGGCGAGCACGAGGACACGCCTCGAGCTCGCCCGACTGCGGTATGTCGTCGAGTCGTACGACGAGCGCCCCGATGTCGCCGCCGATGTCGAGCACCGGTGTCATGCCGCGGGCACCGCGTAGCCGCTGTACGGCGTCCCGATGTACGGGAAGTCGCCGAGGAACACCCGCCCGGGATTGTTGAACGTTCCGTCCTCGATGACGGCGACAGCTCCGTCCGGCGTGTACGACGGGTTCACGAGTGGATAGGTGGCGCCTGCCACCGCTCGCAGCTCGACCGTGACGGCATCGTCGGTGAGCCGGCGGCCGTTCGGGAACCCGGCGAGGTCGCTACCGAGGAGGCCGAGCCGGTTCGGCGAGGTCGCGGGCGGAATCGCGATGTTGAGCCGAAGCATGTCGGCTTGCGTCGACCCGGTGAAGTTCTGGAACCCCGGAATGATTCCCGCCGGGATTCCAGTGAGCAGGATGGCGAGAAGGTCGGCTCTGTCAGCGGTGACACCGGCGAGGTTCGGGAACACGCCGGGATAGAGAACCGGGAGCAACCTCGCCAACTCCGGTTGGGCGACGTACTTCGCGAAGCGCTTGTCCAGGTAGGGAGAGCGGGCGTTCCACTCGTCCTTTTCGGCCATCGGCACGATGACTTCGTTGAACAGTGGGTTGCCGAGCCGCGAGACCTGGACCCACGGCCCGGCGCCGTGCCGCTTGTGCTCATCCCGCACAAACGCTTTCTGCCGCTCCGCACCCGCCCAGACCCCGAGCACGGCCAGCTCGGACATCGGATCGGAGGGCACTGATCCGTCGCGCGTCAGCGCCGAGATCGGCACCTGGATCGCGAGCGTGTGGACGTTCGACGTCTTCAGCGAGTCGATGCCCGCCGCGTTGGCGGTCGGGATCAGGTGCAGCGACTCGACGGGCCGGAGCGTGCCGAGATCGAACACCGAGCCCAGGTCGACGAAGAAGGGATCGGCCCTTTGCCCCGCGAACGCCTTCGTCCCGTCGCCCAGCGTCCGGACCGTGGCAGCCGCGAGGGTCTCGTAGTTCGGCGTCGAGCGTGGACCGATGTTGCACGGCGGGCACGGCAGATCCCTGCCGACGTACGAGATGCGCGGATTCGTGTTCCGTCCGACCTTGACGACGGAGTAGGTCTGTCGCCGATTCCAGTTCCGACTGTCGAGCGCGTCGATGGGCCCGGTGTTGTACAGGAACGTGTCGGGATTGGTGATCGTGGTCGTGAACCTGAACTGGTACGTCACGTCCGGCAGGCCGTCACCGTCGTTGTCGATGTGAATGCCGTACCTGACATCGTCGTCGAACTCGTAGAAGTTGGGTCCACCGGCCGGTGCCTCGGCCGGCAGGTAGTTGGCGATGATCGTGACCGTGTTGCCCGGCGTGACGAACGCATAGACGTCGGTGTTGTCGGCCACCGGGTCCTTCGAGATGGCGGGTGCTTCGCGATGCGATGACATGTCAACTCCTACTTGGTGGCGCGTTGCAGCTTGGAAACGAGGGCTTGGTCCTTGAACACGACGGAGGTCTCGTCGACGAGGACTTCGACTTCGCCCGCCGCCGCGTCGCGCACGTGCACGAACATCGGGCCTTCGAGCGCAACGAGGTCTTCTGCTCCTGCCTCCTCGCCCGCACCGGCGACCGCCGTGGCCGCCGCCGCGAGCACGGCCGGACCCGCGCTCAAAGCTCCGATGGCGCCCACCGCAGTGACCGAACCACGGGACAGGAACGTTCGACGCGAAAGATCTGCCATGACCCCTCCTCTGTGAAAGACGGCGCTCTCTCGCCGTCCCGCCATTTACGAAGGCGGGGCCGCCAACGGATGATGAAATGCTGGGTTCGTGGCGACCCTCGTGTTCGTGGAAGGCGTGAGCGACCAGATCGCCGTGTCGACGCTCGCGGCGCGCACCGGGCGGGATCTCGAAGCGCAAGCCGTGTCGGTCGTGCCGATGGGCGGGGCGACGAACCTCCGGAAATTCCTCGACCGGATCGGGTCCGAAAAGGACGGCCTCGAGCTGGCGGGACTGTGCGACGAACGAGAGCAGCACTTGTTCCGCGCCGCGCTCGAGCACGTCTTCGTGTGCGTCGCCGACCTCGAGGACGAGCTGATCCGCGCGCTCGGCGTCGCTGCTGTCGAAGAAGTCATCGACGGGGAGGGCGAGCTCGAGTCGTTCCGCATCATGCAGAAACAACCCCACCAACAAGGACGAACGGTCGACCAGCAGCTCCGCCGCTTCATGGGCACGCGCTCGGGCCGCAAGATGCACTACGCGGCCGCGCTGGTCGGTGCGCTCGATCTCGAACGCGTCCCGCCGCCGCTCGATCGGCTACTCGCGCATCTCTGACCGGTCAGGGACGGCCGGCGGCATCCCACGCGAGATGGCCTGCGTGCGTCCGCTCCCAGAGCGCGTCGAGCATCTCGTCAGGTAGGCCGTCGAAGCGGAGGTGGAACACCTCCGCGAGGGCTGAGAACCAGTCAGCCCGATCGGTCAGCGGCTCGGTGGGCGCCGTTCCTTCCCCGACTCGAGAGAGCACGAGTCCTCGCATGATGTCGACCCCGGTCGCATCCCGCCGCTGGGCAGCAGCCACTCGGACGAAACCGGATTCCGGCGCCGTCGACAACCATCGGTGCCGTTCCTCGAACGCGGCCATCTCGGCCGGCGCAGCGCGCCAACTCATGCCGGTGAAGCTCCCGGCGGGGTCGTGCGTCAGGTGCCAGTCGCCGACGCCGTCGCATGCAGTGTCGAGTGCGAGATGGAACGGCCCTTGGTCGTAGGCGCCGGCGGCCAGTGGCAGTGCCTCGTACAGCGCGTCGCCGAGCCCGGCATCGACGTACCAGACGCCAGAGGGATGATCCGACGTCGGCAGACCGGCGACGGTCAGGACCAGATGGTTCGTCAGCATCTCGCGATCGGGTCCGCCCGGACCGTGCACGCCACCGACGTGGCGCGTGACCTCGTAGCCGAGTGAACGAAGCAACTCGCTGTATGCCCCATTGAGGTGGAAGCAGTAGCCGCCCCGACCGTGCCGCGCGATCCGCATAGCGGACTCGGCCGGGTCGATCCCCCATGACTCGCCGGCGTGGATCCACATCGTCTCGTACGGCACCTGCTCGACCTGCTGCCGCTGCAGTCGTTGCAGTGCGTCGAGCGACGGCGGTTCGGCCTCGAGGCCGAGCCGAGCGAGGTAGGCGGACTGAACGTCGGCGTCCATCGAATCAGCCGGTGAAGATGCTCTTGTGTGGGCGAGCGGGCGGCGTGGCCAAGAACGGCCGGACGTGGGTTTCCATCAAACCCTCGACCACGGATCGTGCGTCCGGGTCACCGATCAGATCAGTGTCCTCGTCGGGATCATCGTGGAGGTCGAACAGCTGGCAAGGCGCGACCGCGTCTTCGTCGACGACGAGCTTGTAACGGTCGGTTTCGAACGCGGCAAAGCCCCAGTTCTCGCTGACCGTCACGGTCCGTCGCACTGGCTGGTCGCCGTCGACGTAGCCGAGCAGTGACCGGCCCTCGCTGTTGGGCAACGCGGGCGCGCCTGCAATCTCGCGTATCGAGGCCGGCACGTCGAGATGCTCCACGAGCGCGTCGATCGTCCGGGGTGCGCAACCGCGGGGTGGACGGACGATGAGCGGCACGCGCACGGCGGGCTCGTACAGCACGCACTTCGACATCAGGCCGTGGTTGCCCGCCATCTCGCCGTGATCGCTCGTGTAGATCACCCAACTGTCGCCGAGGAGATCACGTTGATCGAGCGCCGCGACGATGCGACCGAGCGCGTCGTCGATCACGGTGATGTCGGCGCTGTAGGCCCGTCGCATGTCCCTGATCGCGTTCTCGGTCATCGTCTCCGTGTCAGACAGCCACAGGAACGAGTTGAGCAACGCGCTGTATCGCCCGGTGCCTTCGACGGTGGGGCGCTTCGTGGTGTGAGGCATCGACACGTCGACGTCTCGATAGAGGTCAACAGCCTCTCTCGGCGCGTCCCACGGATCGTGTGGGCCGGGAAAGCCGACGAAGAGAAAGAAGGGCTCGTCACGCGAGTACTGATCGATCCAGCGCACAGCTTCCGCGCCATGCCAGCTGTCGATGTACGCGTCGAGCGGAACGGGCATCGGCGTCGCGTCCCACATCGGAACTCGTTTGGTCGCGTTCTGTCCGGACTCGTTGTCGCCCTGATAGCTGCGATCCGCGATGTGCTCCGCGTACGCATCGAGCAAGCCGCGCTCGCGGAGGTGGTCGGTGTAGCGATTCGGGGTCGAGCTGCTGAACTTGTCGCCGGTCTCGTGGACCTCCGTGAACCCGAGCGCCTGCAACCGCGGTGCGAGTTCGTTCACGTGCGCCGCGTTGTGGAACTCGTCCCGATACAGATGAGCCTTGCCGATCAACGCGGTGTGGTAACCCGCCTCCCGTAGCGCCCAGACGTACGTGGGTGAGGCGGCCGCGATCTCGGCCCAGTTGGTGTAGACGCCGTGGTCGCGCACGTAGCGCTCGGTCATGAACGACGCCCGCGCCGGCATGCACAGCGGCCCTTGACACGAGACCCGCGAGAACCGAAGACCCTCTTCTGCAAGCCGGTCGAATGACGGCGTGAGGACGCCCGTCTCGCCCGCGCAGCCCATCATGTCGCCGCGATGCTGATCCGACATCACCAGCACGATGTTGGGGGCGCGCGCAGTCACGCCCGCCATCATCGCGTCTGGTCGAACCAGTCGAAGTAGCGCCAGCCGATGCGCTCGCCGACCGGGTGTCGGAACCGGCGGCACGGCGGACTCGGTGGCTGGTCGCGAGGGTTCGGCGGTCGTGGTCGCAACTCCTGGCCGTAGCGGTCGCGTATGACGAACCCGAACCGTGGGTCGGGGTTGCCTGCGATCGACAGCTCGCCGGCGTGCACGAGTCGATGGTGGACCTGGCACAGCGCGCACAGGTTGGACGACTCGGTCCGACCGCCGTGCTCCCAGTGACGGATGTGATGGATGTGGAGCCACCGGCGTCGAGTGCAACCAGGAACGACGCAGCCACCGTCACGATGTTCGACGAACGCGCGCGTCCGGTCGTCGACCGTACGCAGCCGGCTGGACATGGCCGCGAGCACGCCGTCGCTTTCGATCACGGCTCGGATGTCGGCATCGCAGCTGAGGTAGCCGCGCATGGTGTCGGGCAAGACGTCGCCCATGTGCGATCGGGCAGTGCCGTGCGCCACGTCGATGTGCAACAGGACCTGGAACCGATCCGCGGGCCGGCGGTGCGAGCTGAGCCCGCCATCGACAGCCTGCAACGCAAGCTCTGCCATCCGCGCCAGCCCGTCGCCCCAGTCGACCGACGACCGCCAGGCAGTGCCTTCGGATTCGTCCGGATGGCGCTCGTGGAACACCTGCGACCGGCTCGCGACCAGCGCCTTCTCGACGACGAGGCCCTCGTCGAGTGGCACGTCGACCCGCATCCGCCAACGATCCCCTACGGCCCCGAACGTCACGATGCTCTGCGCCACCTGGGCGTCGCGGTCGGCCTGCTCGAGACGTGGCAGTGACCACAACATCCGCGTCAGCTGCGTGTGCAGCATCATCGGCGCGAGCTCGGCCAACTCGTTGTCGCGCTCTGCCGGCGCTCGGCGCGCCACTGCGGCCGCCGCGTCCTCGGTCACCAATCCGGCGTCGAACAACTTCGACATCTCCGGCAGGTCCGCTCGTCGCCGAGCCGTCGTCACCAGATCACGCGCCCGGCGCGGCGACACGCCGCACTGCCACGTCACCCAGTGCTCCACCGACCGGATTCCGCTGACGGCCCACAGGTCGTGCTCGATCACATGAGCGATGACCGCAACCAGCTCGGCAGTCGCGACGTTGATCACGCCCATCAACTCGCTGACCCGGCGTTCGATCTGCTCGTGCTCGACGTCCACTACCGACATGCCTCCCATTCTCCCCAGGGGGTGTGACAGTGAACGCCGATCGGGAGGAGTCGATCGCTGGGGACTACTCGACGGGTGAATCGCGCGCGGGATCTACGTCGTCGCTTCGTTCGCCTCTTCTTCGAGCTTCTTCGAGTCTGCCTTCATCTGCTTGGCCTCGACCTTCTCCGCATGTTTCATCGCCTGCTCGACCTTGGACTCCATGTCGGACACAGCGACGACCACCAGCCCGGCCTGACCGTTGTCGAGCTCTTCGCCGAGCTCCTTCAGATCTTTGCGGCTCATGCCCGCCGCCGCGTGACCTGCGATCGACCCGAGCAGCGCTCCGCCACCCGTCGTCGCCGCGAGTAGACCACCACCGATCGCAGCCGCGGGGAACAGCGCGACCACGAGCCCCGTGGCGAGACCGACACCACCGCCGAGCACGCCGCCGGCCCGCGTCGGGGTCTCGTGCTTCTTGGTGATCTTCACCTTGCCGTCGTCCCGACGCTCGATGACAGCGGCGTCATAGGCGTCGATGAGGCCGGCCTCGGTGTGCAGGTCTTTGACAGCCTCGTAATCGGCGACTGCGTCGTCGAGCTGCTCGTACACGCCGGCGTAGACGAGAAAGGTGTCTGCAGCCATGGTGATCTCCTCTTCGTTGGGGGCTGCTCGATCATGCCACGAGCGTGTCGTCCGGTTGAACTGACCGCGATTGCCCACACATCCCCCTCGGGCTCCGCGATGCGATGAGACTGGCTACGCCACAATCTGGTGCGCGTCGCGCGTGCCAGCGGAATCATCGGCAGCTGTCTGCTTCCCAGCGATTGCTCCACGCTGACGGTTGCCGGCTGGCGCAACCCTTCGAGATGGCCATCGTGAGGGGAGGGCGTGCGACGGGCAACGTTCGTCATGGCCCTCGGGTCGCCCCGGTGGTTGAATGAGTGCTTACCGCCCGCGGGGTAGTCGTTTTCCGGCTTGTGAAGCCGACAGGGGTGTCGCATGCATGAAGGCCGTGAGGTCTGTGTCCGATGCGGCTACTGACGCGTAGCGACGTCGAGGCCAAGCTCGCGAACCTCCGGGCGGTCACCGACACCACCCTGGTTCAGCTCGACCTCGATGATCTGTTGACAGAGCTGTTGGCGCGAACCAAGGAGATCCTGGACGCGGATACGGCCGCCGTTCTTCTGCTCGACGAGGCCGGCACTGAGCTTGTGGCGCGGGCCGCATCCGGAATCGAGGACGAGGTCCGTCAAGGGGTGCGCATTCCACTCGGTGTCGGTTTCGCTGGCCGCGTCGCTGCATCCAAGGGCGCGATTCGACTGGATCGGGTCGATGCCACAACCGTCTCGAATCCGATCCTGTGGGAGACCGGAATCCGGGTGATGCTCGGTGTCCCTCTGCTAGCCGGCGAGAGCGTGCTCGGAGTCCTGCACGTCGGTCGACTCGAAGATCGCGCGTTCAGCGCCGATGACACTCGTCTGCTCGAAGTAGTCGCCGAACGAGTCGCGGCAGCCACTCAGTCGGGACACCTCGCTGCTGAACGCGCCGCGGCGCAGCTACTCGAACAGAGCCTGTTGCCCGGCAAGCTGCCCGACTGCGCCGGAATCCAATTCGCCGCACGTTACGCGCCGGCCGCGGGTCGAATGGTGGGAGGCGACTGGTACGACGCGTTCACGCTGCCATCCGGCGAGTTGTGGGTCGTGATCGGAGACGTTGCGGGTCACAGCCTTCACGCCGGGGTCATCATGGGACGCATCAAGAGCGCCTTTCGCTCGTTCGCACTCCTGGGCCTCCCCCCGCACGACGTCTTGCGTTTGGTCGACCGCAAGATCGACGTCTTCGAACTGGACGCGACCGCCACGATTGCATGTGCGGTGATGCGTCCGCCCATCGACCACATGCAACTAGCGGTCGCGGGCCATCCGCCGCCGATCGTCGCCCCGCCCAACCAACAGGCAACCTTCGCCACCGCGAACTTGGGGCCCCTGCTTGGACTCGACCCCGACGTACCACGGTGCTCAACCGACGTCGCGCTCGCACCCGGCACAACTGTCCTCTTCTACACCGACGGACTCGTGGAGCGCCGAGACGAATCGATCGATACCGGCCTCGAGCGGCTTCGAGCGGTGGTGTCCGCGGAGCTTCCTCGCGCCGTCGTACATCACGTCATGCGCGAACTCATCGGCAAGACAGACCATGAGGACGACGTCGCGCTCCTTGCCTTCCGTACAGCCGAACTCGATGATGACGCGACGACCGCGCCCGCGGGACCGGATGTGAATCGATGACCTCGGAACTGTTCCGTCGATCGTTCCCGGATCGGTCGCCGGCGAGCGACCCGTGACCGAACCGGGCCACCCTCTCGATCAACATCTCGCGTGAGCCCGCGCGCATCCGAGGTACCAAGTCTCCATCGAGCCCTTGCCTTTGACGAGGATCGTTCCCCGCGGTGTGCTGACAAAGTCGTCCTTCAACAACTCGTACGTCGCACGGGTGATCTGGATCTCGCCGGGCGTGCCATGGGACTCCATCCGACTCGCCGTATTCACGGCGTCGCCCCAAAGGTCGTACAGGAAGCGCTTTGTGCCGATCACCCCGGCGACGACCGGCCCAGAATTGATGCCGATCCTCATCTGCAGACCGGGGTGATCCGCCACCGCTGAGGCGCCAAGCGCGTCTCGCATGTCCAGGGCCAAGCGCGCAGCCCTGCGTGCGTGATCCGGGCACGGCTGCGGCACGCCCGCGGCCGCCATGTAGCAGTCACCAATCGTCTTGATCTTCTCGAGCCCGTGCCGCTCAACGAGCGCATCGAAATGAGAGAAGAGCTGGTCGAGGATGCCCAGCATCTCGGCCGGCAGGAGTCGTTGCGCGAGCGGCGTGAAGTCCACGACATCGGCGAAGACGATGGAGACCTCCGCGAAAGAGTCGGCGATCGTTTGGGTCTCGGCCTTCAGTCGCTCGGCGATCGGACGCGGGAGGATGTTGACGAGGAGCGCTTCAGACTTCTCTTGTTCCGCTCGCAGTGCTGCAAGCGCCGCGTTGCGCTGGTGAGCGAACAGAGCGAGGAGCGTGAAAGCCACGCTGGCAGTACCGACGATGTTCAAGGCCAGCATCGTGGTCGTGAAAGCAACCGGGAGAGCCGCATCCGGGAACAGCACCTCACCCGCGACGCCAGTGAGCACGAAGACGATGACGAAGGCACCGAACCAGCGGACAGCCTGTCGCACGGCGAGGAAGACAAGAGCTCCAAGTGGAGCCAGGATCCCCCACAACCCGACCCCTCCGGATGCAAGGAACCCGCCGATCAGCATCTGCCCCGCGGTCGTGGTCAACAGGATGTCGAGGAGTTGCGTCACGAGGAGCGGCTGAAAGCGTCGGGTTCGCGCGAAGACCACCAACGAGCCGAGCGAGACAGCGAAGTAGACGAATGGAACGACGCCTACCGGCGAACCGAAACCGAGGTAGAGACTTCCCCACACGACTGAAACGGGCAGGATCAGGACGGCAAGCAGGACGAGGAGCACCTTCTTCTGGCGCATGTCCTCGTCGTCTCGGGCATCGGCGCCGATCCGAGCAAGCAACGCCGCCCCGTTGGCGATCCAGCCGACCTTCGGTCGGGGTGAGTTCCGCGACGAGGCCGCTGACGCCTCGGTCACGCGCGGCGGAACTCCTCCACCGCCATCGCGTTCATCATCCCGGCTGGTGGCAAGTCGCAAGACTCCATGAGCAGCTTCTGCCTGCGGGTCTTCGGAACCTCCACTGACGAATCTTCACCGCTCCTGCCCGACACGGCAAGCGACCCGACACGGGCGATCGCGGCGTCTGCGCTCGCCTTCGTCCCCGCATCCACGGTGCGCTGGCAGCCCAGCCGGCACCGCGCTGCGGTATACAAGCACCCGTCACTCGCCATGAGTCACACGTTGCGGAGGTCGAGGCGTGAACGAGCGGCTGCTGATCGCGATGAATTGCCACGACCTTGACGCGTTCGTGGCGTGCTTTGCCGACGGCTACAGGAGCGAGCAGCCCCCGCATCCAGACCGTAGGTTCGTCGGGGCTGCGCAGGTGCGAGACAACTGGGCCGCGGTGTTCGCTGGTGTGCCTGACTTCACCGCTGAACTGTTGACGTCGGCCACCACAGATAACGACGTCGAGATCGGTGAGTGGCGCTGGCACGGTACCCACACGGATGGGCAGCCATTCGAGATGCGCGGCGCGACAGTGCTAGGGATCGTCGGCGACAAGATCTCCTGGGGTCGTCTGTACATGGAGCCGGTCGCGCGCGACGGAGCCGACATCGAACAAATGGTCAAGGAGACATATCGCCCTCCATCGGCGTCTTGAAGACAAGCGTGTGCGCGCTCGCTCGCCGTGGCAGGTGTGGATCTCGGCGACTCCGCGGCGGCGAGCCGCGTCGTCATCGCTCCTGGCCGAGTAGCGCCGGCGCGGCCTCGGGCTCGACACCCTCGGTGACCACGTCGGTCGGCGTGGCGTGCGGACGGCCCTCCTCCTCACGCCAGATCTCGAACACCGCAGTCGCGCCGATGAGCCAGGCGAACCCGAGCACGTAGCCGCCCAGCACGTCGGTCAGGAAGTGCATCCCAAGGAGCAGCCGGCTGCACCCGATCGCGAGGACCATCACCACCGCACCCGCGACCGCCCACCTGCGGGCCCGACGCGAGAGCACGGGCAGGAACGCGAGCACGAGCGCGCCGTAGGTCAACGTCGACGCCATCGAGTGGCCAGACGGAAAGCTGGTGCCGAACGCCGTGTCGAGCGGGTGGTCGACCACCGGTCGGGGACGGTTCACGAGCACCTTCACCGCCGTGTCGACCAGCGAGCCGCCAACCACGGTGACGACGAGGTAGATCGCGAGGCGCCGCCGCCCCCGCCAGAACGCGTAGACGGAACCGGCCGTGACCATGATCCCGAGCCACAGCGGCCAGCCGAACCAGCCCACCCTCTCGAGCGTGGTGACCAGAAGCGGGTGCCCGTGCACCCAGGAGTTCATCCAGTTCGCGATCGACGAGTCGAGGTGCGTCAGCGGGCCCTCGGCCACGACCTCGAACAGAAGGATCGCGAACGGGACTGTCACGAGCACGAACGCCAGCCCCAAGAGCGTGACCCGCATCCCGTAGCGGGCCACCGGTGAGGATCGTTTGACCACGGAGCTGGGTACACCGGCGTCCATGGACGTCTCTATACCCACCGTACGCGCGATCGAGCGCGTCACGCTCTCGAGGCGTCTGCTGATCGGTGTGACCGCTGTCCGCGCCGTGCTCGGGATCGTCGCCATCCCACTCGCACCATCGCTCTACCACAACCACTTCATCCTGCTCGTCCTGCTTCGTCCCACGAAGGACGTGCTGCTCTTCGGCGGCTTCCTGCTGCGGGACGGCTCGATCGGGCTCGTTCCCCTCCTGGTCGCAGCCGTGCCGCTCGTGGTCGGTGGTGTCTGGATCTTCTACGCACTCGGGCACGCGTACGTGGACGAGCTGTCGGGCAAGTCGTCGAGCGGGTTGCCCCGCGTCGTGCGCCGCATCCTCAAGCCCGATCGCGTGCGGGCCATGGGCGGCGTGCTCGCCGCCAACCGCCGCGTCGCCATCCTTGGCGGTCGCCTCTCGCTGTTCCCGTCGTCCGCGCTCGCCGCCGCCGCCGGCGCAGGCGACATGCCGCCACGCGACTTCCTCCCGCTCGATGGGCTCGGCGCCGCGCTGTCGCTCGTCGAGGTGCTCGTCGTCGGCTACGCCTTGGGGTCCGCCTGGGAACGCGGCAGCCGACTCCTCACCATCGCCGGGCTCGTCGTCTTCGTCGCGATCCTCGTCGTGGTGGGCCGCTGGGTCCGGAACGAGGCCAAAGCGCCGCGGCGACGCAAGTCATCCGACTAAGGAGCCGCGCGAGTAGGTAGGTGGTCGCCTAACCCGACTCACTACTTGTCACCGCGCCTCCGTGGCTGCCTGCTCGATCTTGGCGCGGTGGTTGTCCCAGAATGCCGAGTCCAATTGTTGCAGGGCCGTGCTCCCTGCTTCCGTGCCTACCGCGCCGTCCAACTGCTCGCGCAGGATGTCGGCGTGCCCGGCGTGCCGGTTGCTCTCGGTGAGCACGTGGACCAAGACGTTGAACAGCTTCACATTCGGGCGTGGCCACCACGGCACGTGGCCGGGTGCGTCGATGTCGAGAGCGGCGATGGTCGCGTCCGAGTGATCCCAGACGCGTTCGTAGCGGTCGACGATCTCGGCGCGCGATTCGTCTGCAGTGGCCCACATGTCGGCGAAGGGTTCGAAGTCGTCATCGCCCCACCAGGGCAGTCGTTCGGGGAACGGGCGGCCGAACACATCGCCGAAGTACCGGGCTTCGGTGTTGGTGAGGTGCTTGACCAGGCCGAGGAGGTTCGTGCCGGTGGTGGTAAGGGGTCGGCGGGCTTGGTATTCAGTGAGACCTTCGAGCTTCCAGAGCATCGTCGCTCTGACATCGCGCAGATCACCGTGCAGGTAGTCCTTCGCGAACTCGTCGATCATGGGCGACGAGTCTTCCAGCTGACGCATCGCGCGAGTCGGGCGGCACCGGTTCCTGCGAGGGTCTGATCTACGAGGCAAAAAGTTGTGCACCGCGCCTGCGGCAGACTCATGTCGTGGTCGACCAGCCGGACCAGCACGGCGAGTTGTTCGCTGGAGTCCCGTACGAATATGCGTCGGTGGTGAAACCAGGCTCGTTTGTCTTCACGGCCGGCGCCTGCCCGCTCGACGAGTCCGGCCAAGTCGTGGGCGCAGATGATCCGATCGCGCAGGCCGACCAGTGCGTCAGCAATCTCGTCAGAGCTCTCGCGAGCGCGGGTGCGACGCTCGACGACCTCGTGCGCACGACCATCTACGTCGTTGGAGATCAAGCAGAGCTCGCGGTCGTGTGGAGCACTGTCGCGCAGCGACTGCTGCCGCACCGCCCACCGAGCACGCTGCTCGGCGTCCGAGCCCTCGGCTATCAGCACCAGCTCGTCGAGATCGACGGCATCGCCGCGCTCGCGCCGGATTGACGACACGACCTGGAAGGTGCCAGGGCGCACTCGCTGCGATGGCGACGAGTGCGATCTCGAGGCCCGTGAGTCGCACGCGATCAGTCCGGCGAGAAGTGCTTCAGGTCGAAGTAGCTAAGCTCGGCCATCGGCAGCAATGCTTCTGACGTCGGCGGCGCAGCAGAGATGAGCAGCGCCGAGTTCGCCGGGCTCTATGACCGCCTCAAAGCCGAGGTTGGCTCGGGAACGCCCGAACGACCCGGCGCGCTCGCCAACCTTGTAGCCGCGCACGTGCGTGCTGCCGCGAGCGAGGTTCGTCTTGGCCAGCCCGTCTCCTTGGCTGCGCCCATGGAGACCGCGCCGACGGCAGACAATCCTGAGCCGGTTCGGCACGAAATGACCGACGGGATACACGGTCGAGTCGACCCGTCCGGTTGTCATTTTGCGATGGACCGTGTCGCAATGAACGTGCATGGCAACGGTGACACTCACATCGACGCGCTTTGTCACGTCATCTACAACGACACCTTGTACGGGGACGTGAGCGCGAGTGCCATCACGCCAGCGGGCGCAGACGCATTGTCGGTCGATGTCATCGCCGACGGGATCGTCGGGCGAGGAGTACTGCTTGACATTCCGCGTGTGCGCGACATGTCGTGGCTTGAACCGGGCGATTCTGTGACGATCGACGATCTCGTCGCCGCCGAGGACAAACAGCGCGTCCGAGTGGGGCCCGGCGATCTCCTGTTCGTCCGTGTCGGCCACCGGCACCGACGAACCCAACTCGGACCATGGAACGCAGCAGAAGCGCGCGCCGGACTGCATCCACGCGCGCTCGAGTTCGTGGCAGAACGCCGCGTGAGCCTTCTCGGCAGCGACGGCAACAACGACTCCGCTCCGAGCGCTGTCGAAGGCCTCGCCTTTCCCGTTCATGTCCTCGCCATCCACGCGATGGGTCTGCATCTGCTCGACTACTTGCAGCTCGAGGAGGTTGTCGAACTCTGCGAGCAGCTCGACTGCTGGTCATTCCTCTGCGTCGTCGCGCCGTTGCGACTCCCGAACGCCACCGGCTCGCCCGTCAATCCCATCGCAATCATGTGACGTGCACGGATCGATGAGCCGGTACACCCGCATCGCTAGGACGCTGCGGGCTGTGGTAGGCCCCGACCGAGAATGCCCGTCGCGCGGTCGGTGAGCACGACTGGTTCAGACGCCTTCGATGGCTTCCAGTCGTCCGGAGCGGATCGCTTTGGTGAATGCCCGGAAGTCGCGCTCGTTCTGGTCGGCGTATCGCTCCGAGAAGTCGGCGATCGACTGCTCGAAGCGGTCCTTCTTGCCGAGGTAGGCGGCGATGGCGATCGGGTCGCCGGAGCGAGCGTGCGCCCGCGCCAGCGTCTGACCACAGAGGCGCGCGTAGAGGCCGAGCGCGCGCGGTGACAGGTTCTCGACGACGACTGAGGCCTTCATGTCGCGCAGTTGCCGCCAGTACAGGTACCGGTTGGTCTCGGCCCCCTTGGTCCAGCCCAAGAAGATGTCGCTCGCCGCTTGCATCAGCCGTTGACCGTGCACCACACGCGCGCCGGGCTGTCGGTACCGGCTCTTGGGCAGGTGGTCTTCGAGGACCGACGCCGTCGCTTCTTTGAGCTGCAGGAAGAGCGGGTCGTCCTGATCGCGACCCTGCAACAAGACGATGAAAGCGCGTGTGCCGACGCTGCCGACACCCACGACCTTCCGGGCGGCGTCGATGAACTCGAAGCATTCCAGCAAGTGCCGTCGGTCGTCTTGAAGTGTGGCCCGATAGGCGCGGAGCTGTTCGTGAATGAGGCGCAGGATCTCTTCGGCCGAGACACCGAAGGCGGCCTCCACGTCGCGAGCGGGGACGACGATGGGGGGCTGGCTGACGATCCGGTACCGGCCGTCGACGCGTTCGGCCAGTTTGGAGAGGGCTTGCAGGCTGTCGTGGGTGTGGGCCTTCTGTACCACCGCCGCCGCGCCTTTCTCGAGGCGCTTGTCCGCCTTGGTCTTGGTGGCGCGTGCCGTCTGAGCGAGCGCGTCCATCATGTCCTGTTCGGTGATCCGCGAGTACCAAATGTCGAGCGTGCCCATCTCAGCGAACTCGGCCATCGCCTTGCGATACGACGACACCGACTCGACCGTCGAGGCACGGGCATCGGCCTTGTCGAAGCCGTTGTTGCGGGCCGCGATCGTGAAGCTCGCCGCCATCCGCTCCACGTCGTACTCGAACGGTCCCGGTAACGTCTCGTCGAAATCGTTGAGATCGAACAACAACGTGCGTTCCGGTGACGCGAACGCGCCGAAGTTCGACAAGTGGGCGTCACCGCACAGCTGCACGTTCAGCCCCGCCCTCGGCGTGTCCCTCAAATCGGCCGCCATGATCTTGGCAGCGCCTCGATAGAACGTGAACGGCGACACCATCATGCGCCCATGACGAACCGGCACCAGATCCGGCTCCCGAGTGGCGTTCTGCTCTTCGAGCAACGCAACCGGATCAGGTCGTCCCGCCGACGGCACCCACCCGGCATGACCCGAACGCGGCACTGCGTCGCGTGCCGCTTTCCCCCGGGCTCTCCGCTCACCGACGCTGTCGTGCGGAACCACCCTCACAGCAGGTGCCGCTCCCCTCTTCGAAGCCATACGCGCTCCTACTCCTCGACCGTACAAACCTGACGCCAATCAGTCATCACTCACTTCGTGTGATCCCGGTGTGGCGTTACGAACTCCGGAAATGCTGCGTAGACGGTTCGATCGGCTTCCCCCGCGAAACGGAACTCGTACGCGCGAACGACCACACCGACTCCAATCACAGCGTGACTGAGAGTGTTGCTCTAGTCGACGACGACGGCATCACCCGAGCGGGGCGATCCGTGCGGACAATGGCTGGCCCACTCGTAAACCCGCTGCAGTTCCGGGCTCGGACGGCCTGGACAGGGGTGAGGGAGACTCAGTCACCGTCGTCGCCGGCCCGCCGGGGTCGGGCAAGCCCGTCGCCGGGGAGGCTCCTCATGGATGACATCGAAGCGATCCGGCGGCTGAAGGCCCGCTACTTCCGCACCATGGACACGAAGGACTGGGACGGAATGCGCCAGGTCTTCACCGACGACGTGATCATCGACACCAGCGAGGCCGGCGGCGACGTCGTCAGCGGTGCCGATGCGTTCATGGCGTTCCTGCAGGAGGCGCTCGACGGAGCCGTGACGGTCCACCACGGGCACATGCCCGAGATCAACCTGACGTCGGAGACGACAGCGACGGGGATCTGGGCGCTGAACGACATCGTGGTCTGGCCCAACGGCATGCGCCTCGACGGTTACGGCCACTACCACGAGACCTACGAGAAGGGCGTCGACGGGTGGCGCATCAAGTCGTCGAAACTCACCCGCGTCCACACCGACTTCGTGATGCCGGAGAACGGATGAGGCCGGTTGCGGTCGTGACGGGTGGTGCCTCGGGCCTCGGCTTAGAACACGCCACCGACGGCATCGAGCGCGGTCGAGCCGTGTCTCCAACGCTGGGTCGACGCGGCGCGAAGTCAGGCCTCGAGTGCGGCCTCGACGCGCTTGATCGTCTCGTCGTCGAGATTGGCGTACACCAACTCGGCGCCGGTGAACCGCTTCGCCTCCGTGACGAGAGCATCGCGATCGAGGGCCTCGACGAGCAACACCACGGTCACGGTGTCTGGTGCCACTGTGTCGCGGAACCATGCAACCCACTCGTCAGAGACCCCGAGGTCCACGACCTTGGCCGCGATCGCACCGGTTCCAGCCCCGAGTGCGAGGCCGGCCGCCCAACCAACGGGTCCGCCCAGGATCAAACCGACGAGGCCCGCCCATACCGCACCCGACAGAGCGGCCCGGCCCGGTTGGAGATCGGCTGTCTCGTGAACCACGGTCTTGCCGTCGTGGTCCTTCGTGACCAACACGGCGTCTCGAAGGGTCAGCTCTCCTTTCGCCGCCAAACCGGTGGCTGCGGTCAGGAACTCTTGGGCGCGGAACCTGCTCTCGAACGAGATCCCGACAAGGGTCTGGGGAACCTGAGGCGATTCTTCGCCACCGTTGCTCATACCCAAACCGTTTCATGTTGCGGCGACGGGCGCCACGCCCGAGCGAGTCGCAACTCGAGAGCGTGCTATCTGGCCTCGATGCTCGAGCTGACGACGGCATCGACGAGCTTCCGGGCAGCTCTGCGATCACCGTCGATCTTGACCCGTCGCTCCGCGACTCGATCACCTTCGCAAGCTCAGCAGCAGACGCATCCACGGCTCCGAGTCCGGACGTATACGCCGGGCGGCCAGGGCATGGTCGCCGACGCGAAGACGGAGGAAGTCGTGTCAGATCGACTTCCTCCGTCTCTCGCGTCGCTGACGCTGAGTCCGCGACGGTCAGCGTTGACTGCTAGCTAGCTAGCTCTGGCGAACTGCTCATCCCACGCGTGCCAATCCGGGCCGTCCCAGCAGAACTGCACGTAGACCTGGCCAGGAATGAGTGCACCGTGGCCATATTCGTAGTCCGGGTCGGAGCTATCCGAGGTGATCCGCCAGGTGCCGGTGTGCCATGTCCCGTCGCACGTGATCTCGTCCGGCCCGGGGTGACGCTCGAGGTACCCAGACGAGATTTGGCTGCTGCCTTCGAGCTTGAGGTCAGTGTCCGGCTTGCCGTCCGCGACCTGCTTCACCGAGACGAACAGGTGGACAAAGCCCGCTGGGCATGAGTAGTTGCCGGTCACATAGGCGACTTGCGGGTTGTTGGGGTCGATCCGGACCACGCCGGTCTGCACCGCGTGCGCGCCTCCGCTGTGGGTGCTTGTGGGGACCGCTCCCGCCACGGAACTCATTCCGATGACACTGAGAACTGCCGTCGCTAGTGACAACGCGATGAATCGCGTCTTGTTCATATTTTCCTCCGTCCGCGCTGAAAGAGCTGCGCGTTGGTCCAGAGACACCGTGCGGCGGTCTGATACACCCGTAACTGACCAAGCGCCGAACTCCGTGAGCCACGCGTTCACACTCCCGGGGCGGCTCAGACCCACAGATCCGGATCACCACCACGGCCGGAGACTTCAGTGGTTGGATCTGGTGTCCCGGTCCGGCCAGTCAGCGGCGGTCATGCCATCGGCATGACCGGGTGGCCATTCGACGAGTTCGATGTGGTTGCCGTCGGGGTCGGTGATCATGACAGTTCGCGGTGTCTCGGGATCATCCGACGGTGCCGGCGTGGCGGCGTCGGTTACCTCCCGGGCGCGCAGCGCAGCGACGGAGTCGTCCAACGAGTCGACTTTGACGACGACGTGGCTGAGGCCAGGCGGGCTGGCGTCGGGCGGGTCGGAGACCAGCTCGATGGTGACGAACTCGTCGCCTGGCAGCTTGAGCATCGTGAGGAAGCCGATCTCGGTTCCTGGCACGGTGCCGACCACCTCGTAGCCGAGCGAGCGATAGAAGTCGAGCGAGCGGTCTCGGTCGCTGACCCGCAGGCCGAAGTGGATCGTCCGCGTGCCCTTGGGGGTCGATGGCGTCCCTGACTCGTTTGTCATCGCTTCACCGGGAACACGAGGTGGGTGACCTGTTCGCCTTGGATGCACACCGTCGGGTCGCCGAGCACGACGTCTTCGACGGCCAGCTTGCCGAAGAACGGCCGTCCCTCACCCATGACGACCGGCGCGAGGTCGATCGCGATCTCGTCGAGCAGCCCCAACTCGAGGCACTGTCGAGCGATGGTCCCGCCGGCGACGGCGACGACGCGATCGCCAGCGACCGCTTGGGCCTGTTCCACAGCGGCCCGCACCCCGTCGGTGACGAACGTGAACGGTGCACCCGGATGGCTAGCCACCCAGTCGGTCGGGACGTTGTGGGTGACCACGACGACAGGCACGTCCATGGTGTGGCGTCCGTCCCACCCGTCGGTGAAGTCGAACAACGTGCGACCGCAGACCAGAGCGCCCAGCGACGACAGCCAGTTGCGCCAGTGCTCGACACTCTTGGGCGAGATGTGAAACGTGATGTCCGGCGAGGCAGTGGGGCACGCCACCTCGCCGTTCATCAACCAGTCGAACAGACGACCGATGGTGTTGTCCTGCTTGGCGATGTACCCGTCGAGCGACATCACGGCGGAGGCGACGACGTTCCCCATGGACGATCTCCTTCGAACACTGCGGAATGTTGCAGAAATGACGGACACCGGCCTCGGAACTCATCGCTCGCGTACCGCTACCTCGCCAGCCACCGCTCTTGTGCCTGCGCCGGCAACCTGTCGATCGACCGCACGTGAGCGCCGACCCGCGAGCATCCGGAAATGCGCGTCCTCGAACGCTCACGACGGCGTCTGTTCACCTGTCCTCAATGTGCTTTGCGGTCAGGTGATTCCCGCTAGGCGTTGGACGGCTGTCAGGCCGTCAGCGGTCCCCGGCCAGTGTCGTCTGATGGCCTCGGGACCGGCCCGCCGAACGACAGCTCGAAGCACGAGCACGACAA
Source organism: Acidimicrobiales bacterium (assembly GCA_036257895.1). Classification (GTDB taxonomy): domain Bacteria; phylum Actinomycetota; class Acidimicrobiia; order Acidimicrobiales; family JACDCH01; genus DATAES01. The sequence continues at coordinate 22,682 of DATAES010000198.1, forward strand.
TGACGGCGTCGTCCGCGTAGCCGATAACCGGGATGAAGTCGGGTACGAGGTCGATAGGCGATGCGAGGTACGCCAGGAGAAGCCAGAGCCATACCCGCAGGTGTCGCGGGAGGGACTGGTCACGAGCGAGGCGGTGCGTGAGGCGGACAACGTCGGGAACAGCCCGGAGCGCCTCGTGTGCAGCCCCTTCGCCGGGACGAAGCCGCCAAAGTACAACAAGCAGAGCGAGCCAACACAGGACGAGAGCCACCACGACGGCGAGGACAAGCTCGACTGCCCAGTGCACCTCTTTCGTCTTAGTCGACCAGCCACGCAGGATGTGATCGCGATGAAGCAGTGGGGCGCCGCTGCTGCGTGACGGGCTCGGTGGTGCGTCGGGGCAACGACACCCAACGAACCTCTTGACAAGAGCACCACACCCGCCAATCCCGCCTCTCGTCGGTGTCCCCGATCGGACACGGAGGACTGCTAAGCCGCGAGACGAAGCGGAATTGTGAGACTCGATACTCTTGACCGTGGTCACAGGGACGCGTGAACAGGCGATCGGGTCTCCAGGGAAATCGCGACGGGGAAGCGTCCTCATCGTCGACGCGCTCGTCGCTGTTGGTCTGTTCGTCACCGCGCTTCTCTATCGTCAACATTTTCCGCGTGACGGTCTCTTCTACGACGACGCGTGGCAGGCGTTCGGCGCGGCGGAAGGAAGCTTCGGGCAACTCATAACGATCGGCGCGGTTCAGCCCGGCTTCGGTTTCGAGTTGATGGTGTGGAGCCGGATCTTCGGCAGCGGTGCCTCTACGATGGTCGTCCCGGCGATGATCGCGGGAGCGCTTGGGCCTCCGGCTCTGTATCTCGTGCTCCGGAAGTTCGGTTACGCCGTTTCGGTCTCAGTTCTGCTCGGCGCGGCGCTGACCGTGTGCGAGACAGCGATCCTCTACTCAGGGCACGTCAAGTCGTACACGGCCGACGTTCTCGTCATCCTCTTGCTCTGTGTACTTCTGCCTTGGTTGGCAAGACAGCAATGGCGGGTCCGCACCGCGGTGCTGTGGACCGTCGGTTCCATCGTCCTCGCGTCTTTCAGCCCGTTCACGCTGTTGGCGATCATCGCCGCCGCAGCGATTCTCGCGTTGCACTCCCACGGTGACCGCAAGATCCGTCTGATCGTGGCGGGGGTTCAGGCCGTCATCCTTGCCGGCCTGTTCACGGCCGAAAACCGCACGCTCAACCGAGCTGCCATCGTCAAGTTCTTCAAGGGTCACGACGCGTTCATCCGGCCGTCCCTCAACCCGGTGACCTTCGGACGCGAGATTGTCACGCACTTTCTTCACGTCACGGACGTCTTTCCCGGCGGTCCTGCCTGGTTCAGTGCCGTGTGCCTGGTGCTCGCCGTGGTTGGCCTGTATCTCATCGCTCGAAGTGGCCCCTTGGCCGTGGTGGGACGCTTCTTCGTCCTCATGGTTGGACTCACTGTCGTCGGCTCGACGGCGACCAAGTTCCCGTTCGGGCCGTCGAGTGGAGCGTTTCGGGTGACGATCTGGCTGACGCCCATCGTTGCGTTCGGGCTCGCCGCTGTGTTGCAGAGGGTGTATGGAGCGGCCGCGGTTCGAAGCCCAGGAAGTCGGATCGCTTTCAATGTGGTTGCCTTCGCCTGTTCGGGTCTGTTGTTGGCGAGCGCCATCGGTACGCACCGGGGCTATCCGCCAGGCGCGGCGCTCGCCACTCGTCGCGTGATGTCGGAGGCTGGTCCGGGTGACGTCGTGTTCATAACTCGCGGAACCATGTACACCTTTGCGCTGGAAGCAGGCACGCCGGTGCACGTGCAGCGCAATTCCAGCCTCGAGGTGGGATTCATGCCACGCTTCGCCGACAAACGGTTGCACCCTCTCGACTTCCTGACGACGTCGACTCGAACCGAGATCACCTCCGCTCTCGGCGAAACAGAGCGCGCGTACGTTGTCGACAGCCTCGTGGATCCGACGGGTTACCAGAAGTACCGGACCAATCTCGACAACCTGATCGGTGCGTCGGGTTTCACGTTGGAGAAACGATCCACGGTCGGAACGGCGAACGTCAGCGTGTGGGTGCGCTCGAACGGTTCCCAACCCGGATGACCAACCAGGGGATGGACGTCCACAGGTGTCTAGAACTCCGAATCAATGACACAACTAGTGCCGCGTCAGGCAACGTTCGCCCTGTCCGCCAAGCACATTGAGGACAGGTGAACAGACGCCGTCGTGAGCGTTCGAGGACGCGCATTTCCGGATGCTCGCGGGTCGGCGCTCACGTGCGGTCGATCGACAGGTTGCCG
>DATAES010000199.1:0-21772 GCA_036257895.1 Acidimicrobiales bacterium
CGCGTTCGCCTTCGTCGACGGTGTCACCGCGCTGTCGGCTGCCATCGCCGATCGGCTGCTCGTGCATCGCGGTTGGGTCGCCTTCTGGGGCGTGACCAGCATCGGTGCCGGCATCGTCACCCTCCTGTGGCCGTCGATGACCGCGCTGGCGCTGCTGGTGGTCATCGCGACGTGGTCGCTGCTCATCGGCGGCTCCCGGATCGCGTTCGCCATCTCGGCACGCAAGCAGGTCCCCGGGGCGTGGTCGATCGCGCTCAGCGGTGCCCTCCTGGTGCTGCTCGGTGTCATCCTCGTCGTCAACCCCGGCGCTGGCGCCATCGGCATCACGTGGGCGATCGGTTGGCTCGCGTTCCTGTTCGGCACCGTCGAGTTGTGGCTCGCCTTCGAGGTCCGGCACGAGACCCACGAGCTGCAGAGGCCCCAGGGCTTCCAGACGTCACACCCAGAGCACGCGGTCGGCTGACATGACCAGCACCGCAGCCGCGATGCACACGCTGCGCACCCCGCACCGCCGGACCAAGGGTCCGGCGGTGCGGGAGCTCGCCGGCGCGATCTCGGGCGTCGTCGCCGCGACCGCGCTCGTCGTGGCGACGTGCATCCTGTCCTCGACGCCGTCGGTCAACTCGACCCCCGCGGCGGTACGCGGCTACCTGGCGAACCACTACACGGTCACCACGGCGGCGGCCTACACGACCGTGATCGCGGCCCTGCTCCTCGTGCCGTTCCTCGCCAGCCTGCGCTCGTTCACGAGTCGCCGGACCGACGTCGGCCAGTGGCGCTTGACGGTCACCCTCGTCGTCGGCGCCATCGGCGTCGCAATGTTGTCGCTCGCGGGCGCGATGCTGGCGACTGCGACGGTGCTGGCGGACCGTTCGTCCGCTGGTGAAGCGGTGTTCGCCGTCTTCGTCGCCACCAAGCTTCTTGCGACGCTCGCGCTCCTGCCCGTCGCCGGCCTCGTCCTCGCCAACGCCCGAACGATCGCCACCACGAACCGGCGGCCGGATCGTTGGCTGATCCGTTTCGACACCCAGATAGCCGTCATCGCCGTGGTCGTGGGCATCGCGTCGTTCGTCGATCACGACTGGGTCGCCCCGGGCGGACCGGCCACCGCCACCGTGTGGCTCCTCGTCGCGCTGTGGGTGTTCGCCCTCGCTCGAACGATCGCGGGCGGTCACGGCCGCCACTCCACCTTGGAAGAAGGAACACCATGAACCCAGTTCTCCGGGCTCCCGAGCCCACCTACCGCACCATCCTGGTCCCGCTCGACGGCTCCCACATCGCCGCCGGCGCGCTCCCGACGGCACGTGCCCTCGCCACGCGGTTCGGAGCCACCATCCACACGGTCACCGTCGCCACCTCCGACTTCGACTCGGAACGCATCCGAGGAGAGGCTGCGCACGCTCTCGGCACCGACCCTGACGACCCACGCATCCACGTCGAGGTCGACACAGATGTCGCGGCGGCCGTCCACGGCTGCGCCTCCGACCTCGACGCCTGTCTGATCTGCTTGTCGACGCACGGGCGAGGACGCGTGCCGGGGACGCTCATCGGATCCACCGCGCGAGACATCATCGAATGCTGCCGCCAGCCTGTCGTCGTCGCCGGCCCACGGGTCGTGTATCCCGACCCCGACGACGAGACCGCGATCCGACCGCTCGGCGTCGATCACCTCGTCGCTTGTGTCGATGGCACGCCCGACTCGGAGCTCGGTCTCGCCGTTGTCGCCGCCTGGGGGGACGCGCTCCGGATGGAGGTCACCGCCGTGACCGTCGCCGAGCCGTGCCCGCCGCCGTTGCGCATCGGCGTGCCATGGCGACGCCATCACGGACCCAACGAGGACGCTGACGAGTACGTCCGCCGTCTCGGCGAACAGTGGGCGCTCGCCGCTCCGGGTCTCGACACGACCGTCGTCTACGACCCGATCGGCCCAGCGCCCGGGATGAAGGACTACCTGGCCGCGCACCCAACCGGCCTCGTCGCGGTCACCAGCCATGTCCGTGATCCGCTCTCGCATCTCGTGTTCGGCTCCGGTGCGGCAGAGATCGTCCACACGTCCACCGCGCCCGTGCTCGTGATACCGATCGCCGCGGTCAAGGGGTGATGGCGATGGCAACCGGTCTGTTGCTCCTGCGGGTCGTCGTCGGCCTGGCCCTCGTCGGACATGGCACCCAGAAGCTGTTCGGCTGGTTCGGCGGACACGGCCCGCGCACCACTGGCGCGTTCTTCGAGATGCTCGGCTACCGACCCGGCGTGCTGTTCGCAGTGGTCGCCGGGCTGAGCGAAGCTGGCGGCGGCTCATTGCTCGCGGTCGGCTTCCTCACGCCCCTCGCCGGCGCCGCGGTTATTGGCGTCATGCTCAACGCGGCGTCGTCACTGCGCGACCGAGGCCCGTGGATCATCAACGGCGGTTGGGAGTACACCGTCGTGCTCGCGACCGCCGGTGCGTCGATCGCGCTCACTGGCCCCGGGTCGATCTCGGTCGATCACGCGCTCGGACTCGACTGGTCGACGGCGTGGGGCGTTGCCGGCATCGCGCTCGGCGTCGGCGCGGCCGTCGCCACGCTCCTGCTCCGAAGGTCAGGTCGCGCACAGCGCTCTGTGCCGGTCGACGACGCACCAGTCGGGGAAGCGTCGTGATGTCGGGCGCCGACGTAGGTGCCGCGCAGCCGCCGCCGCATCATCCCGTCGTCGTCGAGCACGCGGCACGACGCGCGGCGGACGCCCAGCTCCGTATCGCGGATGCGATCACCGCGTTCGCCGGCTCCATGCCGTTCGTCTACATCCACGCCGCCGTGTTTGCTTGCTGGATGCTGTTCGTCGAATCGGACCCCTGGCCGAGGCTGACGCTGATCGTCTCGCTCGAAGCGATTTTCCTGTCGACGTTCGTGATGATCGGCCAAAACCGTCAAGCCGAGTTCCAGCGCGCCAAGGCTGATCACGACTTCGCATCGGGGGAACAGGAGCTGCGACTCAACACCGAGGTCACACGTCAGATCCATACATTGACGACCGAACTGCATCGACACGTCCTCAGCGAACCGGGGAGTCCACGTGCAACTAGCGAAGCCTCACCTTGACGTTGGGCTGTTCTGCCGCGACGTCGACGCGAGCCGCGCGTTCTTGAGCTTGAGGACGGCGCCCCGCAGTCCGAGCCGGTGTTGGTGGATGCCGCCGCCGACTTTCAGTAGCTCTTCCTATGAGCACTCGGTCGGTCTTCCGTACGGGAACATCACCTCGGCCTTCTCGCCGCCGCTGCCGGCGACGTCGAACGGGCACGCCAGCACCTCACTACAGCGATCGACGCGCATCGCAGGCTCGGGTGCGAGCCTTGGACCGTCAGAAGTCGACGGGCACTCGAGAACGTGCGGCTGTAGCGAGGGCGGCGACGAAGGCACTGCCTCGTGCTGTCAGTGAGCGACCCATCCGGAAATGTCCCGATGAGCGTCACCGGATAGTTGACCATGAAGCGGGGTGGGCGTGATCCGGCATCACCACCGTTGTGCGACGGCGCTTGTCTGTCGGCGTGCGTGCTACGTGGGGATGAGTTCGCCGTGCACGTTGAAGAACATGACGCCGTCGCTGCCGCTCGTCCGATGCACGTCGAACTGCACGGTGGATCCGGGGTCGAACGACATCCGCACCTGATGCTGCGCGCCGTAGGAGGTCCCGAAGCTGGCCGGCGCCGCGTCGAGGTGCTCGAAGAATCGCACGAAGTTGCCGCCGTAGACGCCGGTGATCTCGCCGGATGGATCGACAGTCCCGGCATACGCCGAGATGTCGACTGTTATGTAGTCGACCAGCAGTCGCTTCCCCGCAGGCACCTGGAACGTGACCGCCGGGAACTCCGTGTCGAGGCGACCGTCGGCTTCGGTCTCGAACGGCTGCGGGTCGTCGTTGCCGATGTTCACCGTGCCGGTCACGGCCTGTGTGGCCGGCAGGTTCCCTACGTTCACGGTCCCCGTTACCGGCACCGGCGATGCGCTCGTGTTCATGACGGTCACCGGCTGGGTCGCCGGGGGCTGAGAAGCGTCCGCGATGCGCACACCCCCGAACAGCAGCGCACCTGCCAACAAGCCAACCGCACCCGCGATGTATCCACGACGTCCAGTCATCGTTGCCCCTTTCGTTGGGCTCGCCATGAGCCGGGGCAGACGTTAGGACGCCGCGATCCGCTGGCCCCCTGGCCGTTACGTCACACCTGGCTTCCCCAAGGAACCACAAGGCGCTAACGCAATCCCGCCGCTGTCGTAACGAAGCGTTTCGGCGTTCGATCCGGCCCCTGTACGGCCATCACGTCCGCAAGAACGAAGAGCAAAGGCGCCATCCTTCTCGCCTTTCGTGCCTCACCCCGAGCTTCATCGACGGGGGGGCCGGCCGATGCCGAGGACTTCATCGTCGAGCTGGCGGACTTCCTCGACGGGCGCGCGCGCCCCGGGTGATCGCCTGACTCCGCGACTCCGACACTGCCAATACTGCTGACGGGATTGGTCGGTCAGTGGCGGTCGCGCTCGTTGATCCGCGTGAGGATGTCGCGTTGGGCTTGCAGCTGCGCCCTCGTCGACGCCGGGTTCAGACGCACGGCCTCCGCTGTAGCCATCACAGTGGCGAACGTGGTGTCAGGGATCTTGTCGTTGTTGGTGTCCAACAGCTCGTTCCACTCGACGGCTCCGTTGGCGAAGTTGACCCACGCCGTGAGGAGCTGACGGTCGAGCTGCTCCGACATGTTGCCGTTGAGGCCGCCCACGAAGATGTTGTTGAACGCGTTTGCAAGCGTGGACGCGTCACGGACCTCGTTGAACACCTGGCTCAGGGCGGCGGCGATGTCGAGGTAGCACTGGAGCTGTTGTTGCGTGAAGACAGTCGCGCCTTGACCGCCGTACTGCTTTTGCCAGTAACCGGCGCCTTGGCTCAGCGACGGAGCTCCGGTGATGATCACCAACACCGTCGCGACGTCGGAACCGCCGTCGTCGTCCAGGGCGCTGAACGCCACGTCGTAGGCGCACGCCGCCGCGAACGCATGCACCACGTTGTGGTCAACGTCCCTCGGTTGGACCGACGGACTCAACGGCGGGTCCGGGTCGGGCGGGTTGCACAGCGACACCTTGGTGTCGTCGGGCACGGGCGCGCCGTCGTCGAAGTCCCAGGTGCTCGTGATGTCGTCGCTGCCCGGATCGGTGACGTTGCCCGACAACGCCACCGGCACGTTGACATCCGCGAAGAGAACCGGCACGCCGTTGACGAACACCGCCCCTGAAGTATCGATGGTGGCGTCCGGGTCGACGTTGCCGACCGTCACGAGGAAGAACGCCGATCCCGTTCCGCCGTCCTTGTCGGTCACGGCCACCGTGACCGTGTAGATGCCGTTGTCGCCGTAGGTGAAGCTGCCCGTGACGTCACCCGCCTGCGGGGGTGTGAGCTGGGTCATGGCGACCGTGGCCGGCTGTGGCCCGTCGCCGGTGCCGAAGTCGATGGTCGCGGTGTACGGGTCGTCGTCACCCGGATCGGTGAAGTGGGCCAGCACCGAGAGGCCACCGCCTTCGTCGAGGGCGGTGGCCTGTCCGGCATCGATGGTGACGGTGGGCGGCACGTTGAGGGTGTCGAGGATGAACGTCGTCTGGCCCTTGTTGCCGTTGCTGTCCGTGGCCGTGATGTAGACGTTCTGGGTGACAGCGCCGTCCGGTGGCGTGTGCGACCACGTCCATGTCCCGTCGCCGTTATCGGTGACGCTGCCGATCGACGCGGCGAGCGTCACGGGGTCGCCATCCTTGTCGCTGAACGTCCCGTTCATGGTGACGGTCTGCCCCTCGTCAGCTGTCACTGACGGGTCATCGGCATCGACGTACGGCCTCTCGTTGCCGGTGTCGTTGGCGACCACCACGAGCTCGGAGGTCATCCCCCGGTTGTGGTGGAAGAAGATATGGCAGTGGAAGACCCACCGGCCGAGACCGCCGCCGGGGGTGACGCCGTCGACGAGCGGTCGGTCGTCGAGCCTCACGCGCAGCGTGAGTGTGCAGCCGTTCGGGACGTCGAGATTGTCCAAGAACTCGGGTTCGGGGAACGTGAAGCTGGTGACCGCACCCGGACAAGCGGTGAACGTCAGCGGTTGGATCGAGAAACCGTGCAAGTGGAACGGGTGATGCGCGCTGGTCGTGTTCTTGACGGTGAGTGCCAGGGTCTGGCCGAGCACGGCATAGCGCGCGGAGCCATCGTGGTCCTGGGCGGCGTAGTCGACCTCGAAGTCGTGGGCGCCCGCGATGCCGTCGATGCTCGGGCCCGCCGTGTTGGTGAAGTCGATCTCTTGGCTCGGAAGCCCCGGCTTGGTGGGGCTGAACGAGTTCGGGTCGAGCAGCGTGTCGGTCGCGGCGGGAAGAACCTCTTGCGGATCGCCCGTGGCCGAACGGAGCGCCGTGCCCGCGCCGATGGTGTAGTTCGGCACGACCTCGGGCCCGGTCACGTTGAAGTGCGCGATCGGAACCGTCGGGGTGTCGGTCCAGCCGCCCGAGCCGTCGATGCGCGGGAAGTCCTCGGTCCAGAGCGTCGCCACCCCCGTGGTGGCCGGGAAGGCCACCACGACGTCGGCCCGGTCGCCCGGGTCGAGCAAGAGCTCGCCGTCGGGGTACTTGAAGTCGTACCCGCCGGGCTCCGTCCCGTCGAGCACGGCGTCATCGAGCAGGCCGCCCTCGCCGCCGATGCGGACGATGGGGATGAAGTTGCCCGCGCTGTCGGTGAGGCGGAGGCGGAAGAAGCGGAGCGCGGCCTCGTTGCCGAGCCTGAGGCGGAGGCCCGAGCCCGGCTGCACGTCGTGGGTGAAGGCGCCCGGGTCGAGCGCACCGGGGGCCGACGGATCTCCACCCCGGCCGCCGACGTTCATGCCGTTCGTGAGGACGGTCTGTCCCTCGTTCACCCGCCCCGAATCCTTCTCGACGTTGGGTACGTCGTGCTCGTTGAGCGGGTCGGCGAGCGGGTCACCGTGATTGTCGATGGGTGTGTCGCAGAGCGTGGTGGGCCACGGGCTCGGTTGCTCGGGCAGCGGCCCGCCGCCAACCCAGGGCAGCGAAGGGTCGTAGGTCTTGGCGTCGTTGTGACCTGGCTCCTTGCAGACTGTGATGTCGCTCATTGCGAGGGTCATGGTCTGCGCCGGCCCGGGAATGGTGCCGTCGGCGATGAGGGCTGCCTCGTTCGGATCGGTGACGATTATCGAGCCGTAGAGGCCCTTGAACACCTGGTTGTTCGAGAACTCGTGGTGGGGGTGGTACCAGAAGATGCCGGGACGCGAGACCACGAACGAGTAGAGGTACGAGTGGCCGGGAGCCACCTGGTTCTGGGTGAAGGGTGTCCCGTCGCTGAGGTTGGCAAGTTCGACGCCGTGCCAGTGAATTCCGGTTTCCTCGGGTAGGTCGTTCTGGAAATGGACGATGACCCGCTCACCGACCGTGAGATGGAATTCCGGACCGGGGATCGCTCCGTTGAACGTCATGGCATTGGCGAGAACGCCCCCGCCGATGTCGACCTGCGTCTCGGCGGCCACGAGCGAGGTTTCGAAGATGTTCGCGTCGGGGTTCGTGTCGACGGCGAGCGGAACGGTGTACGGGTTCTGACCCGAGGTCGCCTCCGCGACCATCGCTGGGTCGATCGCCACCATCGCAGTCAGAAGCAAGACGGTCGCGGCTGTCAAAGCCAGCCCACGCTGAACGGCCCGACCATACAGGGTCCTCATGGGGTCCCTCCTCGCATGTCCGCCCGCCGACGGCCGGATACATCCCGAGGAGCGGGACGCTCGACGTCCGCGGTATGCGCGTCGTTGGACGGTATAACACGGTTTGCGGTCGAGCGCACTGGCTCGTCTCTGGCCCGGTTCCGGATCGCGCGGCAGTCCTACACTCGCTGGATGTCGCCGCGTCAACGGCAGCGGTTTCTTCGTCCGTTGGCGGCAGCGATCGTCGTCCTCATCGACGTCGGGCTCGCGTGCCCGGCACTCGCCCACGTCGTCAAGACAGCCGGCCCGTACACGTTCGAAATCGGTTGGAGTGAAGAGCCGGCATACAACGGCGTCGCGAACGAGGTCGAGGTGCTGGTCACCGATGCCATTGGTGCGCCGGTCGCCGACCTCGGCGGCGGGACTCTCCAAGCGGAAATCACGTTTGGGACGGAGACGTCGGTGCTGGCGCTACAGCCCGGCGCGGAGCCGGGCCGCTACGCTGCGCCGATCGTGCCGACCCAGGTCGGCAGCTACGCGTTTCACATAGTCGGCACCGTGCAAAGCCAAACCGTCGACCTCGCGTCGAGCTGCTCGGACCAGACCTTCCAATGCGTGTCCGACATCGCGGCCGTCCAGTTTCCCTCCGTCGCGCCGTCGGACGGACAACTCGCGGAGCGACTCGCGCGGGAGCTCGCCCGGTCTGACCAAGCCAAGAGTGACGCCGCCTCGGCGAAGCGTCTCGCGTCACTCGGGATCGGCGTGGGAGTGTTGGCAATCCTCCTCACGATGATCGTGTCGCGGCGCCGGGGCCGCGCCGGGCTTCGGTGACGTGCGACGCGGCGCAGTTGTCGCGCTCGTCGTCGTTGTTCTCTGGCTGGGCGCCGCCCAACGGGCGTCTGCGCATGCGGGATTTGTCGCGTCCGACCCGGCCGTCGGGGCCCGGCTGGACGTGGCCCCGACCGCCGTCCGGATCTCGTTCTCCGAGAAACCCGAGCCGGGGCTCGCGCAGATTCACGTCGTAGACGCGGGTGGGAGCGAACATCAGACCGGCGCGCCGCTGCCGCCGCCCGACGATCCGCTGACCCTCGCCGTACCGGTGCAGCCATTGGACATCGGCGTGTACACGGTCGCCTTTCGGGTGGTATCCAGCGTCGACGGGCACGCGACCGACGGCTCCTTCGTCTTCGGTGTCGGGGTGTCGCCGACCGCCGCGCAACTGGCCGCGGCGCAGCCGGAATCGACCCGTGTCTCGTGGGTCGAGGTCGTCGCTCGCTGGGTCTTCCTGGTCGCCGTGGTGGCCCTGCTCGGCGCCACGCTCTCATCCGCGGCCGGGTTTGCAGGGACCGGTGCTGGCCGCATGGCGTCCGGAGCGTGGGCTGCTTCGATCGCCGGACTCGTCATGCTCGCCGAGGCGCAACGTCGGGCCGCGGGCACGTCGTTCGGGGACCTGGCGGAAACGGCCGTCGGCCGGGCGCTTTGGTGGCGCGCCGCGGCGCTCGCTGCCGCTGGCGCCATCCTGCTGGCGACGAGTCGGGCGACAGGCCGTGCCCGGCAGACCGGCTGGTGGTTGGCCTCGGGCGCTACCGCGATAGCAATCGTGATCCACGTCGGTGCCGGGCACGCCGCGGGTGACGAGTCGGCCTTCATCGAGGTTGCCGCCCAAGTCGCGCACTTCGTGGCGGCCGCAGTGTGGATCGGCGGTCTGGCTGCCCTCTTGCTGGGAACGAGAGGTGTGTCGTCTCGCGAGAAGAGCGCCGCTGTACGCCGATTCTCCGCCGTCGCGGTGGTGATGCTGGTGATCGTGACCTTCACTGGCGTGATTCGCGGAGTCGACGAGGTCTCGACCTGGAACGAACTCCGCTCGACGGGGTACGGCCGGGCCATCGTCGCCAAGAGCCTGCTCCTGGTCGCCATTGCCGGATTCGCGGCGGTGAACCGCTGGCGCAACGTGCGGGTCGTGGACAAAGACCTTCGACCGCTGCGGCGCGCCGGTCGAGCCGAGGTCCTCGGGGGCGCCCTGGCGCTCCTGGCCGCGGCGATCCTCGGAAGTCTCGCTCCGCCTGCCGCCGGGCAGCGACTGGCGAGGCCGGGCATCGACGTGTCGGGTGCCGACTTCGCGACATCCATACGCGTGCGCTTGGAGGCGACGACAGCCCAGCCAGGGCCCAACCGCTTCCGCGTGCACGTTGCCGATTTCGATTCCGGTGAACCGCTGACGAGCGCCCAGATCACCCTCGAATTCACCCCGCTCGACGATCCTGGGATCGCGCCGACGACCCTGGCGCTCGACGCGGATCCGGATGGCTCTTTCACGGGATCAGGTGCGAATCTGGCCTTCGACGGCCGCTGGCGGGTCTCGGTGCGAATACAGCACGGTGCCGAAGGCACGGTGGTGCCTCTGGACGTTCTCGCTCGGAGTGCGCCGCAGTTCGTGTCGATACAACGAGTGCCCGGACAGCCGGTGATATACGCCGCTCAGGTCTCCGCGTCGCGTTCGATCGAGTTGTGGGCCGACCCGACGCGGGTGGGCACGAGCCGGCTGTTCGCCACGATTCGAGACGCCGCTTTCGGGGACGAGATCCCCGTCGACCAGGCGGTGATCACGATCGCGCACGAATCGGGGAGGGCCGAACAGCGCGTAGTAGAACGATTGGGACCCGGCGAGTTCGTCGCCGCCGTCACCTTGCCGCGAGGAAAGGTGACCGCCGCGGTCATCGCTCGCAGCGCCGATGGGGTCCGGATGCGTGGCGAGGTCGTGATGGACATTCCCTAGGGCCTGGCACGGTGACCATGAGATCGCCCAAGTCTCTGACGTGCGGTTCTGTCTCCGATTTCGTCTCAGGAGTCGCTCCGGTCTCACCTGTACTCAGAACTTCGCGTTCGTTACGCGCGCGAGAACACGTTCCACTACGTGGCGCCGCGCAGGCCCGAGGCGTGCGGTTTGCTTGGCTGTGACCGAGGCTGGAGCCGCGAGCACTACGAAGCGGTTGACGGCGATCCTCGTCGACAGCTTCTCTCATAGCCGAGGCTCAACCCGCGGCCGCCGGCTTCGGTGAACGGCGCAGATGGATCGATGCACGGTCGAGGCAAGAGGGGGCGATGGCTCGGTGGCCGTTGCCAAGGACTGCCCAGACGTAGCGCGCGAGAGGGCGGTGGTAGCGGAGCATCGTCGTCCACGTCGTCGCGTCGTCGGTCGTGTCGAAGACCATCCTGCCCGCTCCGAGTGATCCATCGGTGTCCAGCACGACGCGGTGGTGCTCTTCGATCGAGATGCGCCACCCAAAGGCCGTTCCCGCTTCGTGATCATCTGTGAGATCAAATCGCAGCAGGCCGTGCCAGACGAACGTTCGGAACAGACCTCGAGCCGCATCGGAGCCGTGCAGGGTCGCATCGGTCCACGACCGGGCGGTCGTCCCCGGCACGCCGTCGATCCGGAACGCGTCGACGTAGTCGGCACCGAAGTCCGTCACGATGACTGGGTCGGGCTCGACCCGGACGGCCGGGGATGCGGTCGCGCTCATAACGACTCCTTTATATACGGTACCGTATAGAACGGTATACGGTACCGTATAGGACAAGCGTTATCACCGCAAGAGTTGATGGCCGCTACGAGGACTCGATGCCCGCCCCCGCTCGAACACCACGAGAGAACTGGATAGACGCCGGTCTGCGCGCCTTGGCAACGAACGGGCCCAACGGCGTCCGCGTCGAGGTGCTCGCCGACGAGCTCGGTGTGACGAAAGGCGGCTTCTACGGACAGTTCGCTGACCGACGCGCGCTCCTCGAGGAGCTGCTCGATGCCTGGGAACACCGCAGTATCGATGACGTGCTCGCCCAAGTCGAAGCCGGCGCCGACGATGCCCCGGAACGGATCCGCCGCGCAGGAGCGCTGACGTTCCGCGATGACCTGCTCGCCATCGACCTCGCCATCCGCTTCTGGGCTCGCTCCGACCAAGCGGTCGCCAGGCGACTTCGACGCGTCGACAACCGAAGGATGAAGTACCTGCGCGAGCAGTTCTCGACCTACATCGCCGATCCCGACGAGATCGAAGCCCGCGCCACGCTCGCATTCGGGTTTGCGATTGGCCAACACTTCATGGCGGTCGACCACAGGCCACACAGTCGACGCGAGGCTGTCTCGCTCGCAGCGTCGCTCCTCGTCGATCGCCACTGACGAGAAAGCTCACCCGAAGCCTCGACAGTGCTCCTGCTCACGGAGCACGACCTCGCGTTCTTGGTGATCGGCGGCGTCGCCGCTCGATTGCACGATTCTCGTATCTGAGGCCGGGTGCGAGCGAACTCCGCGATGCTCGGCGTGCAAAGCGTGAGTGGAGAAGCTGACGTCCGCGTCCCCGGCGGCCATCGCGGGAACAACGGCGGCCGTACCGAACTACACCGTTCTCTGATGCACCTTGCAGGACGGACTCGGTGCGGTCAGCGAACGAGCCGAGCTCGCGCAACTCGGCACCGTTACGACGCTGCTGGAGGTTCAACGGCCGCGAAACTACGGTCGATCCGTGCAGATCGACGCGTTGGCCTCTCTTCTCGGGCTGCCCGAACTGCCGGAGTTGATCGACGAGGTCGACCGCCGGGTCCACGAGGCACTCTCGAGTTCGGACGCCACACTGAGCGCCGCGGTGTCGCGCGTCGCTGACGCAGGCGGTAAACGCCTTCGCCCGGTCATGACGATGGCTGTCGGCCACCTCGGCTCGGAGTTCGACCGCGCTGCAGCGGTCGCCGGCGCCGCCGCCATCGAACTGGTTCAGGTCGGGTCGCTGGTGCACGACGACATGTTCGAAGAGGCGGCGACGCGACGCGGCGTCCCGACTATCAACGCCGTCGAAGGCGACAACGTCGCGCTCACGGCCGGCGACTTCATCCTCGCTAAGGCAGCCGAACAAGCTGCCCACGTCGGACAAGCCTTCGCGCAACGTCTCGCGCGCACAGTGATCGAGCTCTGCCAAGGCCAACTGCGCGAGATGCGCGACCAGTTCAATCCTGAACGTCATCGGGACGACTACTTCGCGTCCATTCGGGAGAAGACCGGTGTCCTGTTCGCTGCGGCCTGTGCAGCAGGAGCGAGCTGTACCAACCTCAGCCCAGGCGACGCCGACGCTGTAGATCGATTCGGCCTGTCATTTGGGATCGCTTACCAGCTCGTTGACGACGTCTTCGACTTTGTCGCCGACCCGGTGCGCCTCAAGAAGCCGATCGGCATCGACATGGAGACGGGCGTCTACACGCTGCCGGTGATCCTCCTTGTCGAACGCGGCCGCCTTGATCTCACTTCTCTCCTGCGACGCCATGAACCCGATGACCTCATCGCGGCGCGCCAGCTCGTCCTGCGCAGCGGCACGCTCCAAGAGACTCTCGCCTTGTCCGACGTCCACGCGGCCGACGCCGCCGACGCCGCCCGGCTATTGACAGGTCCAACAGCAGACGGCCTTCGGGCAATGCCTCGCACCTACTTCGCCTGGGCCGTCGAGCACTTCATCCCGGCGACGCACGGACTCGGCGACGCCGGGTGACCCGTCCGCTTCGGGACGCCGATGTCGTAGCAGTCGCCGATCGAGCCCATTGATCCCAACAGGTCCGGGGCGCGTAACCGCGGGCCGAACGCCCAGCGCCGATGTGGTCCGCGATCGACCAGCCCACCACCATGCGACTGAAGGCGTCGAGCACCACCGCTACGAACACCTTGCCGTCACCGGTAGGATGCTCGGTGACGTCCATGACCCGCAGCCGCTCTGGCGGGCGGGTCGAAGGCCCGGCCCACGACGGCGGTGCTCGACCTCGCCGTGGGCGACCTCAACGCTCAGACTCAAGCCTGGATGGCCCGTGCGGGGGTTCAGCTGCGTGCGGCGTCGTTGGCGCCGAGGATCATCGCCTCGGCGACCAGGTCGTGCGCGCTCGACCATGCGGCTTCCAGCAGGGGCGTCCACTGGTCGCCTTCGGCCGCCGCGAGCGCGGCCAGCAGGCAGTCGGCGAATATTCGGTAGTGGACGGGCCGCACGCCGTATCCGGCGTGGCGCGCACCGAGATCGGCGAGGTGCGCCAAGAACACGTCGAAGTTTTCGATGGTTCGGATGATCTCTTCGAGCTCGCGAAGGAACTTGCTTCGCTGTGCGGCCATGTCAGTCGTGAACAGCGCCCGGGCCGAGGGATCGGCGGTAAACAGCCGGGCGTAGAAGTCGACCGCGAGGGCATCCGAGTGAGCGGCCACTCGCCGGAACGAGTCCTGCACCAGTGTGATCTGCTCCGGGGTCATGGCCTGGCCTCGGCGTGTCCAGGGTGGAAGTTCATTCGCGGCCCAGTTCCTGTCGCAGGTCAGCGCGGGAGGTGATACCGAGTTTGCTGTAGACGTTCTGGAGGTGGTTGTCGACGGTGCGCACCGACAGGAACAACCGGTCTGCGATGTCCTTGCTGCTTCCACCACCCGCTGCGAGCAGCGCGATCTCACGTTCGCGCCGTGTCAACGGAATCACACTGTCAGTTCGCACCAAGCCCGGTGTTTTGGCGCCCTCGCACCGCTCCGCGAAACCTGCGGCTCGTGTGGTGCGTGCCTGTGCTCGTCGCGAATCACCCTGCTTGCGGTAGGCGGTGGCCGCGCTGATGGCTGCTTCGCCGGCTGCGAGGACCATCCCGAGCCGATCGAACTCGTCTGTGGCGTCGTCGAACAAGGCCGGGTCGCCCGCTAGCAGTGCCCTCGCGTGGAGGGCGCGCACGGCGACGAGTGTGCCGTCGCAGATTTGTGCGAGTTCGTCGAGCGGACCGGACGCCACAGTCGCGCCGCCCAGTCGTGCCAAGTCGTGCCATAGCCATGCCGCACTCGTCAGATGACCGTTCGATCGAGCTTGGTGGGCGGCGCGTTCGAGGATTGCGCGTGCCGCCGCAGGATCGCCGGCGGCGACGTGCGTCCACGCGATCGCGAGCGCTGACTCTTCCCGTAGGAATCCGAATTCGGGCGCCAGCCGTTCCATCTCGGCAACCCTGCCTGCTGCGGCCGCTCCATCGCCCTCGAGTGCCAGAGCGGCGCCGAGTGCACCAAGCGCCATCCGGCATGGGCCGTCGAAGCCGAAGGACCTGCTCAGGGCCACTGCTTCGGTGGCGTGCTGCCGAGCTGTGACGGGCCGGCCCTCGATGAGGGCTATGCGGGCTTGGTTCGTGGCGAACCAGATCTGGGCGATCGGGACCCGGTCTGCTGTGGCGATCTGCGCTCCGGCCGCGGCGAGCTCCGCCGCCTCCGCCAGCCGTCCTCCCTCGGTCAGAGCGAGCACTTTGGTGAGGATGTGTGTTCCCGGATGGGCGATGGCGAGCTGGTCCCCGAGCCCGACGTGGTCGGCGTACCCCTCCGTCGCCACCCGAACAGCCTGCTCGCTTCGCCCCGTGACTGCGAGCGCGGGCGCCTCTGCAATGGCGCGCTCGACGCGTGTCCGCAGGTCGCCGTCGTCGTGCATGCTCTCCGTGAGCTCGAGGGCGCGTGTGGGGTGTCCCGAGAACATCTCGATCGACGCTTCGCCAGCAAGCAGCTCGTTGCGACCAGCAGTGGTGGTGACCACGTCAGCGCCTGCACGGTTGACGGCGATTGCTTCGGCCGTGCGCAGACATCCCCAGAACAGATTGCGAGCGCGCGCAGCAACAACGCGGACCACGTCGCGATCGGCGGTCGCGAGTGGCGCCACGTTGGCGAGCACCCGCTCGGCTTCGTCGAATGAACCGAGCTCGTACAGTGCCTCACCTGCGAGCAAGGCAGCCGCGACGTCGCGGCGGCTCAACATGGCCGCGTTCGCGAGCCGCAGGACCTGGGAGAAGTCGTGTACTTGCCGCGCTTGTCGCGCCGCGGTGATCAACAGGTCTGGATCAGCGCTCCCTGTCGCGTCGAGCCGCCACGTGGCAATTCGAATCGCGTCTTCGCGCCGGCGTGCTCCGCGACGTTCGACCGTGTCCATGACCTCCAGCAGGATCGATCGCGCTCGCACCTTCGGCAGCGTCTGGCGGATGACGTCAGCATGAAGGGGGTGGGCGAGCATCACGTTCTGTCTGCGGCCGTCAGGAACGACGACGACCTGTCCGGACCGTTCGAGGTCCTCGAGCACACCGCGTTCGACACGCAGCTCGAACTCGTCGATGCCGATCGGTTGGCACAGTGCGAGGATCTCGACCGCGTCGAGCGCATCGCCGGTGAGGTCCGCAAGGCGTGATTGCACGAGATCGATGAGCCGGGGGCTCCCCGCGAGTTGCCCTTGTCGCCGCCACACGCCGTCCTCTTCGACGAGCGTGCCGGCAGCCTTCGCGCCCAGGACGACCTCGCGAACGAACAGCGCGTTGCCGTGCGTTGCGTTCCACAACTCGACCTCGGTCGTGCGCTCGACCGGTCCACCGAGCACGAGATGCAGCAGTGTGTCGAAGCTCTCGCGGCGCAGATCATCGATGTCGACCCGGACGGCGTCGTCCCCGTGAGTGACCACTGCGAGGGCGTCCGGGAGCAGGGCGCCTGCTCGGACGGTCATCACCACGAATGCGATACCCGCCACGACCGCGTGCGCGAGCAGCGACGCTGACGCCGCGTCCAGATGATGCGCATCATCAACCAGCAACACCGCCCGGGGCTGCCCCGAGGCCGCCAGTGCCCGCTGCAGGCGACGCAGTAGATGCATCGCATCAAGCGCGTCATCGTCCATCGGTGTCTCGTCGGTCGCGAGCAGATGGGCAACCGCACCCAATGGCAGCGCGGCAGCCGCCGGGCTGGCGGAGACCTTGCGCACCGGGTGGCCGGCACGCTCAGCATGCGTGAGCAGCTCGATGGCGAGCCGGGTTTTGCCGACGCCGGCCGGGCCCACGACGACCGCGGCGGCGCAGGCGGGCTCAGCCATGGCGCGCGCCAGCACGTCGAGTTCCTGGTGACGGCCGACAAGAGGCCAACGGGGCGTCATGGGCGTTGTCGGGACCGTCGCCGTCATCGGGAACTGCCCGATTCCACCCCGCGGACAGTAGTGGTGCTCGAAACTCCCGCGACCGCCGTCGGGAAATGAGTAACGGCTACTCAGGTGGAGGATGCGCTCGTCGTGGTGTGGTCACGTCCATGGAAACCACAGCGCCATCCCTGTACGAGCGGCTCGGCGGAGCGCCGGCGATCGACGCCGTTGTCGACGAGCTGTACCGAAGGATCGTGGCAGATCCGGACCTCGCGCCGTTCTTCGTGGGGGCAAACCTGCGTTCTCATACGAGGCGCGTGGGCGTGCTCGTCACCATGGTGACCGGCGGACCCGCCGAGTACCGCGGGCGTGACATGAACAGTGCCCATCGCCGCCTTGCCATCGAAGATCGTCACTTCGACTTGGTGGCCGGCCATCTCGTGGCCACACTCGAGCATGTTGGCGCCGAGCCGGGCGCGGCGGACGAACTCGTCACGATGGTGGCCTCGCTGCGGGGCAACATCGTCAACGTGAACACGACCCCGGTGTAGCCGCACCCCTATGGCAGAGGCGACACCGGACCAGCTACGCCGTCCGCGACGCGTGCGACCTTGCTACGAGGGGCGTGGCGGACCGTTCGCGCGATCGTCGCTCGGTCGGCGCCGATAGAGATCCTCGCGTCGACCGTCTGCCGGGCGACCTTCACTTCGCAGTCGCGTCGGGCCGGCGATGCGTCAGTGGTGGTGACCGTCGGTGCACTCGTGGGGTTGGTTGTCGATCACGGCGAACGGGCCGCACGGGTTCTCCTCGATCCACACATGGAGCATGGGTGGCGTGTCGCGGAGCGTCCCAGTGGTACACGCGCCTGAGGACGTCAATCCGACGAACTGATCACCGCTGAAGCACATGTCGTCGTGGTCGTGCCAGATCGTGAGCCCGCCCGCGATGTCAGGCGCATCCGCCATCGTGTCGCCGAACGTCAACGAGTACATCGCCGCGACGACGCGCTTCGTGCCGTCGGCGTTGATCTTCATCACGATCGACTCGATGTGTCCTGCGTCGAGTTCGTAGCCATCGGACAGGTACGACCACTTCACGAAGTGCTCGTATTCGCCCGGCTGTACGCCATCCCCGATGGACTGGTAGCCGGCACCGACCACATCGGCTTCGCTGAGGCTCGCGGGCAAACCGTTCACCGTGGCGACGATCAGGTCGATCGCAGCTTGCACCTGCTCGGGCGTGAGACGGGGGTCGTCGAGCGACGTGATGGGCGGGTCGGTGGTTGGATCCGGATCGTGATCATGGGGCAGCGTCGTGGTCGTCGAGTGGTCGTGCGGCCCTGCGGGCTCAGTGTCAGTGGTGGCGCTCTCGCTCGCGTGATCGTGGACGGACGACGCTGCGGCGGCGACGGTGTCGTGATCGTGCGCGTCCGCTGACGTCGAGGTCGACGTCGTATCCGCGGTGTGATCGTGCGCGTCCGCGGAGGTCGACGTCGTGTCCTCGGTGTGAGCGTGCCCGTCGTCGGAGGTCGACGTCGTGTCCGCAGTGTGAGCGTGCGCGTCGGCCGCGGTCGCCTCGCCGTGGCTGTGGCTCGCAGCGGTCTCGTCGCCTGTCGTCACATGATCGTGCGCCGTGCTGGAATGCGAGTGCCCGGCGGCCAATGCAGGCATCGCGAGCAAGAACGCGCACACCGCGACACCTCCGGCCCACGACGGAGGAAACACGACCCGCACCGCGGGACGTACGAGGAGGCACACGATGGCCGCCACGCTCAGCGCTGCGAACAGCGCCGCCGTGAGATCCTGCGTTCCAACTTCTTCAGGGACCTTGAGCGAGTCGATGAAACCGATGCCGACCGTGCGCGACGCGGCCCACACCAGCACCGCTCCGCCATTGATCACAAGACCAGTGAGGAGAAGTGTTCGTCGAGGGCGCGGCGCAATCGCCACCGCCCAGCCCCAGCCGAGTTGCGCGGCAGCACACGCGCTGAACATCCACACGAGCAGCGAATCGCCCTGGTGGGTGCCAGCAGCCGCCGCGTGCACCAGTCCCGCCACGGCCGACCCGACCGCAGCGGCGACCACGGCCGGCCGCGCCCCACCGCTCACACCTGTGCGCCGCGCTGGGCTCGTGTCAGTCATCGACATCAGTTAGAGCGATGGATGGCTGACGTTGAAGATGTCGGTGGCCTGCCAGCCGGCATAGACGGGCAACCACACGTGCACCATCCACTGACTCGAGAGGTCCTGGACGGTACCGCCGAGGGACGTGCACTGGGTGGTGGTCATTGGGGGCACCTCGCCGATGACGACACCGTCGCTGTTCCTGACACAGAGCGGACCATGGTTGTGCCAGTGGTCGTTGGCTCCAGGGAAACCGGCGGGTGGCGAGGCGCCGCTGTCGACGAGGAACATCATCCCGACGAGGTTTGCTGTCGATGCCGTCCCGTTGTACATGAGGAAGTTGGGGCGCTTCGGATCGAACGGACCGGTCAACCGGTTCGGGTCGACGAAGTGGGCGCCCTGTCCGGGCGTGAACACCGTCGCTAGGTGCCAACCTGCGGCCTGCACGGCCGCGACAGTTGGATACTGCGCCGCAAAATCGGCAGCCTGCTGGATGTAGTTCGCAACCTGGAGGCAATCGCTCTGCGACAACGGGCCTTTCGCCACCGTGTACGCGGAGAAGAACGCTGCGGTGTGCCCGTCGTTCACGGCCGTGTCCGTCGGATCACACCAGGACGGACGAGGCGTACCGGGCAAGTAGCTGTACAGATCACAGCCACTCAACAGCGTGACACCGACAATAACGACGGCGACGCTCACGAAACGTCGCGACTTGGCGCGGATCATCTCACGACCCCCCTCGAACCTGCGCGTGGCTCTTGCGCGATCGTAGCCATCATCAGTCGGGTCCGCGTGAACCGCGGCCGAGGCGATCTTGCGCGGCTCAGCTCAGGATCCGGGCCGGGTCCCAACGGATCTGATCTCTGGCTCGATCGCCGCGCATGTCGAGGTGACGTGGTCGGGTGTCGTCACGCGGTGCCGCCACCGACACGACCGAGTTCGGATCGAGCTCCAACGCCTCGGTGACCCGTAGGGCGATCTCGTATCGGCTCAAGCTCTCTGGTCCGGGCAACTGCCAGGTGCCCGAGCGCTGATCCGGTGCCAGCGAGGCGATCCGCCACAGGCCCTGAGCGATGTCCGAGGCCATGGCGGGTTGCCGGATCTCGTCGTGGAACCACATCGTGGGCTGTCGTTGGAAGGCTCCCCGGCGGATCTTCGCGACGGCACGGTCTTCGGGGTGGAGCGAAACGACCAGCGGCAGTCGAACGACGGCAGACCCTGTCGGTCCGCGCAAGACCACGTTCTCAGCCTGCGCCTTCCACCGTCCGTAGTCCCAGATCGGGTCGGGCTCTGCACTCTCGTCACGTGGACGACCGTCGCCCGAAAAGACCGCATCGGTCGACACGTAGACGACATCGGCTCCGACGAGCGACGCGCCTTTGGTGACATTCGTCGTCGCTCCGACGATCGAGGCGACATCTGGTGCGATGGCGGCGTGGATGACCAGGGACGGCCTGAGACTCGCGAAGAGTTCGGAGACTGCGCGCGCGTCACGCAGGTCGGCGGTCACCGACGCGGAGCCCGGGACCGGCGTGTGGTGCGCCAACGGAACGAGATCGGCGTCAGTGGGAACGGTCTTTCGCAGCCAGGTGCCCACCAGGCCGGACACTCCTGTCACCAGGACGATCCGCCTCGACACCGGCGGACCATACGTGAAGTCAGACAGATTCGCGGTGCACAGCGAGAAGGGAAACGACGTCTCTGGAGAACTGCTCGTCGCTTTGGAACCAGTAGCCGGCACCGCCGATGTCTCGCCACGCATCCACGAGGTCGCTGCGGTTGTCGATGAGCAGCGCGCTCGAGCGATCGCCGCGGAACTCGAGTCGGTCGAGCGCGGCACGACACAGGGCTGACTTGTCGGCTGTGTTCTCCGCGTACGACGCCACGATCACGTCGAAGACATCGCCGAGCGCGTAGCTGGGAACGACGTAGTCGGTGAAGAGGTCAGGATTCACTGTTACGAGGGCTTGGGGGAAACGACGCTCGCTCGCCACTCGCCATGCCGTGGCGTTGAACACGATTCGGTCGCAGCACGCTCGAGCATGAGCCTCGACGTCCTGCAACGTCATCCCGACGCGGTCGGAAAGCGCAGCGAAGACCTCGTACGAGCTCACTGCGCCGACGTTCCACTCGTCTGCCATCTCGGCCATGACGGCGACCCACGCCTCTTCCCAACCTGGCCACGCCTGCGGACACCGGCGCATCCAACGCTCATCGACCAAGGTGTCGCCGAAATCCCACAACAAGGCTTCGGGCATCGCCGACATCTTGGTTGACGCGTCGTAGTCGTTAGGCGGGCCTACGCCGGCGTCGCTCCACTAGCACGAGGCCGACGCCACTCAGGAGGAGCAAGCCTGTCACCGGGCTACAGGGGTTCGATCAGGCTGTCCGTCGCCGGGCGAGAAACAGGATTCCCCCGCCGATGACGAGGAGCAAGGCCGACAACCACAGCTGATCACGGACGTAAGCACCGGTCCGGGGCAGCGGCGTGACCTCTACTGCCAGTACCGTGATCGAGGCGTCGTCGGAGTTGTTGGACAGAGTGGTCTCGGTGGTCGAGCTCTCGACGCTCGCCACGTTGTCAATCGAGCCGGGCGCCGCCGTTTCGCCCACGGTCGCCACGACGCTCACCGTTGCAGTCTCGGCCGGGGCCATAACGGCCTTCGTGCAGTTGAACGAGTTGCCGTCCGTGGTGCACATCATCTGGGCACTCGTGACGCTCCTCAACGTGAGCCCGGCCGGCATTGTGTCCTTGAGCAGCACGTTGTCAGCGGGCACGGTGGCACTCTCGACCTTCACCTGGATGGTGTAGGTCACGTCCGTGCCGGGCCCGACTTCGAGCGCTGTCGCCGTCTTGAGGACCGAGATGTCGGTCGGCAGGCGGGTGTTCGTGGCCGCGCAGGCAAGATCCTCGCCGGACGCCAGGGTGACGGTGAGGCCTGCCGACGCCGGCCCGCTCACTGCGCCGCAGGTGATTGTGCCGGTGGCGAAGCGCGGGTCGGCCGAGGCCGACTCGGTCAGTGTGTACGTGCCGG
>DATAES010000200.1:0-3353 GCA_036257895.1 Acidimicrobiales bacterium
GTCGGTGTCTTGTTGGTGAAGACGCCTCTGCACTCGAACGAGTACAGCGGGATGTCGTACGCCCCGTGGTACAGGAACGCGCCGAGGAGCGGGATACCCGGCGTGACCAACTGCAGGTACGCCCCCATGTCGACGAGCAGCTTCACGCGTACCGCCGTCATCTTCCCGTCGGCGTCGGCGGCGAGCTCGATGTCCTGGATCTGGCCGCGGCCCTGCACGGTCGCGACCGCGTTCTCGCTGCGGTCCTCGGTCCACCGCACAGGGACACCGAGCTTGCGGGCCAAGGCCACGGCGATCAGCTCTTCCGCGTACACCTCGAGCTTCGAGCCGAAGGCGCCCCCGACTGACGGCGCGACCACGCGCAGCTTGTGCTCGTCGAAGCCCGTGGTGACCGCGGTCATGACCTTGAGGATGTGCGGGATTTGCGTCGACGAGTACACGACGAGATCACCATTGACCGGCTGGGGGACGACGGCGACACCACGCGGTTCCATCGCCTCAGGAATGAGGCGCTGCTGGATGTAGCGCTCCTTCACCGTGTGCGCCGCCGAGGCGAAGGCCTGGTCGACCGCGGGCGGATCGGGTACGAGGGTCCACGTGTACGTCACGTTGGTGCCCGCGTCGTCGTGGATGACGACGCGATCGCTGGCCGCATCTTCGATGTCGACGACGGCGGGCAGCGCTTCGTAGTCGACGATCACGGCGTCGGCCCCGTCGCGCGCCGCGTAGCGCGAGTCCGCTACGACGACCGCGACGATGTCACCCTGGTAGTTGGCCTTGCCGACGGCGACCGGCAGGTGAGCGGGGTTCTTCATGTCTTCGGTGACCGTCCATGCGCACGGCATCGGCGCCGCCCAGGAGTCCTGGAGCTCCGCGCCGGTGAACACGGCTTCGACTCCGGGCACCTCCAGCGCGCCGCTCTTGTCGATCGACGTGATGCGGGCGTGCGCTTCGTGACTGCGCACCATGGCGAGGTAACGGGCGCCGGGAATGGCGAGGTCGTCGACGTAGCGGGCCTCGCCCGTCAGCAGGCGAGGATCTTCCTTGCGGACCATGGGTGTCCCGACGACCGGGCTCATGACCCGTCTCCTGCGCCGGCCGCGGCGAGCACCGCCTTGACGATGTTGTGATACCCGGTGCAGCGGCAAAGGTTGCCCTCGAGGCCCTCCCGTACCGAAGCCTCGTCGGTGGCTCTGCCCTCCTCGACGAGCGACACCGCGGCCATGACCATCCCCGGCGTGCAGAATCCGCACTGCAGGCCGTGGTTCTCCTGGAAGGCGGCCTGCATCGGGTGGAGCTCGCCGTCGGTGGCGAGACCTTCGATCGTCGTCACCGCCGAACCGTCGGCCTGCGCGGCGAGGACGGTGCAGGACTTGACCGACTCACCGTCGAGGTGGACGGTGCACGCGCCACAGGACGACGTATCGCAACCGACGTTCGTCCCGGTCAGCCCGACCACGTCTCGCAGATAGTGCACCAGCAACAGACGTGGCTCGACGTCGTGCTCTGTGCTCACGCCGTTGACTGCGATGGAAACCTTCACTGGTTCCTCCCCCCGACCATTGGACTTGGCCGCTCGCTGTCGTCATCCTGCCGCGTACGGCGACGCCGTGCTATTCGCCGGCCTCACCGACCCGCCTCGCCCGTCGGCAACCCGTCGGAGCCACCGTTACGCTGGCAGCCTTCACTAGGAACGACACAAGGGGGATCCATGCGGGCAGCGGTCCTGAACGGCTACAACGAGCCGCTCGTCATCGAGGAGCTGCGGGAGCCGGAACTCGGCCCGCGCGACGTCCGGGTGCAGATCGACGCGAGCGGCGTCTGCCACTCGGACCTGACGGTGCAGCGCGGCGGCGTTCCGATGCCGGTGCCGCTCATCCTGGGCCACGAGGGCGCCGGCACGGTGCTCGAGGTGGGCCCTGAGGTGAGTCGCGTTCGCAAAGGCGACCGTGTGATCGCGTCGTTCATCCCTGCATGCGGCAACTGCTTCTTCTGCTTGCACGAGCAGTCGAATCTGTGCGAGCAGTCGTCGGAGACGATGATCGCGGCGCGGGGCACCCGCGAGGACGGCTCGAGCGTGTACGGCATGACCGGACTCGGCACGTTTGCCGACGTGATGATGACGAACGAAGCGTCGCTCGTGAAGGTCGAGACCGATGTTCCGAACGAACAGCTTGCGCTCATCGGATGTGGTGTCACGACCGGCGTCGGCGCTGCGCTGCTCACCGCGAAGGTGCAGCCCGGCTCGACCGTCGCGGTCATCGGATGTGGCGGTGTGGGTCAATCCGTGATCCAAGGTGCGCGCATTGCCGGAGCGTCAAGGATCTTCGCCGTCGATCCGGTGGAGTTGAAGCGCAAGACCGCGGAACAACTCGGGGCTACCGACCTCGTCGATCCCGCGCAGGGCGATCCGATTCAGCAGGTCAAAGATGCGACCGGGGGAAGAGGAACCGACTACGCGTTCGAAGTGATCGGACTTCCTGACACGATCCTGCAGGCCTACAACACGGCACGCCGCGGCGGGACGGTGGTCGTGGTCGGCATGCCGCGCATCGAGGACATGGTCACGTTCTCGGCCATGCAACTGTTCTACGAAGAGAAGAAGCTGCTCGGCTGCCTGTACGGCTCGGCGCAGGTGCGGCGCGACTTCCCCAAGCTCGTCGATCTCGTCGAGTCCGGCCGGCTCGACATCGGGTCGATGGTGTCGCGGCGCATCAAGCTCGACGAAGTGAACGACGCGTTCCGGGCGATGGATGCGGGTGAGGTGATCCGCAGCGTCATCGTCTGACGAGGCGCTTCCGGACCTGATCCGGCGCACGGCTGCTGCGATCGCCGAGTACCGCGCCGCTCTCGGTGACGCGCGCGTACACCCCATGATCGATCTCGACGAGTTGCGAGCCGGGTTCAACCGTCCGCTGCCCGACGATCCGGTGGACCCGGGCGCGGTGCTGGACGAGTTGCAGCGCTTTGCGGCGCCCGGGCTGGTGGCCACTGCAGGGCCGCGCTTCTTCGGGTTCGTGATCGGCGGCTCGGTCGATGCGGCTGTGGCTGCGGACCTCCTCGCGACCGGGTGGGATCAAGTGGGCTTCAACGCCGTGTCGTCGCCGGCTGCCGCAGTGGCGGAGGAAGCCGCCGGCGTGTGGCTGAAGGACCTGCTCGGCATCCCCGAGCACGCCACCGTCGGGTTCGTGACGGGGGGACAGGCTGCAAATACGGTCGGGCTGCTGGCGGCGCGCCAGCAGGTCCTCAGGGCGGTCGGATGGGACGTCGAGCGCGACGGCTTGATGGGAGCGCCCCGGGTCCGTGTCGTCGCCGGCGCGGAGCGGCACGGGACGGTCGACCGTTCCCTGCGG
>DATAES010000201.1:0-33732 GCA_036257895.1 Acidimicrobiales bacterium
TCGACTTCGACATACAACGCGTCGCGGTCCCATGTCGTCTCGAGGATCGGCAGATGGTGGTAGCCGACCGAGTCGTGCGTGAACCGGCCACGTTCGTCGAGCTCGGCCGGGGTCCGCAGATCGAGCACGGTCCGCATCCCGAGTGGCGCGATGTCGTCGATCGTCAACCGATGCACCCCGTCGGCCCGGAACACCGTGCGCCAGCGCACGGTGCGACCGTCGTCTGTCTCGTACCCGCCCAGATCACGGAAGTTGAAGACGTGGTCGAAGACGACGTGGCGTTCCGCGTCAACAGTCATCGAGATCGACGGTACCGAGTGGAGGTAACGGTTCAGCAAACGCCGTCCCACGCTCAGGTGGACGGCGGCTTCTGTCCGGTCGTGCCCCAGTAGAGCTGGCGGGCCATGCTCTGGCGCAGGTCGCGGGTCCGGATCCCCCAGAACTCGAAGCCGTAGAGGTGGGCGGCGACGTGAGCGAGCATCGACACGAGCGTTCCCGCCGTGGCCATCGGGTCGATGCCGCCGGGCTGGCGTCCTTCGTCCTGTGCGCGGCCGATGACGTCGGCGAGCGCCAGCGTCACTTCGTGCAGCAGCCGCGTGCGGATCTGGCGGAAGCGCTGGTCACCTTCGTCGGTCGCCAGATCGACGACTCGCAGGACGTGGCGGTGCTGGTCCCAGAAATCGAAGGTCTCGTCGACCAGTGCCACCGCAGTTTCGTAACCCTTGCGGCCTCGCCACGGCCGGTCGCGGACGAGGGCCGACAGCCGGGCGCCGTCGAGAGCCATCTCCTCGGCGAGGGCCAGGATCGCGGTCTCGACGTCGGAGAAGTACTGGTAGAAGGTGGCGGGCGACGTGCCGGCGTCGCGGGCGATGTCGATGACCTTGACGTCCCGATACGTGCCGACGCGGAGCAGGTCGGCAGTGCATTCGAGCAACCGCTGTCGCGTGGCGCGGCCGCGCCGGCCGGGCACTCGTCCGTCCACCGCCCGAAGGTCGTCGGGCGTGACCTCCGTCGAGGCGGACGGCTCAGTCACGCGTTCGTGTCAGCTCCCGGAGCTGGTCGTCGTCGTCGTGGTGGTCGAGGGAAGCGGATTGCCGGTGAGACCGGGGCGCTCGGGCTTCGGGGCCGCGCACGCAGCAAGGGTCGCGGCCGCGGTCGCGGTCACTGCCGCCCACTTGACCCACCGTGTCACACGGCGCATGCCGCCTCCTCTTCGCGCACTCCCGAGTCCGTTCGGTTCTAGCAGCCCGCTTCCCAGGCGGCGACAACGGCATCCGTCGTGGCGATCGTGGCCAGCAGCGAGAGCGTGTTGTCGATCATCGCGTCGGCATACGCCGCCGGGAAACCGGCCACGGCGTCGCGCGGGAGCACGAACTGGTAGCCGTGGTTCACCGCGTCCATCACGAAGTTGGTGATGGCCACGTTCACGGACACGCCGACGCCGACGATGGTGGCAGCGCCGAGATTGCGCACGACAGCGTCGAGATCCGTCCCGCCCATCGGGCCAATCCCATGGAAGCGCTGAAGGACGAGGTCCTCGGGCTGCACCGGGATCTCCGGGATCACGTCCGCTTCCCTCGACCCGGGCTCGAGCCGGATGCCGAGCTTGCGGGTGGCGGTGAACAGGCGAGCGTTGGCGTTGGAGCCCCTGTCGTCGGCCCGACGGACGGCGAGGCAGTGGACGACCGGCACGCCGGCCGCCCGGGCCGCAGCCGCGAGTCGCGCGATGTTCGGCACGGCGAGCCGGTGCGCCTCCTCCGCGAGCTCTCGCAGCACGGCGGCGCCGCCGATCACCCCGTTCTGGCACTCCTGCGTGACGAGCACGGTGTGGCCCGGGTCGACCAGCCTCGCCAATTCCACGGCGCTCCTTTCGTTTGTGCGGTTCTAACGCGCGCTCAGCGCGCGTTAGAACCGCACAAACACCCAGAGGGGGTGGCGTTCGATATCTGACGGAGCGTCAGATTACGATCCCGTGGGTGGAATTGCCCAAGATTGTCAGCGTCGACGACCACGTCGTCGAGCCGCCGCACGTGTGGCAGACGTGGTTGCCCGAGAGGTTCCGCGAGCGCGGTCCCCGCGTCGAGCGTCGGGGCATCGGGTCGATCAAGCACATCGGCGGCGGGGTCTACGAGCAGACCTTCGACCCCGACGGCCCGCAGGGCGACTGCTGGATCTTCGAGGACCTCGTCTACATCAACAAGCGCCACGTCGCTGCGGTCGGGTTCGACC
Source organism: Acidimicrobiales bacterium (assembly GCA_036257895.1). Taxonomy (GTDB): domain Bacteria; phylum Actinomycetota; class Acidimicrobiia; order Acidimicrobiales; family JACDCH01; genus DATAES01. Next base: position 2,230 of record DATAES010000201.1, read on the forward strand.
GCGACGACATGACCGCCTCGCCCATCACCTACGACGAGATGCGGCCCGGCTGTTACGAGCCGAAAGCGCGCGTCGAGGACATGGAGATGAACTGGGTCGAGGCCTCGCTGTGCTTCCCGACGTTCCCCCGGTTCTGCGGGCAGACCTTCACCGAGGCGACGGCCGACCGCGACCTCGGGCTGGCGTGCGTGCGCGCGTATAACGACTGGATGGTCGAGGAGTGGTGCGGCGACTCCGGCGGACGCCTGGTCCCCCTCACCATCGTTCCGCTGTGGGACGCGCAGCTCGCGGCGGACGAAGTTCGTCGCAACGCCGCCCGCGGTGTGCACGCAGTGTGCTTCAGCGAGATCCCGTCGCACCTCGGGCTTCCGAGCATCCATACCGGCTACTGGGATCCGTTCTTTGCCGTGTGCGCCGAAACCGACACCGTCGTGTGCATGCACATCGGCTCGTCGTCGAAGATGCCGGCGACGTCGGCCGACGCGCCCGCCGCGGTCGCCGCCACCTTGAGCTTCAACAACGCCATGGCTTCGATGAGCGACTTCCTGTTCAGCGGCGTGCTCGTGCGCTTTCCGGATTTGAAGCTCGCGTACAGCGAAGGCCAGATCGGGTGGATCCCGTACATCCTCGAGCGCGTCGACACCGTCTGGACCGAGCACCGCGCCTGGGGCGGCGTGCGCGACCTCGTCCCCGAGCCGCCGTCGACCTACTACTTCCGTCAGATGTTCGGCTGCTTCTTCCGCGACCATCACGGCGTCGACTCACTCGACAAGGTGGGCGTCGACAACGTCACGTTCGAGACCGACTACCCGCACACCGACTCGACCTGGCCGGACACCAAAGAGGTCGCGACCGAGCTGATGCAGGGCGTGCCCGACGACGCCGTGCACAAGATCATGCGGGGCAACGCCATCCGCATGCTCAGCCTCGACCTCGACTAGAGCGCGAGCGAAGTGCTGCCTGAATCGATCACGGGCGCGGCGCACCGCTTCGGTGACCGACCCGCACTGATCGACTCAGCCGGCCAGCCGATCACCTACACCGAGCTCGATCGCTGGTCGGACGAGCTCGCCGTTTCGCTGGCGCGCCGATACGACGTGCACGAGGGCACCGTGGCCGCGCTCACCCTTCCATCTGACCCTCGCTACCTCGCGGCGTACCTCGCGCTCGCCAAGCTCGGCGGAGTGAGCGCGGGCATCAACCCGCGGATGGCTCGGGACGAGAAGCAGCGTGTCCTCGATCAACTCGCACCCGACCTCGTCATCGGCGACGACTTTCCATTCGAGCGCGCGGCCAACGAAGCGCCGCCACCACTGCCGCCCGACGAGAGGCGCACCACGACGATCGTCTTCACGTCGGGCACGACCGGCGAGCCCAAGGGCGCGGTCTTCACCAACCGACAGCTCGCAGCCATCACCACCATCGACATCGGCGCCGTCGACACATGGGGCACGGGCACCACGATGCTCGCCTCGACGCAGTTCTGTCACGTGGGGTTCATGACCAAGCTGCCGTGGTACCTGCGCCTGGGCTGCACGCTCGTGCTGCAGGACCGATGGCGTGCGTCGAACACATTGGGCCTCGTCGCCGAGCATCGCATGCCGTCGATCGGCGGCGTGGCCGCACAGATCGCGCTCCTCCTCCGCGTCCCGGACTTCGACGACTACGACCTGTCTGCCGTGAAGACGATCGTCATAGGCGGCGGACCGTCGCCACCGGAGATCGTGCGCGAAGCGCGGCAACGCTTCGGCGCCGACTACTCGATTCGCTACTCGTCGACCGAGTCCGGCGGCGTGGGCACGGCGACGGCGTTCGACGCACCGGACGAGGAGGCGCTGTACACCGTCGGCCGTCCGAGGCCCGGCGTCGAGATCCGCATCGACCCCGACAGCAGCGAACTGCTGCTCCGATCCCCTGCCGCGATGTCCGGGTACTGGCGTGATCCCGAGCGATCGGCCGCGGCGCTCGTCGAGGGCTGGCTCCGTACCGGCGACCTCGCCGAGATGGACGACACCGGATGCCTCCGCATCGTCGGTCGAACGACAGACATGTACATCCGGGGCGGCTACAACGTGCACCCGCAGGAGGTCGAGGCCGTTCTGGTCGAGCACCCGAGCGTCGCGGCCGTCGCGATCGTGCCCAAACCGCACGAGGTCTTCGGTGAGATCGGCGTCGCCGTGGTCGTGCCGTCGACGGGTTCGCCGGCGCCGACGCTCGACGACCTGCGGGCGTTCGGATCGGCGCGGCTTGCCTCGTACAAACTGCCCGAGTCCGTCGTCGTCGTCGACTCGTTGCCGCTCACGACGATGGACAAGCTCGACCGCCGCGGTCTACGAGAATCGATCGCCGTCGGCGACAAGCCCTACTGACGACCGCCGGCGACCATCGCGCTGAACACCCCGAGAGCGCGCTCCGCCAGTGCCTCGTCGCCGGATACGCGGAAGGCGGCGCGCGCATCGTCGCGACCACGGCCGCGTGACAGGACCACCGTCGCGTCGGCTTGCGCGAGTGAGAGTTCGACGGCCGCATCGCGCGAACGTCCGTCGACCAGTGACCAACCGCCATCGGCGAGCGTGCACGTCCAGCTCGCGACGTCGTTCACCGTGAGGACCAGCACGGTGCCGGGCTCTGCACCGATATCGGGCAGGTGTGCGGCGAGGCTTCGCGCCACGACTGCCGCGGCCGGCTCGAGGAACTCTCGACCGAGGTCGGGGTGCCCGAGCGCGCGCCGGATCTGATGTTGATGCACCCAACGTTCGACGTACTCGCGGGCGATTGCCTGCCAGTACGGCGACGTCGCCGATCTCCCTCGATCGCCGAAGAATCCCACCGGCTCGCAGGATCGATCGGGATCGACCGACCCGTAGAACGCAGCCGTCCATTCGCCGCTGAGTCGAAGCAGTTCGATCAGGAGTGCCGGACTGAAGAACATCGCCGCTTCGACCCATTGCTCGTTGAAGCCGTCGAGGAGTGGCTGAAAGTCGAGCCCCGGATGGCTCTCCGCGTAGAAGATCAAACCGTTCGTCGCTTCGTCTCGCTGGCGAGACAGCAGCGACAGGTCGTCGCCGAGGATGTGCAACGCGAGACCTTTCACCGTCCACGCCGGGCACTCGGTCGGCGCGCGCCAGGCGGCATCGTCGAGGCCGCGAAGGAGTTCGACCAACGCGTCGCGCTCGGGCGCGAGCAAACGCGTCACGTCGATCCTCGGCACTTCAGCGGTCACAGAGCTTCTCCTCTTGGGCGGAACGGCGCGGTCACGGTAGTTGGCAGAGACGGGCGGCCCGCGGGGCGATCTCGGGCCTAGATTCCGCTCGCATGACCGACGTCGACGACCAGGGCCGTCCGGAACCTCCGCTGGCGGCAGACGAGCTCAGCACGCTCGACGGGTTTCTCGACTTTCAGCGCGCGACGCTCGCGTGGAAGTGCGGCGGACTCGACTCGGCTGCGTTGAACAAGACGGTCGCCGACTCGTCGATGACGTTGGGCGGTCTGCTCAAGCACCTGTCGTATGTCGAGCACTACTGGTTCTCGCAGAGACTGCACGGTCGCGACCCGGAACCCCCGTGGGACACCCCCGACTGGGATGCCGACCGCGACTGGGAATGGCACTCGGCCGCCGAGGACACGCCCGAGCAGCTGCGGACGCTGTGGCAGGACACGGTGGCCCACTCGCGTGCGCTCGTCGCCGAGGCACTCGCCGGCGACGGCGGTCTCGAACAGCTCGCCCAACAGAAGTGGCCGGACGGTCGAGCACCGAGCCTGCGGTGGATCCTCGTCCACATGATCGAGGAGTACTCACGCCACAACGGTCATGCTGATCTTCTCCGCGAGTCGATCGACGGCGTCACGGGTGAATGACTCGGCATAGCGTGACGATGTGACTCCCTTCGAAACCGAGATCATCTTGACCGGTCCGTCCCGGACACCGGCGCAGATGCTCGCCGCACAGGAATACGCGGGTCACAGCAGCATCCACGACGCCGAGACGGCCGGCGGCCTGGGACTCGCCGGCGCTCCCATCGAGGCGCCCACGCACTTCAGCCAGTTCGATCCACTCGCCGCGCTCGCCTGGGGACAGGCGTGGTTCGAGCGCGGGTGCATCAGCGGCCACTTCTCGACGATGGTCGTCGAGGGCGAGGAGGTCCGAGCATCCCTCACCGTCGCCGGCAACGGTTCTGCGCCCGCCCGCATCACCGCGGCGAAAACCGACGGGTCGACGGTGCTGTCAGGCACGGCGTCGGTCGGACCCGAGCACGGTGAGACCGAGCTGGATGCTCGCCGTTCCCGTCAAGGGCCACCGCGCAAGCTGTTCGTCATCGACCAACTCGACTTGGGTATGCGGCGCGCAGCCGGCGAGGTGACCGTCGACCATGCCACGGCCAACGGTCCGCTCTATCCCTTCTCGCTCGACGAGAAGCTGGCGCGCATCACCGAACCGCACCGCTGGTACACGGCTGACGGCGGTCGGGAGTCGCCATGGGGCCGTGCCGTCCTACCGATGGAGATGATCAGCGTCCTCGCGCACAAGGTCGGTGTGGGCTGGCCGATCCGCTCGCCCGCCCTCGGCTTGTTCCTGGACCTCGAGGTCCGGCTCCTCGACGGTCCGGTGTTCGTGGATCAGCCGTACGCGGTGGAGAGCGAGATCGTCGGCCTGGGGGAGAGTCGCCGCACGGAGTCGTACTGGACTCGGACGACGCTCACCGATGTGGACCGCGGCACCGTCACCGCCGTCGTGCTGCTGCACTCCGGCATCTTCAAGGAGTCGTATCCCGGCTATCCGGCCGACCGGCTCGGGTGAATCTCTCGTCGAGCCAGGATCCGATACGGGTGATCGCCTGGTCCGCTTCGGGCAGGAGCCCGGCGAACGCGTGCCACACGTGCGGCATCTCGTCCCAGATCTCGAGTGTCACGTCGACGCCAGCGGCGCGGGCACGATCGGCGACGCGGACCGCGTCGTCGCGGAGGATCTCGGCGTCGCCGACGTGGATGAGCAGCGGCGGGAGCCCCGTCATGTCGCCGTACATCGGCGAGAGGTACGGCTCGCGCAGGTCCTGACCGGCGGCGTACCAATCCGCCATCTCCTTCAACCCTTCGACCGTGCACATGAGATCGACCGCGGCGCGTGTGGTCACCGACTCACCGGTGCCTTCGAGGTCGGCCCAGGGTGAGATCGGCACCGCGGCAGCAGGCATCGGGTCGCCCGCGTCGCGCAGCGCGAGCAAGGTCGCGAGCGTGAGCCCGCCGCCCGCAGAGTCGCCCGAGACGGCGATGGACGCGGGCGGTACTCCCGCGTCGAGAAGCCACCGGTACGCGGCGACCGCGTCGTCGACCGCGGCCGGATGGGGATGTTCGGGGGCCAGCCGGTAATCCGCGTTGAGCACCCGGGCACGTGCCGCCGTGGACAGCCGGGCGACGAGCGGTCGGTGCGTGTTCAGCGACCCGATCACATAGCCGCCGCCGTGGAGGTACAGGATCACGCGCTCGCTCTCCACACCGTCGGCGACAACCCATTCGGCGGGCACCCCGCCGGCGTCGACCGCTTCGACCGACGTGCCCTCGGGCGGCGGAGCGCTGAACGACTCGATGGCCGCACGGCGCTCGTCGACGGATCCCGACGTCATGTCGGTCGACTTGATCAGATCGTTGACGACCTGCAGTTCCGGGCTCGCCATCACCCCACCCCCTGGATCGAACGGCGCGGGTCACGGTAGTGGCATGGCAGGATCGGCGCGTGACCGGCCAGGAATGGATCGCAGCGTTCGCGACACGCCTCGGTGTCGCGCCACCCGACGACGAAACCGTGCAGACATTGCTCGCCATCGCCGGTGTCGCCGCGCACGCGTCCGAGCGCACCGCAGCGCCGATCGCCTGCTTCCTCATCGGACATGCGGGGATCACAGCGTCTGACGCAGCGTCCGTCGCGGCAACGATCGGACAGGAGTAGAGGTGCCCGAACTCACCGCGATGGACGAGTACTTCGTCCACCAGATCCCCGAGCCGTTGCCGAGTGTGGTGACACATCACCAGCACTGGCGCGAGAGCTTGTTCTTCATCGCGCATTCTCCGCACGGCCCGGGCGACGTGCTCATCCTGACGATGGCGCATTACCCCGCGCGCGGGGTCATGGACTCACTGCAACTGGGACGCATCGACGGCGAGCCGACGTTGGCGCACCACGAGCGACCTTACGAAGGCGATCCCCACACCATGTCCGTGGGCCCGGTGCAGATCGACATCTCGGAGCCGTTCCGATCCGTTCGGTTGCACGTGGACGACGCGCCCGACGTACCGGTCGCGCTCGACCTGAACTTCACTGCCCGCACGGGCGCTTGCGGCCTGCGCCGAGGCACCATGAAGGCCGGTCACGAGATCATCTGGGACCAGAGCCACATGGTGCAGTCCGGCTGGTACGACGGCACGATCGTTTTCCGCGGCGAATCCCGCGAGGTCACGCAGTGGTGGGGACAACGAGATCACTCATGGGGCATCCGCGATCACGCCCGTTGCCCGCTGTGGATGTGGCTCGCGGTCCAGTTCCCCGAAGGGATGTTCGCGGTGTGGCACTGGGAGTTGCCCAACGGCGCTCGTATCTACACCGACGGTTGCTTCGCACCGGCGGGTGACGCGCCGCCTGTTCCAGTCGTCGAGTTCCACCACGATCTGCACTGGGTCGACGGCGACGGCAGCGAGACGGACTATGGGCGCGACGGCGACGACGTCACGGGTGTCGCCGGCCGCGTCGATCTCGTGCTCGAAGGCGGCCGGACGGTCGGCCTCGACGCCGAAGGACGGTGGGCGCAGCGCTACGGGCCGCTCGGTGGCGGACTCAACGAGATGACCGTTCGATCGAGTGACGGCTGGGAGGGCACCGCGATCTACGAGGTCACCGGCGCGTATCACCACCGCTACTTCCCCGTCGCCCGCGCGCCCGACCTCCCGCGCTGACGCGGATACGCTCGCCGGCACCTTCCGTTTGTGCGGTTCCAACGCGCGAATTGCGCGCGTTATCACCGCACAAACGGGTGTGGGAGAGGGGGACGAGGACGATGTGGGACTTCGAAACCGATCAGGAGTTCCAGACGAAGCTCGACTGGGTCGACGCCTTCGTCCGCGAGGAGATCGAGCCGCTGGACCTGGTCTGGCCCGGCCAGGCGTACGAGACGCCCACCGACACGCTGCGCCAGATCATCGATCCGCTGAAGCAGCAGGTGCGCGACCAAGGTCTGTGGGCATGCCATCTCGGTCCCGACCTCGGCGGCAAGGGCTACGGCCAGGTGAACCTGGCGCTGCTGAACGAGATCCTCGGCCGCTCGCAATGGGCGCCCATCATCTTCGGATGCCAGGCACCCGACACCGGCAACGCGGAGATCATCGCCCACTACGGAACGGACGAGCAGAAGGCGAAGTACCTCCAGCCGCTGCTCAACGGCGAACTTTTTTCCTCGTACTCGATGACCGAGCCGCAGGGCGGGTCCGACCCCACGCGCTTCATCACCCGCGCCGAGAAGGACGGCGACGAGTGGGTGATCAACGGCTGGAAGTTCTTCTCGTCGAACGCGCACTCGGCGTCGTTCCTCATCGTGATGGTCGTGACGAATCCCGAGGTGTCCGCGTACCAGGGCATGTCGATGTTCCTCGTTCCGACGGACACGCCCGGCGTCAACATCGTCCGCAACGTCGGGCTGATGGGCGAGCGTCTCGGCACGCAGGGGCACCACGCGCTGATCCACTACGAGAACGTCCGCGTGCCCGACGAGAACCTGCTCGGCGGCGAAGGACAGGCGTTCGCGATCGCGCAGACCCGCTTGGGTGGCGGGCGCATCCACCACGCCATGCGCACCGTGGGCATGTGCCAGAAGGCGCTCGACATGATGTGCGAGCGGGCGCTGTCACGCGAGACGCAAGGCAGCTTGCTGGCGGACAAGCAGAGCGTGCAGAACATGATCGCCGAGTCCTACGCGGAACTGATGCAGTTCCGTCTGTTCGTCCTGTACACGGCCTGGACGATCGACCGCTACAAGGACTACCGCAAGGTGCGTCACGACATCGCCGCGGTGAAAGTGCTCATGCCTCAGGTGCTGCAGGACATCGTGCAGCGTTCGATTCAGATCCACGGAGCGCTCGGTGTGTCGAACGAGTTGCCGCTCGGTGGAATGTGGATGTCGGCTCCGGTGATGGCGCTGGTCGACGGACCGACCGAAGTGCACAAGGTCACCGTGGCGCGGCAGATCCTGAAGCGCTACAAGCCGTCCGACGACCTGTGGCCGACCGAACACCTGCCGAAGAAGATCGCAGCAGCGAGGGAAAAGTTCGCCGAGTACCTCGAGCACGAGGTCGCCAACTCCTGATGGAACGGTTCACGTCGTTCGACGGAACCGCGATCGCATACGTCACCGCCGGCGCCGCCGACGGTCCGGATGTGTTGTTGTTGCACGGCTTCGCCGCCGACCATCGCCTGAACTGGGTCGCGCCGGGCGTCGTCGACGCCTTGGTCGACGCGGGACATCACGTGATCGCGCTCGACGCTCGCGGCCACGGTCAGTCGGACAAACCCCGTGAGCCGTCGGCGTACGAGGCGGATGCCATGCCTCGCGACGCGCAGGCGCTGCTCGATCACCTCGATGTCGAGACCGTCGACATCGTCGGCTATTCGATGGGATCAGTGGTGTCGTCGCGGCTCGTGCCGATGGAACCGCGCACGCGGCGACTCGTGCTCGGCGGCGTGGGCGCAGGACTCGTGACCGGCAACCTCCCGCGTGCGGACATCGCCGACGGTTTGCTGGCCGACGATCCGGCGACCATCGAAGATCCGACAGCCCGTGCCTTCCGCATGTTTGCGGACAGCACCGGCGCTGATCGCCACTCGCTCTGGGCCATCCAGAAGGCAGGCATCGTGCGGCAGCGCACGCCGATAGGCGACATCCGCGTACCCACGTTGGTGCTGGTCGGACGGGACGACGTCCTCGTCGGCCCGCCCGAGCCGCTCGCGGCTGCGATTTCCGGCGCTCGGGTCGAAGTCGTCGAGGGCGATCACCTGTCTGCGGTCGTCGACCCCGCGTTCTCCAAGGCGATCATCGACTTCCTCGCGTAGGCCGGGTCGGGGTCAGGGTCAGGTCAGCCGTAGTCGCTCCTCCGTCGCCGATGGCCATGAAGGAGCTGCATGGCGATCATGTACCCGCCGTCACCAGGTGTCGATGTTGGGGCGCTTCTTGCCTTCGCGCCGCGGCGGGGGCGGAGCGGCATCGAGGGCGGAGATGATCCACCGGCGTGAGTCGGCGGGGTCGATGACGTCATCGATCTCGAAATAGGTCGCGGTGTTGAGCGCCTTTCCGTGCTCGTACATGCGCGCCACCATCTCTTCGAACAGCGCGTCGCGCTCGGCCGGATCCTCCACCGCCTCGAGCTCCTTGCGATAGCCGAGCCGCACCGCGCCCTCCAGACCCATACCGCCGAACTCGCCGGTTGGCCACGACACCGTGAAGATGGGCGACTTGAACGATCCTCCCGCCATCGTCTGCGCGCCCAACCCGTAGCCCTTGCGCAGGATGATCGTGAAGAACGGCACGCTCAGGCTGCCGCTCGTCACGAACATGCGACTCACGTGACGCACGAGCGCGGTCTTCTCGGCCTCGGGCCCGACCATGATCCCGGGCGTGTCGCACAGGAACAGGATCGGCAGGTCGTACGCGTCGCACAGTTGCATGAACCGCGCCGCCTTGTCGGCGCCGTCGGCGTCGATCGCACCCGCGAGATGCGTCGGGTTGTTGGCGATGAGGCCCATCGGCCGGCCCTCGACTCTGACCAGCGCAGTGACCATCCCGACACCGAACTGGGGGCGGAGCTCGAGGACCGAGTCGTCGTCCGCCAGTCCGTCGACGACGGTGCGCACGTCGTAGACGCGCAAGCGATTCTCGGGTATGGCGTGGCGGAGCGCGCGCTGGTCAGGGGACGTCCACGACGACACGGGCCCTTGGAAGTACGACAAGTACTGCCTCGCGGCTGCCACGGCCTCGGCTTCGTCCGCGACGGCGATGTCGACGACGCCATTCGGCACCTGCACCGACATCGGCCCGACGTCTTCGGGCTCGTACACACCGAGTCCACCGCCTTCGATCATCGCCGGACCACCCATGCCGATGTTCGAGTTGGCGGTGGCGATCACGACGTCACAGCAACCGAGCAGCGCGGCGTTTCCGGCGAAGCACCGTCCCGAGTTGATGCCGACCAGCGGCACGAGCCCACTCAACGAACCCCACAGCGCGAACGCCATGCAGTCCAGGCCCGACGCGCCGGAGCCGTCGGTGTCGCCCGGGCGTCCGCCGCCGCCCTCGGTGAAGAAGACGACAGGGAGCCGAAGGCGTTCGGCCAGCTCGAACAGGCGGTCCTTCTTGCGATGGTTCTGCAAGCCCTGCGTACCGGCAAGGACGGTGTAGTCGTACGACATCACGATCGTGCGGTGACCGTTGACGGTGCCGATGCCGGCGACGAGACCGTCGGCCGGCGTTCGGTGGATGAGGTCGTCGAGCTCGCGCCGTCGGCGCTGCGCGGCGATGACCATGGGGCCGTACTCGACGAAGCTGCCCGGGTCGACGAGATCGTCGACGTTCTCGCGAGTCGTGCGCTGGCCGGTTCGGCGCCTGCGCTCGACCGCGTCGGGCCGCTGTTCGTCGTAGCCGAGCGCGTGTCGATCGACCACCTCGGCCAGGTCATGACGGATGTCGTCGAGCTCGACGCCCGCCGAAGCCGCCGCTGCGACCACACTCGGAGAAGCCTCGCCCTCGAGGATCGCGACGAGGAGATCACCGGCATGAACGGTGGCACCGACCTCGACGCCGATCCTGTCGATCACGCCGGTGTGCTCCGACGTGATGACGTGCTCCATCTTCATCGACTCGATGACCAGCAGTGGCGCGTGCACATGGACCGCATCGCCCGCGGCGACGTGGATGGCGACGATCGTCCCTTGCATCGGCGCGTCAATCCGCACGGTCGTGTCGGCCACCGACGTTTTCTACAACCCACGACGCAACGCCCGGGCGTCTGACTACCTCCTGGGTAGTGAAACGCCCGGGCGTCGCAAAAGAGGGCAAGCAGCCGGTCAGCCCAAGCCGAGGACGTTCTGGGCGAAGACGGTGGCGGCGAGGACGCTGATGACCACGACCACGAGGGCCGACACCACCCGAAGGACCGGCCCGTTGACGGCGTCGCCGAGCAGTGACCGGCGATTGGCCAGGATGATCACGAACGTCAGGATCACCGGGGTCACCAGGCCGTTCAGGACCTGGAGGTTGAGCAACAGGTCGATGAGGTTGCCCGGCGCGAGCGCCACGCTCGCGCCGATGATCACTTGGCCGGTGAACAGCCCGAGGAACAGTGGGGCCTCGGCGAACGTGCGCGACACCGAGCGCTCCGTTCCGGCCGCCTCCGCGACCCCGTATGCAGTGGCGAGCGGGACGACCACCGCGGCGAGGGCAGACGCACCGAGCAGTCCGATCCCGAACAGGGCCTCCGCTGCAGCCCCGGCGACCGGTTCGAGTGCTTGCGCCGCCTCTTTGGCCGACGACAACGGTCCCGTGCCGCCGATCGCGGCGGCGGTGGCGATGATGATCGAGAACGAGATGAACATCGCGAGGATCGACCCGGTGATCGAGTCGACCCGCTCGTCTGGATAGTCGTCGGGTCCGATGCCTCGATCGGCGACGGCTGCAGCCTGGTAGAGCTGCATGTACGGCGTGATCGTCGTGCCGATCAGCGCGACGACGAGGAACAGGAACTCCTTGTCGGCGAGCAAGTGCGGGAGCAGCGACTGCGAGACCACCTTCTCCCAGTCCGGATGCCCCAGGACCATCGCGATCGGATACGTGATGAAGACCAGCGCGAGCACGAGCAGCACGCGCTCGACGTAGCGGTACGAGCCGAACACGACAATCGCCCAGATGGCGACGGCGGAGATCGGAACGGTGATGTACCGGCTCACACCGAACAGCTCGAACGCGGCGCCGATCCCCGCGAACTCGGAGATGACGATCCCGACGTTGGCGACGATCAGGCAGACCACGGCGAACGCGCCGACTCGCAACGGGAATTGCTCGCGGATCAGGGAAACGAGACCTTCGCCGGTGTAGGCACCGATGCGCGCGCACATCTCTTGCACGATCACGAGGGCGATCGCGGTCAACGACATCACCCACAACGTGCGATAGCCGAACTCTGCGCCGGCGGACGCGTACGTCGCGATACCTCCGGCGTCGTTGCCCGCGGCTGCCGCGATCAGACCGGGTCCGATGACGACGAAGGCGCGTGAGATCTTGTCGCGCACGCGCGCCCGCACCCGGACAGGTGCCCCAACCGCGGGCACGACTTCAGTCATTTTCTTGCGGGGGCTGCACCCCCAAGCCCCATCGGCGTCCGGCTCTCTGGCGGTCGCGCGGCCGCCATGAGCTCGCTGCGCTCGCTCACGTCAGGCGCCGCCTCACGTGCACGCGGCTCTGCGGTGAGAGCGCGTCGACGAGGTCGTCGGCGAGGATGCGGCCGATCGGTCGATCGTCTGCGTCGACCACCACGAGCGAAGAGCCGCGCTCGTCGACGAACCGATCGACGACGTCGTCGATCTCCGCCTCCGGCATCACCGTGACCGGGAAAGGCTCTCCGCCGAGATCGTTCAGGCTCGTGTCCGGGTCGGCCACGAGCAGCTCGAACAGGCTGATGTCGTCGACCAGCCGGCCGTGGTTGTCCACGATCAGCACACCGGGCAGGTCGGCCTGATGGTCGGCATCGTCGACCAGACGAGCCCGGACGTCGGCCACGGTCTCGGCGCGCTCAGCGATCAACAGGTAGCTCGTCATCAAGCCGCCGGCAGTGCGCTCCCCGTAGCCGAGCAGTCGTCGCAGTTCGGCCGCCTTGTCCTCGGGCATCATCGCGAGGAGTTGCTCACGCTCGTCTTCCTCCAGGTCACGCAACGCGTCGACCGCCTCGTCCGGCTCCATCACGGCGAGCAGGGCAGCCGCCTGCTCCTCCCCCGATTCCCGCAACAGAGACTCGAGCTCCTCGGCATCCATCTCCTCGAGCGCGTCCGCGGCGGTCTCGGGCTCGAGCGCGGCCAGCAGCTCCTGACGCTCGCGGCGGCCGAGCTCTTCGAGCAGGTCCGCCAGCTCACTCGGCCGCAGTCTGTGCAGGGCGCGGTTGCCCTCACGAAGGCGGATGGGACTGCCCGGTCGACCGAAGGGCTGGATCGCGGCCCAGTCGATGACTCGCTCGGGTGTCGGCCTCGTCCGCCAACGGGTCGGACCCAACCGGCGCAGCAATGTACCCATGCTCACGTCGACGCCCACGAGGCGATACATCGCGCCGACCTTGGCGACATACAGGTCAGCGGCGCGGATCACGCGCACGCCGTCGACATCGACCAGTTGGTGATCGATGACGTCCTCGACGAGCAGCACCTCGCCCTCACGACGTTGGAAATCGGCGAGATCGAGACGGGCCGACTGCAACACCACCTCACGATGGGCGAGGGTCTCGATCTGGGTACCGGGCACGAACGCGAGGCGGCGGCCGATCCGCACGACCAGCCCGGTAACGGGCGGGTACTCGCCGCCGTCCCAGCGGGCGACGACGTCTTTGATGGTTCCGATCTCGGCGGCGGACGGGTTGCGTACCGGCCGTCCGATCAGGCCCGCGACCGACACCAACGTGTCGGCGACGGCGCGACTCGCCAGCAGCCGGCGGCTGCGCTGATGCCTGCGCTCGCGCAGACGGGATGGTGCAGAGAGCGGATTGAGACGCGGCATGGCACCTCCTCGAGGACGGGGCCCGGCCGGCGTCGCGTTATCAGGTCGCGGTCAGCCGACAGGGGCCACAGGAGTGGGCAGGGGTGAACGGCGACTCGGGGGGTCGGTCGTGCGCATGCTCATCACCTCCTGTGAGCTCGACTGCCCGGACCAAGGGCTCGGGAAGTGTACTGGCCTGCGCTTTTGTGCGCCCACGCACATCGAGCATCGGTCATCGGTGTAGGAAAGTCGCATGTCCGTGATCGACTGCCTCGGACTCACGAAGCGGTACGGCGCGGTGAACGCGCTCGACGACCTCACCCTGTCCGTCGAGCAGGGCGCAGTGTTCGGCTTCCTCGGTCCCAACGGGGCGGGCAAGACCACGACGATCCGGCTGCTCCTCGGCCTGATCCGACCGACAGCCGGCCGTGCGACGGTGTTCGGACTCGATGCGCGAGCCGATGCAGTGGCGATCCATCGACGGCTCGCGTCGGTGCCGGGCGACGCATCGCTGTGGCCATCTCTGACCGGGGAGGAGACGTTGCATCTCTTCGCGCAGCTCCACGGCTACGTCGACGAGAAGTACCGCGCCGAGCTCATCGAGCGGTTCGACTTCGATCCACGCAAGAAGGTCCGCGCCTACTCGAAAGGCAACCGGCAGAAGGTCGCGTTGATCGCCGCGCTGGCGTCGCGGGCCGATCTCCTGATGCTCGACGAGCCCACTTCCGGGCTCGACCCCTTGATGGAACGGGTCTTCCGGCAGACCGTTGTCGAAGCGAAGGACCGCGGCCAGACGGTCTTTCTCTCGTCGCACATCCTCTCCGAGGTCGAGGCGCTGTGCGATCGCATCGGGATCCTCCGCGACGGTCGGCTCATCGAGGAGGGGACGATGGACGAGTTGCGCCATCTCTCGGCCCTGACCATCGAGATCACGTTCGACGACGACCCACCCGATCTGAGTCAGGTGCCGGGCGTCGCCGGCGTCCAGATCGACGACCACGTGCTGCGTTGCCAGGTCACCGGTTCGATGGACCCATTGTTGAAAGCAGTCGCCGGCACCGGAGTGCACGAGCTGCTCAGCCGCGAGCCCTCACTCGAAGAGCTCTTCCTCGTCCACTACGGCCAGACGGGGGTACATGAGTAATCCGGTCACCGTCGTGGCTCGAAGCGTCAGCGGGAGGCATCGTCGTAGCGCGCTCATCTGGGGCGGCTCATTCGCGTTGCTCGTGGTGTCGAGCGTGACCGGCTACTCGTCGGCCTACCCGAAGGTGTCCGATCGTCTGCAGTTGCAAGCGTCCCTCGGAGACAATGCTGGCGTGCGCGCGTTGTTCGGCGAGGCGTCGCATCTCGACACGGTGGGCGGCTTCACTGCGTGGCGGAGCACGGTCCTGGTCATGCTGGTCGGTGGCGTGTGGGGCCTCTTGCTCGCGACGAAAGCCTTGCGCGGTGAAGAGGACGAGGGCCGCATCGATGCGCTGTTGAGCGGACCACTCACCCGTCTTCGCGGGACGGCTGCGATCCTCGCCGGTCTCGGAACGACGATGCTCACGGTGTATCTGGTGGTCGCCATCGCCGCTGTGGCCGCGGGCCGTGGCGGCGGACACTTCTCGGTGTCAGCCGCGCTCTGGTTCGCGCTCACGCTCACGATCGGTCCCACCGTGTTCGTCGCCGTCGGCGCGCTCGCATCTCAGATCGCTCCGACGAGGCGGGCCGCGTCAACCATCGCGGGTGTTGCGTTCGGCGCGGCGTTCGTGCTCCGGGTGATCGCAGACGCTGGAAGCGGAGGACGGTGGCTGTCGTGGTTGACGCCGTTCGGATGGGTCGAGCGCATGCGTGCGCTCACCGGCACGAACATCACGCCGCTCCTTCCGGCGGTGGTCTCGATCATCGTGCTCGTCGGGGCCACGCTCTGGTTGTCCGAACACCGCGACGTCGGTGGCGCGATCCTGCCCGACCGCCCGACTGCGGAGCCCCGCACGCGGCTGCTCAATTCCCCCTCCGGTCTCACGGTTCGCCTCTGGCGCGGCACCACGATCGGATGGGCGATCGGCCTTGCGTTGATGGGTCTCGCCTTCGGGATGATCAGCAAGAGCGTCTCGGACGCGGTGAGCGAGAACGAAGGTCTGGCCGACGTGTTCAAACGGCTCGGAGCAGGCCAGTTCAGCGCCCGCGCCTACCTCGGTGTGACGTTCATATTCCTGTCCGCGCTGCTCGGCGTCATCGCCGGCAATTTCGTCGCGTCGTCGCGCTCGGAGGAAGCCGACGAACGCCTCGAGCACGTCATCGTGCGTCCGGTCAGTCCCGTGCGCTGGCTCGTCGACCGTCTCGTCATCGCCACGATCGCCATCGTGCTGCTCGGTCTCGTGAGCGGCATCGGCGGGTGGCTGGGCATCGTCGCGGAGGATGCGGGTGTCGGCTTCGGTCGGATGGTCCTGGCGGGCCTCAACCTCGTACCGCCGGCCCTGTTCGTCCTCGGCGTCGGCACGCTGGCGTTCGGGCTCGTGCCCCGATTGGCCGCACCCGTCGCCTACGCCGTCGTCGCCTGGTCGTTCTTCGTCGAGTTCGTCGGCGCCGCCATCAAGGCGAACCACTGGATCCTCGACACATCGCTGCTCCACCATCTCGCGCCCGCCCCGGCGACCGACCCTCGGTGGTGGTCGTGTTTCTGGCTGACCGTGCTCGGTCTCGCCGCAGCGGTGGGCGGCACCATCGCCTTCCACCGCCGCGACGCCGTGCCGGCCTGACGTTTGTGCGGTTCTAACTGACTCATTCCGCGCGTTAGAACCGCACAAACGGCGTGGGCTCTGACGGTGTGTCAGGTGCGGCAGTAGCTTCCACGCGATGAGCTATCGGGTCATTCAATGGAGCACCGGCCACGTCGGTGCATGGGCGTTGCACGCGATCATCGAGCACCCCGACCTCGAGCTGGTGGGCTTGTGGGTGCACAGCGACGCAAAGGCGGGAAGCGACGCCGGCGAGCTGTGCGGGCTGCCACCGGTCGGCGTCGTCGCCACGAACGACGCCGAAGCGCTGCTCGCGCTCGACGCCGATGTCGTCTGCTACACGGCGACCGCGGACCTCCGCCCCTGGGAGGCGGTGAAGGACATCTGCCGCATCCTCGAGTCGGGCAAGAACGTCGTGTCGAGCTCGCTCGTGCAGCTGCTCCATCCTCCCAAGGCGGATCCGGCGATGGTCGAACGACTCGAGGAGGCGTGCAAGGCAGGCGGCGTCTCGATGTTCACCTCCGGCATCGATCCTGGCTTCGCCAACGACCTGCTGCCGATCGTGCTCACCGGCTTCTGCGAGCGCGTCGACCAGGTCCGCATCAAGGAGATCCTCAACTACGCGACGTACGACCAGCCCGAAGTGCTGTTCGGCACGATGGGGTTCGGTCAGCCGCTCGACCACATGCCCCTGCTGCTGATCCCCGGCGCGCTCTCGTACGCGTGGGGCGGTGCGATCAACATGATCGCCGACGCACTCGACGTCGAGATCACCGAGCTGCGCGAGCGTCACGAGAGGGCGTCACTCGATCACGACGTCGAGATCGGGCTCGGCACCGTCGAGGCCGGAACCATGGCCGGACTGCGCTTCGAGGTCGCAGGCGTGGTCGGTGGACAGGAGCGCATCGTCGTCGAGCACATCACGCGTGTGCACGACGACGTCGCACCCGACTGGCCGAAGGGCCACGGTCAGGGTTACTACCGGATCGAGGTAACCGGCTCACCGTCGATCAACGTCGATCTCGAGATCGTCGGCGAGGACGGAGACCACAACACCGGCGGCGTGCTCGCGACGGCGACGCGGATCGTGAACGTCATCCCCGACGTGGTGGCGGCCCCGCCGGGAATGTTGTCGACGCTCGACCTGCCGATCACGCCGGGACGTCACTTGATGCCGCGGTGACGATCGCGAGCAGTTCGTCGACGGACATCGACGCGGGAGGCGCGCCGCTCGACGCGAGCTCGTGCGCCACTCGCTGGATGGCCGCGTTCACCGGTGTCGGTACGCCGTGCAGCCGTCCGAGCAGCACGATCTCGCCGTTGAGGTAGTCGGTCTCGATCGTCCCGGTGCCGCGGGCAAGGCTCTGCCACGTCGACCCGCCGCCCCGACGCCGTCCGCCGACGTCGTGCATCTGGAGCAGATTTCCTCGGCGAGCCAGGTCCTCTTCGCGCGAGGCGAAGTCGATGCCCGCGGCGGCGAAGCACGCCAGGGCCTCGCGGAGCGCAAGGCGGGCGATGTCACTACCGCGAGCGGCCGGACCGCACGCAGCTTCGACGGCGTTGCCGAGGTTCATGACGAGCTTCTGGTACTTCCACCGCATGATGTCTTCGCGCGGCTCGGACTCGAACGTCGACGCTTCGAGCGCGCTCGCGACCTCCCGCGCCGTCGCGTCGAGCCCGTTGGGATACCGGCCGATGTCGAGCAAGCCGGTGACCGGTGACGAGTACGCCTCGACCACGCCGGGCTCGAGATGCCCGGTCGGGCACATGACGCACATCCCGTAGACGTTGGGAAACATGCGCAACGCGGCACGCTCGTTCGCCACGCCGTTCTGCGCGCACACGACTGCGACATCCGCCGGTGCACAAGACGCGAGCGCCTCGAGCGCGCCGGCAGTGTCTTGGCCTTTCATCGCGAGCAGGACGACGTCAGTGTTCGTCAAGTCGAGCTGCGCAGGGCCGGTCGCCACCGGGATCGGCAGTGTGCGCGAGCCCGCGGCCGAGTCGATGCGCAGCCCATGAGCCTCCATGGCCTCGCGGTGCGCGCCCCGGGCGATCAGCACGACGTCGTGGCCGCTCTCGAAAAGCCGCGCGCCGATGACGCCACCGATCCCTCCGGCTCCGTAGACGACGAATCGCATGGCAGCCGAGCCTTACAGACGCATGCTCCGGGCGTCGCTGCGCTCCCGTAGCGTCGCGGGTGATGACCACGACCTTGCCGGCGAACTGGTACCGCGATCCCGCGATTCTCGAGCGTGAGCGGCGGGCCGTGTTCGGCAACGAGTGGCTGTTCGTCGGGTTCAGATCGACACTGCACGGCCCGGGCGACTACCTCGCCACCGACATCGCCGGCTGGAACATCGTCGTCGTGGTCGATGACGACGATGTGCTCCGAGCGCACCACAACGTGTGCCGCCATCGGGCCGGGCCGCTCGTGGCCGACGGACGAGGTCGGGTTCCGAGTCTCGTGTGCCGCTATCACGGCTGGGCCTACGCCCTCGACGGCCGGTTGCGCTCCGCGCGCGACTTCGGCGAGACGGTCGAACTCATCGATTGTGACGCGCTCATCTCACTTCAGGTCGATACGTGGCGCGGGCTCGTGTTCGTCAACGTCGGCGAGAACGGTGCCGCCCCACCGTTGCTCGAGTCGCTCGGCACGTTCGTCGACGCCTGCGCGGACTATCCGATCGAGACGTTCGTGCCTGGCGCCGAGAGCGATTACGAGCTCGTGTGCAACTGGAAGACGTACGCCGACAACTATCTCGAGGGCTACCACATCCCTCTCGTACACCCGGCCCTCAACAAGGAGATCGACGCGAAGCACTATCGCGTCGACGTCGACGAGGACTACCGCTGGGTGCTGCACTCGGCACCGGCGCGTGACGGCGCGCTCAACCTCGGCCGTTGGCTGTGGCGATGGCCGAACCTCGCCGTGAACCTCTACGCCGACGGCATGAACGTCGAGCGCTACGACCCGCTGGGTCCGTCACGAACCCGCGTGCGTTACTCGTTCGCGTTCTCGGACCCGAGCTCGCCCGCGAACGCGGACACCGTCCGGATGAGCGGCATGACGCTCGACGAGGACAGGTCGATCTGCGAAGCCGTGCAACGGAACCTGGACAGTGGCATCTACTCAGCCGGCGTCTTGAGCCCCCGCCACGAGCAGGGCGTGGCAGCGTTCCAGCGATGGCTGATCTACGCGATCCATTGATCTCGCTGATTCAGCTCGTTCAGTTCGTCAGGGTTGCTTCGACAGCGTGAAGCAGAACGCGCTCCCACCGTCCATTCCGTCCTCCACCCAGATGCGACCGCCGTGGTTGGCGACGACGCGGGCACACACGGCCAGCCCGATACCACTTCCCGGACGGTCCCCTTGATGGATCCTGGTGAACATCTCGAAGATCTCCTCGCGATCGCCTACGTCGACGCCCAATCCGTTGTCCTCGACACAGATCGTCCATTCGAGGCTGTCCCCTGACGCACGGACCGACACCTCCGGCGTCACGTTCGGGCGCCGGAACTTGACGGCGTTGCTCACGAGGTTCTGGAGCAGCTGTCGCAACTGCGTGTAGTCGCCGGTCACGGTCGGCAACGTCTCGATGGTGATCGACGCATCCGCGTCGGCCGCCAATCTGGCGCTGTCGGCCAGCACTTCATCCATGAGCTCGTTGAGATCGATGGGAACGAAGCTCGTCGGTCGCTGTCCAGCACGCGAGTACGCGAGTAGATCGTCGATCAGCTGGTCCATGCGTTCGGCCCCGCGCAAGGCCGCACTGGCGTACGTCTGCAGCTCGCTGACCGAGACCTTGCCGACCTCGCGCCCCAACAGCTCGACGAACCCCCGCACGACCTGCAACGGCGACTTCAGGTCGTGCGAGACGATCGAGGCGAATTGCTCGAGCTCGCGGTTCGAACGCTCGAGCTCTTCGTTTCGCTGTTCGAGCTCGCGTGCTGCGAGTTCGAGCGCCTGCTCGGCGCGGCTTCGTTCGACGGCGCTGACGAACAACTCGCCCACGGTCCGCATGAGCGCGATGGACTCGTCTGACCACGAGCACCTCGACCGGCGCGCTTCCAACCCGAGGAAGCCGACGGTCGTGCCCCGCGCCAGCAAGGGAAGGAACAGGATCGACTGGACACCATCGTGCTGCAATGCGGTCACTGCGCCGGCGTACGTGCCATCGGCATGGTCGACGTCGGGAATGTGCACGACCCTGCCCGAGCGCAGCACACGGAACCAGAAGCGCTGCGCGTCGATCGGCAGCTCCAAGACCGGCGTGGTCTGCTGCGGGATGTCGGGCCGCCACCATTCGACATTGAGATCGAAGACGAAGTGCTGGTCGACCTTGAGCGCATAGGCCCGGTCGACGCCGAAGTAGTCGCACAGCTCGCCGAGATCCTCTTCGACGACACGGGCGAGCTCGTCGAGGTGCACGCCGAACAATCGAGTCGACATCGACGTCACGAGGGCTTCGAGCCCGACCCGGAACTCGAGCTCGGCCTCGGTTCGGCGCAGCCTCGATTCCGTCTCGAGACGCGCAGTGTCACCGTCGTCGCCGCGGTTCCGTGGCGGAACTTCCTCTTCGACCGTGCGCGCGCTCCCCTGCCTGACTCGGCGAACATCGTACGACGTTGCAACCACCGGTGGCGCCTGCCTCGCGTGTGGTCGAATGTCTTCGTGGACGGCGTGCACGACCTCGGTGGGATGCAGGGCTTCGGCGCAGTCGAAGTCGAACCCGACGAGCCGGTGTTCCACGAACCGTGGGAGCGTCGGGCGGTGGTCATCACCTTCGGCGCATTCCTGTCTGGAACGAGCAACGGAGGTCAGTTCCGCCACGCGATCGAGCGCATGGACGCCGCGCACTACCTCGACTCGTCGTACTACGAGCACTGGACCACCGGCGTCGCCACGAGAATGGTCGAGCTCGGCTTGGTCACGGTGGACGAGCTCGAACAGCGCGCTGGCGGAGCATTCCCATTGTCGGGACCCGACCGTGGCATCGCGACCGATCCTCCGGGCGACGACGTCATCGCGCCCCGATACGTCGTCGGCGACCACGTACGCGTGCGCAACTGGCATCCACCGGGCCACACTCGTTGCCCGCGTTACGCGCGGGGCCGGCAGGGAACCATCGCGCGGATCGACATCGTCGCGTCCGTCCCCGACATCGAGGCGCACTCAGAAGGCCAACGGAGCGAGCCGACCTACAGCGTGCGATTCGAGAGTGAGGAGCTATGGGGTGAGCCCGGCGATCCCGTTCACGTCGACCTGTGGGAGAGCTATCTGGAGCCGTTCGATGGGCACTGAAGCCGGTTCACATCACCATCCGCGTCCGACGAGCCCGATCGAGGACCGAGTCGCAGCTTTGGAGGCCTTGCTCGCGGAGAAGGGCATCGTCGACCCGAACACGCTCGACGACATCGTTGCGTACTACGAGAACGAGCTCGGACCGATGAATGGCGCGAAGGTGATCGCGCGCGCGTGGGTCGACCCGGAGTATCGCGACCGGCTGCTCGACAACGGCACGGCAGCGATACATGAGCTGGGCTTCGGCGGACCCGAAGGCGACAACATGGTCGTCGTCGCCAACACACCGTCGATCCACAACGTCGTCGTGTGCACGCTGTGCTCGTGCTATCCGTGGCCGGTCCTCGGTCTGCCGCCGCGCTGGTACAAGGCGCCGCCGTACCGGGCGCGTATGGTGCGCGAGCCGCGCGCGCTGCTGCGGGAGATGGGATGCTCGATCGACGACGACGTCGAAATCCGCGTCTGGGACTCGTCCGCTGAAGTGCGGTACTTGGTGCTGCCGATGCGTCCCGAAGGCACCGAGGCGTCAAGCGAAGAAGAGCTCGCGGGCATCGTCACTCGAGACTCGATGATCGGCGTAGCCGTCCTGTGAACGAGACCGTGAACGACGTCGTGAACGACGTCCGGTCGAGCGCGCTCGCGGACCCGGACCTGCCGCGCTCGAACGGCGAACTGACCTTCGACGAACCATGGCAAGGACGCGCGCTGGCAATGGCGATCGCTCTCGTCGAGCGGTTCGACATGGAATGGGACGACTTCCGTCGGCACCTCGTCGCCGCCATCGAAGCCGACCCACACCGTCCCTACTGGGACAGCTGGGCCCTCGCCCTCGAGGCATTCGTCGCCGAACACCTGCCAGGCGCAACACCTCTCGCGTGACGTCGGTGACGTTATCGTCGGGCTGAATGGCAGCCCGTCCGATCCGCATCGCGCCATCGGTCCTTCCCGCGGACTTCGCACGTCTCGGCGAGGAGTGCATCGCACTCGAGAAGGCCGGGGTCGATCTCATCCAATGGGACGTCATGGACGGCCAGTTCGTACCCAACCTCACCTTCGGCCCTGACGTCGTCGCCGCCTGCCGGCCGCACGTTTCGGTTCCGTTCGAAGCGCACCTCATGGTCGAAACCCCGGACCTGCTCGTCGAGCGATGGGTCGAGGCGGGATGCGAGCGCCTCATCGTGCACGCCGAGTCGACCGTCCACCTCCACCGCACGCTCGGGCACGTGCGCGACGCCGGCGCGCATGCCGGCGTCGCGATCAACCCGTCGACCCCCGCCGTGGCGGTGGCGCACGTGCTCGACCTCGTCAACCTCGTCCTGGTCATGACCGTGAACCCCGGCTTCGGCGGCCAGCGCTACATCTCGAGCATGGAACCGAAGATCGCCGAGGTCCGTGCGCTCGCCGACGCTTCCGGGCGGGACATCGACGTCGAAGTCGACGGCGGTCTCGATGTCCGCACCGTGGCCGGTGCCGTGAACGCCGGAGCCAACGTGATCGTCGCCGGGAGCGCGCTCTACCGCGATCCCGATGGACTCGAACACGGCGTGACCGACCTGCGGGCGGCCGCGGAGGCAGCAGCGCCGCGCAACTGACGTCCTCAGTCTGAGCCAGTCGCGATCGCGCGCGCCTGCGCGACGACTTCGGCCAGTTCCGGGATCTCGTGTTCAACGGCACCGTCGTGGCCGCAGAACACGAGCACCGCGCGCGCAACGGGCCGCTGCAACACCTCGCCGACCGCGAGCGCGTACGCCGCGGCTTGGATGCGGTACCGCTGCGCGACGGCCGCGGCCTCGGCGGATGTCGTGGCCCGATCGGTCTTGTAGTCGACGACCACCAGCTCGCCTCGGGCGTCTTCGAACAGCAGGTCGATGTAGCCCTCGACGATCGCGACCGGCGCCGTGTCGGGATCTGCCCGGTTCACGGGCGCGCCGACATACAGCTCGCGCCACCGCTTGTCGGGCGGGGCGGACCTCGCCTCCCGGATCACCGGCGCCTCGAGCGCGCCTGTCACTCGCCGTTCGACTTCCGTCACGTCGTTCGCTCCGGTGAGCCCCTCCGCCGCCGCAAACACCGCGGCGAGCGGTGCGACATCGTGGGGGTCGTCCAAGTTCACCGACTGAAGGACGGCATGGACCGCTCGGCCGAGCGCAGTGCCACCCCGCCGCAACGGTGTCGGGGGCCCACTCGGGTTCTCGTCGCCTGCGGACCGCGGCTCGACGGGTTCGAGCTGGTCGGCCTCGCCTGCGAGAGCCGTGGCCGCCCATACCCGACGCCGATCGACTGCCGCGAGCAGCCGTTCCCGGTCGCGGTGCCACGCGTCTCGCTCGTCGTCGGTCATCGGTGCGAACCGGGCGGAGACGTCGACGGGCAACGAGAGCTGATCCGCGATCGCAGCCTCCCGCCACCACCCGGCCGCCGCCTCGTGACTCGCTTTCCACAACGCGGCCGCCGCACTCTTCGACGACTGACCTTTCTCCGCGTGGTGCAGGCTGATGACGAGATGATCGCGAGCGCGTGTCGCCGCGACATACAGGAGGCGCTTGGCCTCGTGCTCGTCGGCGTCGCTCGCCGCCTCGGCCAGCGCGGCGAACCCCGGCGTGGCGAAACGGCGGTCCTTCCGCCCGACTGCGACCTCTGGCCTGACGTCACCGAAGTGCACCGTCGGTCCCGCCGTGTTCGGTTTCGAGCTCAGACCGGCGAGCACCACGATCGGGAACTCGAGACCCTTCGAGCCGTGGATCGTGAGGATGCGTACGGCGTCGTCGTCAGGCTCGGGCGCAGGCGTCTCGATGACTGTCGCGTTCTCGTCCGTTTGGAGCTGCGCCCACGACACGAAGCCGCCGAGCGACGCGCCGCCCGCTTCCACGAACGCGCGCGCCTGGTCCACGACGAACCGCAGCCGCCGCCAATGGTCGCGTGGCCGGCGCTGGACGAACGTGAGCTCGACGAGCTTGCGCTCGCGGATGACTCGTTCGACCAACGCGTTGACCGGAACGTCGCCACGCTCGTCGTGATAACGGGACAGCGCGGCCATGCCTTCGGCGACGGGATGGTCGACCGGAATCTTCTCGGGTCGCGGACTCTGGTGGTTCCACCGTCCGCCGGCGAGCTTCCACTCGAGTAGATCGACGTCGGAGCAGGCGAATCCCGGTGATCGCAACGCGGCAACGATTGCGACGCTGTCACCCGGGTCGTCGATCGCAGTCAGGATCGAGAGCACCTCGCGCACAGCCTCGGTCGCCCACACCAGCGACCGGCTCTCGATGCGGTACGGGACATCGTGACGATCGAGGGAGCGCTCGAGTTGGCGCAACGGCGTTCGCGTCGGCACCAGGATGGCCACGTCGTCGAAGCGGGCCGGCCGCCAGTTGTCGTCGGACCTGTCGTCGGACACCGGCCACGACTCGACCTTCATCGTGACGATGAGGCGCGCCAGGTCCTCGGCTTCCTGCTCGCGCAACTCGATGGCCCGCGCCTCGGGCACGCACGAGCCGACGACCACGACTGCGGGCGCGTCTCGCACATCGGGCCGGAACGGAGCGAGCGCCTCGTACCGAGGCTGGACGCCCTCCTCGCCTTCCGCGATCACCACGCCGAACACTCGATTGACCCACTCGAGCAGCGGCGGGACGGTGCGAAAGTTCTGGCCCAAGCGCTCGATGCCGTCGGGGAACAGTCGCTTCGTACGGTCCCACAGCGAGATGTCAGCGCCTCGGAACCGGTAGATCGACTGCTTCGGATCGCCGACGAGCAGCACCTTGCCCGGTTGCAGTGACGCGTGCTCCCACGGCGGAGGCTCCGCGGACGGATCGGTCGCCGCCAGCGCGAACGCGATGTCGAGTTGCAACGGATCGGTGTCCTGGAACTCGTCAATCAGGATGACGTCGATTCGCGCCGCCAGAGTCGTGCGCACCGCAGCGTTTGACCGCAACAGGTCGCGTGCGTGCACGAGCAGGTCGTGGAACTCGAGCCGGCCTTCGCGCTTGCGTTCCGCCACTCCGTCGAATGTGAACGAGACGAGTCGCGGCAGCAGCCGCTGGATCAGCGCGGACCGAAGGTCGTCGAGCAGTGCAGCGACGGCGTCGCCCGCTTCGGTCAACGCCGCGATCGTGACCGGCTTCGCATCACCCCAGAGCTCGCCCCTTCCCCGCCCACCGGGCTTGCGCGGTCTGACCGTGTCGAGGACGCGGACGATCTCGAGCTCGTCGCCCGCTTCGAGCCCGTCGTCGAGCAGGGTTCGCAGTTGCTCCCACTCGCTCACGACCTCCGCGAGGAGGTCGCCCTCGACCACCACTCGTGCCGCAGCAGCGGCGGACGCCTTGTCGATGGCGGCAACGATGGGCGTGGCATCGACGTCGGGGAGCGGCGGAGACGCGAACTCGATGCCGACGAGCCTGTCCCACCGGCCGTGCAACAACCGGGCAAGGTCGCATGTCGCGTCGGGCGACAGCCACAGTGCATGGCCGAGCAAGAGGTCAGGGCCGTACGCGGGATCGGCGAAGAGGTCGTCACGGAAACGCTTCCACCGCTCGTTGAATCGAACTCGTGCCTGCACTTCGTCCTCGACCTCGAACGCCGGCGGAAGTCCCGCGTCGAGGGGGTACTCACGGAGGATGCGGTTCGCGAAGCCGTGCAGCGTCGTGATGGTCGCGGCGTCGAGACGCTCGCGGGCAGCCGCGCATCGCTCGCGTTCGTACTCCGGAAGATCGGGGTCGATAGACGCGACCTCGAGCGCCCGGCGCACGCGATCGCGCAGCTCGGCTGCGGCGGCTTCCGTGAAGGTGATCGCGACGAGGTTGTCGATCTCGCGCACGGTGCCGGAGGCGACGAGCCGGACGACCCGATCGACCAGGACCCGCGTCTTGCCCGTGCCTGCGCCAGCCTCGACGAACAGGTTTCGATCGAGGTCGTCGCGGATCCGAGCCCGGCTGTCGTGGTCGACTTCGAGGAGAGGATGATCGCCGGCGAGCGACGTCATGCTTCGGACTCCTCCTCGCCGAGCCGCTCCGCGAGCTCGACGTAGTCGCGCAACTCGTCGTGCTGGCGCAGCCGCACCCACTGCTCGCCGCGGCCGCTCGGACACAGCTTGTCGTAGTCGCAATACATGCAGTTCTGGTGGGTCTGACCGACGTAGGGACGCCACTCCTCATCCCCCGGTCGTGCCGGGAACACGCCTCCCTCGATGCCGTCGGCGATCGTCCGCATGACGGTTCGGAAGCGCTCCTGCGCTTCGTCGTCGATCGGTCCGCCGCGCCGTTCGATCGCGCCTCGCTGGCCCACGAACCAGTAGTAGGCCTCCGCCTCGGTGGCGCCTGGGTATGCCTCCCGCGCGGCCGCGGCGTACACCGGCAGTTGCAACAGCGTGCCCCGCGCCACGATGTCGTGTTGCTCGTGACGAGGGTCGACGACGTCGTAGCCGCGCGCCGAACCGGTCTTGTAGTCGAGAACGACGAGCCGGCTGCCATCGGGTGAACGGTCGATGCGGTCGATGGCCCCGCGAAACCGCATCCGGCGGCCGTTGCCGATGTCGACCGCGACCGGCTCCACCGTCTCACCGGTCTCCGCGTCGGTGAATCCGAAGCGGTACTCGACCGCGACCGGCTCCACCCCGACCAGATCCGGATCGACCGCACCAGCCTCGAGGATGTGCGTCAGGTGCCGCCGCAGCGCCGACCAGTCGGCATCCCACAGGAGCTGCCGACCTGTTCGCCCTTGCCTACGGAAGCGCGCCTCGATCTCGTCGGCGATCTCGTCGATGTCGACCGGCTCGCCTTCTATGCGAGCGCGGAAGTAGCGCTCGAGGACGGTGTGAACGAGCGTTCCGCGATCGGCAGCGGAGATCGTCTCCGCCTCGCCAGGATCTTCGAGGCCTTCCAGCTCGAGCACGTTGCCGAGGAAGTACCGGAAGGGACACGTGGCCCACCGCTGCAGCGATGTCGCCGACCGGGGATGTTGGAGGTCGTCGGCCAGCTCGGCCCACCGGCCGACGGCTCCGGACCAGACGCCGAACTCGCCCTCGATTCGAGCCCGCGCCGACACGAGCCCACGCTCGAGCCGTGCCGCGTGGACGACAGGTAGCGCCTCAACGGGCTGGCCAGCAGCGCGGGCGGCGAGCAGCTCGCGCACGTCGAGCTCGGTGGCCGTGGCGG
Source organism: Acidimicrobiales bacterium (assembly GCA_036257895.1). Taxonomy (GTDB): domain Bacteria; phylum Actinomycetota; class Acidimicrobiia; order Acidimicrobiales; family JACDCH01; genus DATAES01. Next base: position 30,176 of record DATAES010000201.1, read on the forward strand.
GCGCACCGCCCTCGGCCAACCACCACTCGAACGAGGGCAGGTCGCAGAACCACGTCGATGCGCGCCCGTCACCCCGCAATCGCATCACGGACTGAGTGTCGACACGCTCACCGAGGAGCACACTGCACTGTTCGAGAACGAACGACGAGGGCTGGCGGGTGCGCTGCCCGCGGGAATCGGCGACGGGAAAGGTGAGCGCGCAGGCCGGCCCTGCGGCCATGACGGCCAACACGTCGCGCTCTTCCTCCGCCGGTGTGTTGCCGCGCCGGCGCAACACCGCACTGACCGCGCGCCGGTCGCGATCAGGTAAGAGCGGGTCGTCTGCGGCGCGCGGCGGGAAGACGCCCTCGGCACACCCGAGCACGATGACCTCGTCGAGATCCGCTCCGACTGCCTCGACCAGGCGGCCGACGAACACGCCGTGACCGAAGCGCCCCACCCGCCCCGCGGCGCGGGACAGTTCATGCGTCACGACCCGCCGGAACGAATCGGGACCGGGAGCCGGGTCGAGCCCGTCGAGCGTCGCCAGATCGTCGAGGAGATCGAAGACCGCGGCACGCGAACGCTGCTCTGGCTCCGACCAACCGGCGGCGGCCGCGTCACTTCCCAGGTAGGTGCGAAGGAGGTCACGCGCCCACCTACTGAGCGCGGCCCACGATCTGCGATCACCGGGGTCGGTGTCGCCCGCCAGCCGATCGAGGAACGCGCGCAGCGCGTCGATCTCGATCACTCGCCGTTGCCAACCGACGGTCGGGCTCGACTCGTCGTCGACCGCTGACGGGTCAGTGAGAGGCAGCGTCGGTTCGTGGACCATCTCGCGATGGGTCGCGATTCGTGCGACCACCTGGTCGCGGGCTGCATCCAGGCGTTGCCGCCACTGATCGAGGCCGCTCACGACGCCGGCGTCACGCGCGATGCGATCCCATCGATCGGGGCGTGCCCGACCTCCGCCAGGGTCTCGCAACGACGTGCCCCGAAGCAGTCGCATGAGGTCGTCGCGGCGATGGCCGTCGACCGGCCACGCCAGCAGACCGAGCAAGGCGCGGCCGGCGATGCTCTGACCGAGCTGCATCGGCCCGGGCGCACTGTGCGGAATTCCCGCTGCGGCGAGCTCTTCGTGCACGACAAGCGCGTACGGCGACTGAACGCGTGAAACGATCGCGATGCGATCGGCCGGCACACCCGCAGCGAGGCGGTCGATCACCCGTCGTGTCGCTACCCGCGCCTCTTCCGCGGGATCTGCAGCACGGACGATCTGCATCAGGGACGGCAAGGCGGGTGTCGGGACCTGGACCGCAGGCGACGGTTCTTCGACGTCGACACCGATGCTGGTGAGCTGATCGACGATGTGACGCTGCGGCTCATCCGCCCGATGACGTCCGGTCGTGCCGATGACGACGCGCAGCCGGGCCTGCTCGTGTAACGCCGCGAGCAACGACATGTCGGCGGCGCCCAGACGACGAGGGAGAAACAGCACGACCGTGCCCACTTCGTCGAGCACCGGATCGTGGGTCCGGACGGCTTCGACCGCCAGCTCGACCGCGTCATGGTCGTCCATCCAGTGCTTCGCAGCGCGGCGATACGACCGAAAAAGGTCGACCACCTCCGCGGCGCGGGCGCCCGAAGCTGACAGTCGCGCCAAATCGGCCGGGTCGAGAGGCCGGAGCTCGGCGAACGTGCGCAACAGCGCGTCGACCGTGGCGGGATGGTCGGCCGCGCTCGTGAGCCGCGCTCGTTCGTGAGCCAACACGGCGCGTGCGAGCGCGGCACTCTGCAACCCGGTGATCGGCTGCCGGCCATCGGTCGCCAAGCGAGTGCCTGCCAGGCGGGTCGCGAGGCCGGGCAAGACGACCGTGTCGACCGCGATGATGCCCGTTCGGCCCGCCAGGCGTCGGCGAACGGTGATTGCGGCCAGTGCCGACGGAACGATGACGGTGACGGGCGCCAGGGGATCAGTCGACTTGGCGGCGCCGACAGCTGCGATGAGCGCCTCGACCGCGGGCGCGCCGTATGGCACCACCCGTGCCGCTGCCGCGGCTGAACCGTGCGCTGTGGCCCCTTCCACCATCACTCGGACCCTACAGAGGAGGTGTGACACTGAACCGGTGCGTGTGGCCACCTTCCTCGTCGCGGTCGGGCTCGCCGCCCTCGCCGGAGGCGCATGCAGCAGCGGAGGCGGCAGCACCAATGCGTTCTGCGAGTCGGTTCATGGCGGCGACAACCCGCTCGACATGTTCGACGCTTACGACCCGACGAACGTGGCGGCCGCCCGCGACCAGCTACAACGAGGCGTCGACCGCATGAAGGAGCTGGAGCGGGCGGCTCCGTCGGAGATCCGCGACGACCTTCGCGTGCTGGTGGACGTGGGATCGAAGCTGGTCGTCGCACTCGATCCGGCAGCGGGGGCGAAGCCGGCCCCGGACTTCACCGGTGACTTCGAGCACGTTCGGGACGCGAGCTCAGTGGTGACCCGGTTCGCTGCCGACCACTGCGGTGTCGATCTCGAGTCGCAAGGACCTCGAGATCCGCAAGTCCCGCAAGCGCCCGACGGATGAGGCCAGGAGGTCGCTCGCTGATCAGGCGTCTGGCATCTCACCGCGGCGGACGATGACGCGGTCGATGATGCCGTAGGTCTCAGCTTCGTCGGGCTTGAACCAACGATCGCGATCGGAGTCGGCCTCGACCTGGTCGACCGTCTGGCCGGTGTGGTAGGCGATGCGCTCGGCCATGAGGCGCTTGATGTAGATCATCTGCTCGGCTTGGATCGCGATGTCGCTCGCCTGCCCTCGGATTCCGCCCGACGGCTGGTGCATCATGATTCGGGCGTGGGGCAGCGAGTAGCGCTTGCCCTTCGCGCCGGCGCACAGCAAGAACTGACCCATCGATGCCGCGAGGCCCATGCAAATGGTGCCGACGTCGGGTCGGACGAACTGCATCGTGTCGTAGATCGCCATTCCGGCCGTCACCGAACCGCCGGGCGAGTTGATGTACACCCAGATGTCGTTCTCGGGGTCGTCGCCTTCGAGGTACAGCAACTGCGCCGTGATGAGGTTCGCGATGGCATCGTCGACCTCGGTGCCGAGGAAGACGATGCGGTTGCGGAGCAGGCGGTTGAAGACATCGTTCTGCGGGTCGCCGAAGCCGCCAACCTGGGCGATCTCGCGGAGCATCGAAGGATCAGGCGTCATGGGGCCCGAGGGTAGCGGCGGTACGGTCGAGTCCCCGCCGGCGTACTCCAACTGGCAGAGAGACCGGGTTTAGGTCCCGGGCAGTGCGAGTTCGAATCTCGCCGCCGGCACTGGTCTTCAAGTCGAACTCGCTCCCCTACGGGTCGCTCGTACGACGTGTCGCCTCGTCGCTGGCGCTTCCCTCGGCGACCTTGCCGGAATCTCGCGACGCGGTTCGGTAGATCCGGCCCATGTTGCGACGCCCGGGCGTTTGACTACCCACGCGGTAGCGACACGCCCGGGCGTTGCCAGACATGGGACCATCGCCGCATGATTGCTGCGTTCTCCATCACGCCGCTCGGCATCGGGGACTCGGTTGGTGCGTCCGTG
>DATAES010000202.1:0-19944 GCA_036257895.1 Acidimicrobiales bacterium
GGGACCGGATGGCCGGCCACGAGCGGCGCGGCATACGGAGGCGGCACTGCGAGCCCGGACAGAGCCGCGACTTGACCAACGTCCGCTCGATCGTCGTCATCAGGCTCGTAGCCAGCGTGGGTGAGCACTTGCATCTCAGGCGACAGGCAGCGCACGACTCGCCCGTCGATCGTTCCGCTCGTCCGGTCGAGGAGATACGTGAACTGCCGGCCGCCGGGAAGCCGTTGCGTCGTTCCCGACGAGGTCTGCTCCACCAGGTGCAGGTCGACCCGGCGTCCGTCGGATCGGGACACGACGAGTCGCGTCGGACGTTCGTCCGTCGTGATCGTGAAGCCGAGCCGGGCCAGCGCGTCGACCGCCCCAGCGACATGGTTCGACCGGATGACCAGGTCGAGGTCGTCATGGTCGCGGGTCTGCCGTCCGACGAGCGCGTCGACGCCCCAGCCACCGTCGATGACCGCGTCGGGAACAGCGTCGACGACGGCGAGGACGAGTTGGGCGCCGAACATCGACGCGACGATCTCAGTGCGAAGCGGTTGTCGCCAGCGAATACGCGCGGCGCTTCGGAACGCCGAGGGCGCGCGCCACCTCCGACGCAGCGTCGCGAGCTGACAACCCGCGGGCCAGTGCCTCCTGGACGGCCACCAGTACCTCGTCGTCCGACGCGTCCGGCGCTTCCGGCGCACCGTCGATCACCAGGACGTGCTCACCTCGCGGCGGCTCACGAGAAGCCCAGTCGAGCGCGTCGGCCAACGAGCCCCGCACCACTTCTTCGTGCAGCTTCGTCAGCTCACGCGCCACCGCGACGCGCCGTTCCGGGCCGAACGCGTCGACGAGGTCCGCGAGCGTGCGCGCCAGCCGGTGGGGCGCCTCGTACACGACGATGGTCCGAGTCTCCGAGGCCAGCGTTTCCAGACGCTCGGTGCGGCCACTCCCCTTCCGCGGCAAGAAGCCCTCGAACACGAAGCGCCCGGTCGGCAGTCCGCTCGCCACCAACGCGGCGATCGCGGCCGACGGACCCGGTATGACCTCGACCGTGAAACCCTGCACCGTCGCCGCCCGCACCAGGCGTTCGCCGGGGTCGGAGATGCCCGGTGTGCCGGCGTCGGACACCACGACGACACGCTCGTCTCGCGCCAGCCGCGCGAGAACCTCACCGATGCGACTCGCCTCGGTGTGGTCGTTCACGACCAGCAGCGGCGCCCGCCGTGTGACACCGGCCCGCTCGAGCAACTTGCCCGTCCGGCGGCTGTCCTCGCAACAGATCGCGTCGGCGAGCCGTAAGGCCTCCACCGCGCGCGGCGACAGATCGGCCATGTTCCCGATCGGGGTCGCGACGAGGACCAGCACGCCTGAACTCACCGATCGTCTGGTCTGCGTTCGCTGCGCTCACTCATCCCATGACCCCGGGGGCGGCGCCACCGCACCCCATCAGCGTGCGGCTCCCTGGCGGTCGCACGCCCGCAGGTCTGCGTTCGCTGCGCTCACTCATCCCTTGACTTCCAGTTGGTCGCCGGGCTTCAACCCCCAGCGCGCGAACGAGCCCGCCTCCGCCTCGATCACGCCGTGCGCCTTGAACACGACCCGTCCGAGCCGCCACGGCCGCATCGCACGTGTGCGCAGCACGTTGAGCTCCCGGTCGACGTAGGCGACATCGATCGTGAAGCGCATCCCTAGCGTGTGTACCGACTTCGCCGGCTGCAGCAGCAGCGCGCCCTCGATCCCGTCACGTCCGAGCAAGCCGCGCATGCGCGCGCCGGCTGACTCGGCCACCTCGAGGGTCGCCAGAACTTCTCCATTGCGCACCAACCAGGACACGACCGATCGCCTACACGTTGAACCTGATCTCGAGGACGTCGCCGTCCGCCACCTCGTAGTCCTTGCCTTCGATGCGGAGCTTGCCGACCTCCTTGGCCTTGTTCCACGAGCCGAGCTCGAGGAGCTCGTCCCAATGGATCACTTCCGCCCGGATGAACCCGCGTTGCAGGTCGGAGTGGATGACGCCTGCGCACTCGGGCGCCTTCGCACCGGCACGAAACGTCCAGGCGCGCGACTCCTTGTCGCCGGTGGTGAGAAACGTGCGCAGTCCGAGCAGGTGGTACGCGGCGCGCGCCACTCGCGGTAACGCGCCCTCACCGAGACCTAGGCCGTCGAGCAGCTCGGCTCGTTCGTCGGCAGGAAGTTGTGCGGCCTCCGCCTCGAGTTGAACGGAGACGCCGAGCACTTCCGCGACGGCCCCGAGCTCGGTCACGACCGCGTCGACGAGGCCGGCATCGGCGAGCTGGTCCTCGCCCAGGTTCACCACTGCGAGCACCGGCTTCGTCGTCAACAGGAAGAACGGGCGGAGCCCGGTACGGCGATCGTCGGTGAGGCCCGCGCGATACAGCGGTGTGCCTTCGGACAACGTCGACACGGCCCATTCGAGCGCCGCGACCTCGCCGGCGAGCGACTTGTCGCCCTTCGCCGCCTTCCGCCTTCGATCGAGTTGCTGCTCGGCGCTGGCGAGATCGGCGAGCGTCAGCTCGAACTCGAGTGTGTGGAGATCTTCGAGCGGGTCCGTGCCGCCTACGACGTTCTCGTCCACGAAAGCCCGCAGCACGTAGAGAACGGCGTCGACCTCGCGGATGCCGCCGAGGAACCGGTTGCCCAGACCCTCCCCTTCGGACGCGCCCCGCTGCAGCCCGGCGATGTCGACGAACTCCGCGGTGGCGTGGACGATCTTGCGCGACGTGCTCATGACCGCCAGCGCGTCCACCCTCGGGTCCGGAACGGTGGCGACCCCGATGTTGGTCTCGGTCGTCGAGAACGGGTGGGGCGCCACCGTGGCCGACCCGCCGGTCAGCGCGTTGAACAGCGCCGACTTTCCCGCATTGGGTAGCCCCACGATCCCGAACCGCTCCACGTTGGTCGAGGGTAGTGGCGCATAGTGATCGCTCGGCTTCGAGCGCTCGCTGCGCTCGCTGTCTCCGCCGAGTCCGCCTCGTCGCTGGCGCTTCCCTCGGCGGTTCGTCTCGCTACCTTTGCGCTGTGGACCCGGTCGAGGCACTCGAACGCATCACCTACCTGCTCGACCGCGACTTGGCGCCCTCGGTCAAGGCCAGTGCGTTCCTTCGGGCCGCGGAGACAGTTCGAACCACGAGTCCCGACGAGCTGCGCACGCTCCACGAAGAAGGCCGACTCAAGGAGCTACCGGGCATCGGCGAAAGCACTGGCACGGCGATCGCAGAGGCCCTCGACGGCAAGACCCCGAGCTATCTCCAACGGCTCGAGGAGACCACGAGCATCCCCATGGGTGAGGGCGGCGAGATCCGCGCCGCCCTCAAGGGCGACTGCCACACACACTCCGTCTGGTCCGACGGGGGCGCGCCGATCGAGAAGATGGCCCGAGCGGCGCGAGACCTCGGCCACGAATACATGGTCCTGACCGACCACTCGGCGCGACTGACCGTCGCCCACGGTCTGTCCGCGGAGCGGCTCCGCGAGCAGTTGAAGGAAGTCGACGCGCTCAACGAGAAGCTCGCCCCCTTCCGCATCCTCACTGGGATGGAGGTCGACATCCTCGAGGACGGCAGCCTCGACATGACCGACGACATGCTCGGCAGACTCGACGTCGTGGTGGCCAGCGTGCACTCCAAGCTGCGGATGGAGCGCACAGAGATGACGCGTCGCATGGTGCTCGCCATGGCCAGCCCGCACACCGACATCCTCGGCCACTGCACCGGACGCAAGGTCGTCGGCCGGGGCCGACCCGAGAGTCAGTTCGATCCCGAGCTCGTGTTCGCGGCCTGTGCACGGTTCGACAAGGCAGTCGAGATCAATTGCCGTCCCGAGCGCCAGGACCCGCCCGAGGAGCTGCTCTCGATGGCGCTCGACTGGGGGTGCAAGGTCGCCATCGACACCGACGCGCACGCGCCCGGCCAGCTCGAGTGGCAACCGTACGGGTGCGACAAGGCGGCCCGCCTCGGCATCGAGCCCGCCGCGATCGTCAACACGATGACGCCGGACGACCTCATCGCTTGGGGTGCATCGCACCCGTGCTGATGGTCTCGCGCACTCCCCTGCGGGTCGCTTGCTCGACTGCGGCTCGTCGCTGGCGCTTCCCTCGCCGCGTCGCTCTTGCGTAAGGCTCCGGGTTCGGCACCGCGCTAACGTTGTCTCTCCATGTCGAAACGGACCGTGAAGCGGAAGAACAGGGCGCGTCGCAAGAAGGCCAACCACGGACGCAAGCCCAACGCCGGCCGCGGGTAGTTCCGAGTCGCCGTCGACGCGAGTCGGCGATCACGTCGATCTGATCCACGGAGCCGAAGTCGCCGATCCGTACCGCTGGCTCGAGGACGGCGACAGCGACGAGACGAAGGCGTGGGCATCGTTCCAGAACGCCCACACACGCGCCGCACTCGACGCGCTCTCCTGGCGACCACGTCTGCACGCGCGCCTGACTGAGCTGTTCAGAGCGGGAACGTCGTCGTCACCGGTAATCGAAGCGGGCCAGGTCTTCTCCCTCGACCGATGGGGTCATCACGACCGGGCAGTGCTGTGTGTGCGCCCACTCGGCGGCGACGGACCGTACGAACCGAACGTCGTGCTCGATCCGATGACGGTCATGCACGACGAGACGGCCGCCATCGACTGGTTCCATCCGTCCCGCGACGGGACGCTCGTGGCGTACGGCCTGTCGGCCTCGGGTGACGAGCGCTCCACGCTGCGAGTGCTGGACCTGCGCACCGGGGAGAACCTGTCCGACGAGATCCCGCACACCCGGGCGGCATCGGTCGGGTGGCTGCCCGACGCATCCGGGTTCGCATACACGCGCTATGCGACGGGCGGCGACTACGACCGTCACGTCTTCTGGCACCGGCTCGGCACGCCGTGGTCGGACGATCCGGTCCTGTTCGACGAGCTCCCTGATCCGACGGCGTGGCCAGATGTGTCGATCTCGCGGGACGGACGGTTGGCGGTCGTCCACGTCGAGCTCGGCTGGAGCCGCAACGACGTCCATCTGATCGAAGTCGCCAGCGGTGACCGTCGGACGGTGATCGAGGGACAGGAAGTCGTGACGTGGCTGACCGTCGACGACCGCCGAGACCGTCTCGTCGGCCACACCACGCTCGACGCCGATCGGGGTCGGGTCGTGGCGGTGCCGATCGATACGGACTCGCTCGATCCGTCAACGTGGCAGACGTTGGTTGCCGAATGCGATTCCGTCATCGAAGGGACGGCACTGACACGGGACTCGCTGTTCGTGGCTTCGACGCGTCGCGCTGTCGCGCAACTCGCGCACCATCGGACGGACGGGACCCACGTGAGCGACGTTGCACTTCCGGAGATCGGCTCGTTCGCCGGCTTGGCCACGAGCCACGACGAGGACGCCGCCGTCTTCTCGCTGACGGGGTTCGCTCGGCCTCCGACCTTGTTCCGCTGGACGCCTGACGGCGGGGTGTCGAGGTGGAGCGACCTCCCGGGCGCGCCGGAGGCGACCGGCTTCGCAGTCTCGCAGCACTCGTACACGTCGACGGACGGCACCGACGTCGCGATGTTCCTCGTCCGTGGCGCGGACGCACCGGCGAACGAGCCGCGGCCCACCATCCTCACCGGCTACGGCGGCTTCGCGATCGCGATGTCACCGGCGTTCAGTCCGATCATCGCCTCGTTCGTGGAGGACGGCGGTTGCTACGCCGTCGCGTGCATCCGTGGCGGGAACGAAGAGGGCGAACCGTGGCATCGCGCCGGTATGCGCGAACGCAAGCAACAGGTCTTCGACGATTTCCACGCCGCGGCGGACTGGCTGGTGGAGCAACGCATCACTTCCCGGTCGCAGCTGGCGATCCGAGGCGGTTCGAACGGCGGGCTGCTGATGGGCGCAGCGATCACCCAACGACCTGATCTGTGCCGCGCCGTGGTTTGCGCGGTGCCGCTGCTCGACATGGTGCGCTTCCATCAATTCCTCATCGCCCGACTGTGGATCCCCGAGTACGGCGACCCGGACATCGCCGAGGAGTTCGCGTGGCTGTACGCGTACTCGCCGTACCACCACGTCGCTGACGGAACCTGCTATCCGGCTGTGCTGATCGAGACCGGCGAAGAGGACAGCCGCGTGGATCCGATGCATGCGCGGAAGTTCGCGGCGCGGCTGCAAGCGGCGACTTCCTGCGGCCACGACCACCCGGTGCTGGTGCGCATCGAAGCCAAGGCCGGGCACGGTCAGGGCAAGCCGGCGACCCGGCAGGCGGACGAGGCCGCGGACGTCCTCGCCTTCGTCTGGTGGCAGTTGCAGGACGAGTAGCGCAGCACTCGGGCGCGCTGGGGCGCGCTCGGACTCGCTAGAAGGGCCAGGGCTCGGGGTGGAGGCCGATGGCGCCGATGAGGAACACGCCGGCGACGATCCATAGGCCTTGGCCCACAACGGTGAGCCGTCCGTCGTCGACGGCAGAACGCACCAGGCGATCGAGGATGAGTGCGGCCCGAAACTGCATTCGGTCGCGCACCACGAGCAGCACGAGCGCGGCCATCGCGCCGGCGCCGCCTATGCGCAGCACCCAGTCCGCTGCGGTCGACGTGGACGTGACGCTGTCGATGGCCAACGCCGTCGCAACCGTCGCTCCCAACAGCAGGAGCGCGGGGACACCTGCCACGAGCACATGCCCGAGGTTGCGGATGAACCGAACCGGCACATAGCCGAGCAGGGCCGTTCGGTGTCGCCACAGGAGACGATCGCCCGATCGCCGGAGCCGCGTGTAAACGACCGCATCGCCCGCCGTGCACAGCGCCGGCAGGACGACGACTGCGGCGACGACCACGCTCAGGATCGGTACGAGCGCGCCGAAGGCGAGTGCGATCGCGAACAGTGGCAGCAGGGCCGTGCGCCGTCCGGGCTCGACGCTCGGTGGCACCGGCAGCGGCGCGGGAGGCGACGCGAGCGGAAGGGTCCCTTCGACCCGGGTCGCATCTCGGTCGGGGATCGCGGCAGCCGGCGCGCTCGTGCCATTCGGTGAGGGCCGACCGATGCGCGCGAGAAAGGCCTCGACGGTCTGAGGCCGATGTCCCGGGTTCAGTTCCAGACCATCGAGCACGCCGTCCGACAGCGGCTTCGACACGGATTGGATGATCCGGTAGGGCGGCGCGAGCGGTGCACCGGTCTGGCGGTCGATTGCCGGTGCCGGCGCGCGCGAGGTGAGGGTCCAGTACAGCGTCGCGGCAAGGCCGTAGACGTCGGCGGGCGGCCCACAACGAGCGTCGAGCGCGTACTGCTCGGGGGGCGCATACCCGGGAGTCACCATCCGCGTCATCGGCGTGGTCTCGTCGACCGAGTACTCGCGAGCGAGCCCGAAGTCGATCAGGACGACACGGCCCTCACCGGTCAGCATCACGTTGGCCGGGTTCAGGTCACGATGCAGGATGCCGGCGGCGTGAACGGCGACGAGCGCGGTACCGCACCGGTGCGCGACATCGAGCGCATCCGATTCGACGAGCGGTCCGCCTCGCGCGAGCACGTGGTCATACAGCGTTCGCCCTTCGAGCAACTCCATCACGAGGTAGGCGGTTCCGGCCTCTTCGAACACCTCGTAGACGTGGACGATCCCCGGATGCGTGAACCGTGCGAGGACGGCGGCCTCGCGGAGGAAGCGGGCCTTGGCCGCCGCGAACGCCTCGGCACCGTGAGGTGGAGGCGTGACGACGCCGCGGTGACGGATCGCCCCGTCGCAGAACAACTCCTTCAACGCCACCGGACGGCCCAGCCGGCGATCGTCGGCGGCGTAGGTGATGCCAAAACCGCCACGACCCAACGTGCGCTGTACGACGAAGCGGCCCGCCTGCAAGATGGCACCACTCGGCAGTTCGAGTGGTGCTGCGTTCGTCGTCGGAGGAGAGATGTCGCTCATCGCCGGCCGCTGTCACGGTAGCGGGAGCGGTACGGTCGGGGCGTGGGGGCACCGACCATCGACGCCATCGTGATCGCCGACCCGCCCGAGACCTGGACTGCCGCAGGCTTCACCGTCGAAGACGACGGGACTTGCCGGGTCGGCTCGGTGCGGCTGCGTCTCGCCGGACCGGACGCCGGCAAACGCATCGTCTCGTGGGTGTTGCGCGACATCCCGGCATCGACGCCGTCGATCGACGGCCTCCCGACAGAGGCGACCGACGAGCCCGCTCCGGCATCCGCGGGCCCTCATCACGACAACGGCGTGGAGTTCATCGACCACCTTGTGATTTTGTCACCCGATGTCGATCGCACGATCGCTGCGCTCAACGCGGTCGGGATCGAGACACGGCGCACTCGGAAGATCGATGCGGAGCAGTACGGGTTCGAAGCGCGGCAGACGTTCTTCCGCATGGGTGAGGTCATCCTCGAGTTGATCGGCCCGAACGAGCCGATGGACGACGCGGCCGAGCGCCCTGCCGGGTTCTTCGGACTGGCGTACACGGTGAGTGATCTCGATGCGACCGCCGCGCTGTTGTCCGACCACATCGGCAACGTCAAGGACGCCGTGCAACCCGGACGCAGGATCACGACGCTGCGGCACAAGAACCTCGGTATGTCCGTTGCGACCGCGTTCATGTCCCCGGGCGACGGTGCCGTGTAATCGACCCGAACTAAGCGGCGTGGCCGGCCTCATCTCGACACGCGTCAAGGGGCGTGGCCGGCTTCGAAGTGACGGGTGGCTTGGAAGGTCAACGGGTCGAGTGCTTCCGGATGCTCCGTCACGATCGGGTCGAGGATGAAGCAGACGTGGTCGCCGCCATCGTCGACGACGTCGAGCACTCGTCCGACAAAGCGGATCGGACAGCGCGTCAGGAGGGGGACGGCGTGCGGCCCCTCGGTCCATTCGCACCGGGCGAACTTGTCCGCCTCGTCACCCGTGACCGAGCCGAACAGCGCCGCAACGTCAAGGTCGTCGGCGGAAGGAAAGTGCACTGCGAGCGCGTCTGCGTCGAGTGCGGCGCGGTACGTGTGGTTCTCGATCGACAAGAACACAGCCCACCGCAAGGGATCGATGCTGCACTGCGTGTGGAAGCCGACGAGACATCCCGCTCGGTCGCCGCTGCGGGACGTCGTCGTCACGATGATCATCGGGTAGTCGATCTCGCCTGCCAACTGGTCAAGTGCCATCGAAGCAGGCTTACCCCGGCATGTAGCCTCCCGCGCGAATGCTGGACCATGTGTTCACCGATGCCATCGGTGCGCTGCGAGACACCTTCGAGAACGCTCTGCTCGAGCGCCAGGCCTTCGAGGAGCGGTTCCAGGCCGACGTACTGCTCGGTGACCTGACGTGGGAGACCAGCTACGGACTGCCGGGCGAAGGCAGCCCGCCCCGCGTTCGGGCGGACATCACCCTCGACTGGCCCACCTGGGCACAGACGGCATATCGGTCGTGGTACATCGGCGAACCGTTGGAGGAGGGTCCTCGGATCGAGATCGAGATCGTCCTCCGCGTGCAAGGGCTCTCACAACCTCCGGACGCGTCGGCCGTACTCGCCGTGCTGCCCGAGCGCAGCCCGAGCATCGGCGTCGAGCCGCTCGAACGGACCGGGCCCACCATCGAGACGATCTACGGGCACGACCTCAACGAACTCGAGTACGCGGTCGAGGTGAGCTACGAGGGAAGTTACGAACTCGACGAGGACACGTTGAAGGACGGCTCCGTTCTCGACGACCACTTCGGCGCGATGGGCGGTTGGATCGCGTCCACTCTTGTGCGGCTCGGTGACATGAAGTTCGAGTTCCTGCCGTCCGACCCCGACGAAGGTGGTTCATGAGCGACGACCACATGGGCGACGAGGTGAAGTTCGAGGTCGTGGCCGACGGCTACCAACTCGTCGAGGGACCGCGGGTCGACGCCGATGGCAACGTGTGGTTCACCGACGTTCTCGGTGGCGGCGTGCATCGATGGCGGGCATCTTCCGGCGACGTCGAGACGGTTGTACCCAAGCGGCGCGGCGTCGGCGGCCTTGCCCTGCATGCGGACGGTGGCGTGGTCGTCTCGGGAAGGGACATCACGCACGTGCAACCGGACGGTACGAACCGGTTGCTGTTCGCCGCACCCGAAGGCGTCACCGGCTTCAACGACATCAGTGCGACGTCCGACGGCACCATCCTCGCCGGCGGCCTGAGGTTCAGGCCGTTCGCGGGCGACGACGTGGTGCCCGGCGCGTTCTGGCACATCACCGCTCCGGAGGTGGCCACCATCGTTCTCGAGGATGTCGCGTGGCCGAACGGCGTCGGAGACGACGGCTCGACGTGGCGCTTCTGTGACTACCAGCGGGGAACGGTGACGGTGATGGACCGGGGAGCCGGACCGGATCGGAGAGTTCTCGACACCCCGAGCGGCGAAGCCGACGGCATGGCTTTCGACGACGACGACGGCATGTGGGTCGCTCAGCCGCGGAGCCACTCCCTCGTGCGGTTCACGCCCGCGGGCGACGTCGATCGCACGATCTCGCTCGCGGGGCAGCAGCCGGCCAGCGTCGCGTTCGGGGGCGATGCCATGTACGTAGCCACGATCGCGTCCGACACGGCGTCGGGAGCTCTGTTACGTGTCGAGGCCGGCGTCACCGGACCGCGTCATCACACCGCCACGATCTAGGACAGGAGCGACCGTGTCAGACGAAGTGGTGCTGCTCGACGTCGTCGAGGCAACGGCGACCGTCACGTTGAACCGTCCCTCAGCACGCAACGCGCTCTCGCGCGAGGTGTTGCGGACGCTCCCTCGCATCGTGCAGGACTGTGACGCACGCGACGACGTCCGAGTCGTCATCATCACCGGAGCCGATCCCGCGTTCTGTGCCGGCCTCGACTTGAAGGAGCTCGGCAGCGAGGACGGCCGCACCGGCCGCATGGCCGAGCCCCCGCCCGACCCTCGCGGGCCGCTCCCGCGCATCAGCAAGCCGGTCATCGGTGCGATCAACGGCGCCGCCATCACGGGCGGCTTCGAGCTCGCGTTGAACTGCGACTTCCTGGTCGCGTCCGATCGCGCTCGGTTCGCCGACACGCACACGCGCGTCGGCATCCAACCCGGGTGGGGACTCACCGTTCTCTTGAGGGAAGCGGTTGGTATCCGACGGGCGCGTGAGTTGAGTGCCACCGGCAACTTCCTCGACGCCGACACTGCCCTGAACTGGGGTCTGGTCAACCACGTCGTGCCTCATGAGGAGCTGCTGCCGTTCTGCCGGCAGCTCGCCGCGGACATCGCGTCGAACGATCCCGCGGGCGTGGCGCAGATCTTCGCCACCTACGCCGACGGATCGATGACCACGGACGAGGAGGCATGGGCGATCGAGGCGCGCACCGCACGTGAGTGGATGGCCGGCGGCCACGGTTCGGCTGCGGAGGTGGCGAAGCGTCGCGAGGACGTCATGGCTCGCGGCCGAGGCCAGGTGCGCTAGTCGCCCTCCCCCGCCCCGAACTTCGGGTCGCCGTGGCCCCCAGAGGGGCCACGGCGCACCAACATTCGTCAGACAGGAAGGGTCAGGCGGACTCGGCGGCGGAGGCTGCGGCGGCGCGGTCCTTGCCGAGCTCGTCGAGGAGCTCGTACTCATCGCCGGTGTCACGCCAGTCCTCGAACTGGATGACGTTGATCTCCGAGAACTTCTTGCGCAGCCAGTAGTCGTTGCGATCGAGCAGGCCGAGCTTCTTGCAGTTCGGCACGATCTTCGAGAACAGGAGCTGCTGGAACGGGTCGTCGTTCTTGTTCGCCTCGTTCTCGATCTGGAGCCTCACCATCGTGCGAACGTCGACACCCATGCGCTCCCAGACCTCCTGCTGGAGGAACCGGTCGCGCATGCGCACGGCGGCCTCGAATGCGAACTGCTGGCGCTCGAGCATCTCGGCGTCGGACAGGCCCTCGTAGTACTCCTTCAGCGACAACACACCGAATGCGACGTGACGGGCTTCGTCGCTCATCACGTAACGCAGGAGCTTCTTCAGCAACGGCTCCTCCGTGAGCATGTGCATGAAGCCGAACGCGGCGAGTGCGAGACCCTCGACCATGATCTGCATGCCGAGGTAGGTCATGTCCCAGCGGCTGTCGTTGATGATGTCGTCGAGCAGCATCCGCAAATGGGCGTTGATCGGGTAGTGGCCGGTCAGCTTGGTGTCGAGGTACTTCGCGAACACTTCGACATGCCGGGCCTCGTCCATCACCTGCGTCGACGCGTAGTACTTGGCGTCGATCCACGGGACCGTCTCGACGATCTTGGCCGTGCACAGCAGCGCACCCTGCTCGCCGTGCATGAACTGGCTCATCGTCCAGTTCTGGCCCTCGATCTTCATTCGGTTCCATTCCTTCTCGCCCCAGCTGGCGAGAGGGCCACCGGCCGCCGTAGCGGCGACGAGGACAGGGTCGGTGTCCGGGTCCATCGGCGCGTTGGCCGCGACCTTCTCGACATCGACGTCGGTGTCCCACGGAAGATCGGTCTCGCCGTTCCACTGCGACGTCTTCGCCTTCTCGTAGAGCTTGGTGAGCGCGGGCCGCGCGCCCTTCTCGTAGTCCCAGGTGAAGATGGCGTCGGCGTTGTCTGCCACCGCATGGATGACCGAGTCGACGTCGTCGTTGGTGATGGCGAGGATCGCCTCGAGGTCGTTCGCGTCCTCGCGACCGAGGATCTCTTGGTTGGTGGCCATGACGGTTCAGTCCCCCTTGTGGGCTTCGGGCGGCGCGATGGCACCGACCAAACGGTTGATGAGCTGCTCCCACGGTTCTGCCTCCGGGAGCGAGATGGAGATTGCGTCGTAGAGCAGGAAACCCAAGCCGACGGCGTGGCAGAAGCGCACGAGTGACTTGCTGTCGAGAGCGGCGTCGATGCTGCCGTCGTCCTTCGCCTCTTCGACGAGGTCGGCGAGCACCGAGGCGCGCTCTTCGATGAGACGCTCGAGCTGCAGCCGGACCTCGGGATCTCGGCGAGCGGCGACGAACGCCTCGAGCAGCAGCGCGCCTTCCGCGTGATCAGCGTCGGGGCAGTCGGTCATGACGAGGTGCGAACCGACGGTGCGGAGGATGTCGGAGGCGTGGCCCGCGAAGCGGTTCTGGGCGAAGAGGTCGTCGAGCTCGTCGTTGGTGTGCGACTCGATGGCGGCTTGGAGCAGATCGGCCTTGCCGGTGAACCGGCCGTAGATGGCGCCGGTGGTCAGCCCCGCACGCCGGGCAATCTCTTGCACGCCGGCCCGGTCGTAACCCTTCTCGGCGAAGACGGCGGCGGCCGCGTCGAGCAGGCGATCTCGGGTCGCGTCACTCGTCGGAACAGTCGCGGCGAGGGCCATCTCGGGCGACGATAACGGTTATTACCGCAGGTGACAAGCGCTAAACGATGTGACCGATGTCATCGCGAAAGAACAGTCTTCGCCAGTGCCTGCAGGTCCGCGTGGGGCCGGGGGCCGATGTGCGAGATCACCTCGCCCGCGGCCAGGGATCCGAGGCGGGCGCAGGTGGCGATGTCGTGACCATGAGTCAGGCCGAACAGCGCCCCCGCCGCGAACTGGTCGCCGGCACCCGTGGTGTCGACCACCGGACCTTGCGGGTGGGCACCCACCACGTGGACCTCGTCGCGGCGCGCGACCACCGCGCCGGCGGCACCGCGAGTCAGGAACGACAGATCGCAGTCCTTCTGTGCCAGTTGCAACGCGTCGTCGAAGTGGGCGACCTCGTACAGCGAGCAGATCTCGGCCTCGTTGGCGAACAGCATGTCGACCGACGACCGGATCACATCGAGGAAGGCGTCACGGTGACGGTCGACGCAGAATCCGTCCGACAGCGCCAATGCGATCTTGTTCCCGGCTTCACGCGCGACGCGCATGACCAGCTGCAGGGCGTCCTTCATCGAGTCGTGGTCCCACAAATAGCCTTCGCAGTACACGACCTTCGCCCCGCCGACGAGCTCGACATCGATGTCTTCGATGCCGACTTGGCCGGCGACACCGAGCGACGTGTTCATCGTCCGGTGCGCGTCCGGCGTGACGACGATCAGCGAACTCGCAGTCGGCGGACCTTCCGCCGCGGGTACGACAGAGAAGTCCACCCCCGAGGCGCGGAGGTCGTGCACGTACACGGCGCCGAGTTGGTCATCGCGCACCTTGCCGATGAACGCGGCGCGTCCCCCCATGGCAGCCACGCCCACCGTCGTGTTCGCGGCGGAGCCCCCTGACGCCTCGATGCCCGGTGGCATCGCCGCGTAGAGCGCCTCCGCTCGGTCCGGCTCGACGAGCTCCATCGAGTCCTTCGTCAGCCCGTGCTCGACGAGGAAGGAGTCCTCCACTTCCGCGATCACGTCGACGATGGCATTGCCCACCGCGACGACGTCATAGGTCGGATCCGTCACGGCCGGTAGCGTACGCACCCGTGCCCGAACAGGACCGGTACCGCCTGCCGAGAACGGTCGTCCCGTCGCGTTACGAGCTCACGATCACGCCCGACCTCGATGCCGCCACATTCAACGGTGAGCAGCGCGTCGCCGTCGAGGTCATCGAACCCGTCGATGAAATCGTACTCAACGCAGATGAGATCGCGATCGACGACGCCTGGCTCGAACCAGCAGACGGCGGCCCTCGTCGCGAAGCCGCCGTCACGCTCGACTCAGAGACCGAGCGGGCCCGTCTCTCGCTCGACCAATCGATCGATGCCGGCGCGTGGGTGCTGTGTTGCCGCTTCCGAGGGGTCCTCAACGACAAGCTGACCGGCTTCTACCGATCGACGTTCACCGACGAGTCGGGCGAGGACCACGTCATCGCCGTCACCCAGTTCGAAGCCACGCACGCCCGCAAGGCCTTTCCTTGTTGGGACGAGCCGGAGCTGAAGGCGGTCTTCTCCGTCACACTCGTCGTCGCCGACGATCTCACCGCCGTGTCGAACGCGGGCGAGCTGTCGAACGAGCCGCTCGACAGCGGTCGTCGAAGGATCACATTCGCCGACACCATGAAGATGTCGACCTATCTCGTCGCGTTCGTGGTTGGTCCGATGGAAGCAACGGGTGCGGTCACAGGCGGCAACTCCCCCCTCCGGGTCGTGCACCAGCCGGGCAAAGGACACTTGACGGGCTTCGCACTGGAGAGCGCGGCGTTCGCCCTCGACTGGCTCACCGAGTACTACGGCATCCCGTACGCCGGCGACAAGTGCGACCTGGTCGCTGTGCCCGACTTCGCGTTCGGCGCGATGGAGAACCTCGGATGCATCACGTTCCGGGAGGTGCTCCTGCTCGTCGAACCGCACCGCTCGACACAACGAGAGCTGCAGAGCATCGCGGACGTCATCCACCACGAGCTCGCCCACATGTGGTTCGGCGATCTGGTGACGATGAAGTGGTGGAACGGCATCTGGCTCAACGAGGCGTTCGCCACCTTCATGGAGATGAAGTGCACCGACGCGTTCCGACCCGAGTGGGAACGCTGGATCAGTTTCGGTCTGTCGCGCACCGCGGCTTTCGACGTCGATTCCCTGCGGAGCACCCGCCCGATCGAGTTCGAGGTCGTCTCGCCCCAGGACGCCGAAGGGATGTTCGACATCCTCACCTACGAGAAGGGCGCGGCCGTCCTTCGGATGCTCGAGCAATACCTCGGCGAGGACGTGTTCCGAGACGGCATCCGTCACTACCTGTCCTTGCACCAGTACTCGAACACCGAGACCACGGACCTGTGGGACGCGATCGAGGAGTCGAGCGGCGAGCCCGTCCGTCAGATCATGGACACGTGGATCTTCCAGGGCGGCTACCCGATGGTCGAGGCCGAGCTGATCGGCGACCGGACACTGCGGCTGCGCCAGGAACGGTTCCGTTACCCGGTCGACGGCGAAGATGCCGAGGAGTCGGAGCCGATCTGGGTCGTGCCGATCCTCTACCGGTGGTCAGCCGGTGGGCGCACCGAGCAGGCCCGGGTGCTGCTCACGGATCGCGAGCTCGACGTCGAGCTGCCCGCCGCGATCGATTGGGTGCATCTCAACGCAGGCGGGTTCGGCTTCTACCGCACTCGCCACCAAGGCTCGTTGCGTGACCGGCTCGCCGGGCACGTGGGCGAGCTCACACCGCTCGAGCGCTACAACCTCGTGGACGACGCATTCGCATCGGTGCTCCAAGGGGCGTCGAGCGCGGCCGCCTTCGTCGAGTTCGCCCGAAGCTTTGCGGACGAGACCGATCTCTCTGTCTGGCAACGTCTGGCCGGCGCGTTCGCCTCGCTCGACCGCATCGTCGACGACGAGACGCGCGTGCGGCTGCAAGCAACCGTGCGCGCGATCGCTGCGCCCGCGCTCCATCGCATGGGTTGGTCGCCGCGCGAGGGCGAAGGTGATCGCGATCGCGAAATGAGAGCGGCGCTGTTCGAGTTCGTCGGGGTCGGCGGCGGGGACGAAGACGTGGCCGCGCGAGCCCGCGCCCTGCACGACTCGTATGTCGATGACCCCATCAGCGTCGACCCGGCGATGGCAGCCGCGGCCGTGAACGTGATCGCCGACCGTGGCGACACCCAGGATTTCGAAGCGTTTCTCGAACGCTTCCGGAAGACCGACAACCCGCAAGAGGAGATGCGCTACCTCTACTCACTCGCCAAGTTCGAAGACGAAGAGTCCTTCACGAGGATGCTGCAACTGAGCCTCTCCGAGATTCGAACGCAGAATGCGCCCTTCGTCCTCGCACGAGCCTTGACCAATCGATCGAACGGCGCGAAGGCCTGGGATTTCGTTCGGCGGAACTGGACGACGTTCCTCGACCGGTTCCCGTCGAACACGATGGTCCGCATGGTGGAGGGAGTCCGGGCACTCAGCGACCCGGCGGTGGCGCAGGACGTGCTCGGGTTCTTCGCCGAGCATCCCTTGCCGCAAGGGGAAAGAACACTCGCGCAGCACCTCGAGCGCCTCCGGGTCAACGTCGCGTTCCGGCAGCGGGAGCGGGACGCGCTCGCCACTGCGCTGGAGTGAGACTCCGGCCCGCCAACCCGTGGGTTTTCGCCGTCGAGCCCGACACCGTGCAACTCACGTGGCGACGCGGACGCAACGGCAAACCCGGCACGCAACTCGTCGACGGGTTGCAGCCGGCGACGTCGCAGACCGTTCCGGTCGACGCACTCGACACGGAGATCACGATCAGAACCATCGCGTCGCCGCCGGGCACGGAGAAGTGTCGCATCGCGACGATCAACGACCTCCACATCGGATGCGACTACTTCGGCCTTCTCGACCGCCTGAAGGAGCCGCCGGCTGCTGTCCCTCATGCCATCCGTTGCACGCGCAGCGCCATACAGGATGCGCTCGCCTGGGGCGCGCAGCTGCTGATCGTGAAGGGAGATCTCACCCATCACGGCGTCCCGGAAGAGTGGGCCGCCGTCGGTGAACTGCTTGCCGGCCTCCACGTCAGCGTCGCCGTGGTGCCGGGCAATCACGATGTGAAGGAGTCACGGCTCGTCGAACCACAACCGGCTCTGGCCGCGCACGGGCTGCACCTCGTGCACGGTGTCGAGGTGATCGACATGCCCGGCATCCGAGTGGTGCTTGTGGACACGACCGTGCCCGACGAACACCGGGGCCGCGTCGCGCATCTCACGCACGACATCGTGCGCGTCGCGTCGCGCGCCCCAGGGGGCGTTCTCGTCGCGCTGCATCACCATCCACAGCGCTACCGGTACCCGACGTTCATCCCGCCCGGCATCCCCGGGCCCGAATCGAACCGCCTGCTGCGCGAACTGGCATCGGCGCATGCGGCCACGCTCGTGTCCACCGGCCATTCCCACCGCCATCGCCGTCACCGCCGTTTCGGCATCAACGTCACGGAGGTCGGGTCGACCAAGGACTTTCCCGGCACGTGGACGGGGTACGCCGTGCACGAAGGCGGTATCCGCCAAGTGGTGCGGCGGATCAGTGACCCCACGTGCCTGCCATGGCTCGATCACACCGCGCGCGCGGGCGGCGGATTCTGGGGCCTGTGGTCGCCGGGAACGTTGGAGGACCGCTGCTTCTCGCTCACGTGGTGATGCCCGCCTTGCGAATGTTGGTGCGCCGGGGCCCCTATAGGGGCCACGGCGACCCAGAGTTCGTCAGACGTCACACGTCAAACGTCACACGTCACACGTCACACGCCGCCGACCGACGGGGCGAACTGCGCGAGGTACGAGGTGAGATGCGCGTACGTGCCCGTAGCAAGCAGCACGCCGAGGACGACGAGGAGGACGCCGCCGATCCGTTCGAGTGCGGGACCGATGCTGCGGACGCGGGCGGCGATGCCGGGCGAAGCCGCGAGTCCGAGTGACGCGAGGAGGAACGGCACGCCGATGCCCGCGGCGTACGCGAGCAGCAGCAAGCCACCACGCACAGGTGCACCACCATGGGCCGCGACGACCAGTGCGGCGCCGAGCAGCGGCCCCACGCACGGACTCCAAGCAGCGCCGAACGCGACTCCGAGCACGAGCGGCCGAGCCGATCCACCGACATTCGGCAGCCGGTTGACCAGCCGGCGTTCCTGCACGAGGCGACCGCGCACGACGCCGAGCATGATCAGCCCGAGCGCGACGACGATCACGCCACCGACGCGTTGCAGCACGTCCTGCACCGAACTCAACGACGAGCCGATCGATCCAGCCGTCACACCGAGTGCCGCGAACACGGCGGCGAAGCCTGCGATGAAGACGATCGTCGCCGGAACCGCGGCCGCGATGTCGCCGCTCTCACCCGACTCACCGACGATCATCCCGAGGTAGGCGGGCACGAGCGGGACGAGACACGGCGCGAGAAACGACGCCACGCCCGCACCGAAGAGCGCAACATAATCCGTGATCACGGCAGCCTCTTAGTTGTCACCGCTGCCGAATGTGAACGCGAACGCGTTGAAGCTGGCGGTCATCGGTCTGAGCACGAGGTCGTGCACGCCTTCCGGACCGTTCGACAGCACCCGATACAGATCGTCACCGGTGATCGACACCGGGGGTTGCGCGACACCGTCGAGTTCGACTGCCAGCATCACCGGAGCCTCAGCGGTGCCGGCGCCCGCGACGATGTTCACCTCTGTCGCTCGGTAGCGCAGCTCGATCGCCGCGTCGGCGGACTGCGACTCGATCCCTTGACCGGACACGTTCCACTGTCCCTCCAACGCGAACGTATCGACGGGTACCGATGCAGGTGCGGCGAACGACGTCGTTCCGCTCGACAGCGGTTGGGACGACGACGAGAACTGTTGCGCTCCGAAGGACAACCCGAAATGGATCTCCGGAGTCTGGGCCGTCGGCTGCACCTCGCCCTGACCGTCGTCAGCGGCACGAGGCGCGTTCTGCGCTTCACCGAGGAGGGTGCGGACGTCGTTCTCCTTCTGGTCGTACGCACCCTCGCCGATGTACACCTGACGCAGCTTGCCGTCCCGATCGGTGAGGTACTCCTCGGGCCAGTAGTTGTTGCTGAACGCGTTCCAGATGGCCATGTCGTCATCCAACGCAACCGGCCACGTGACGCCGAGTTGCTGCACGGCTCGTTGCACGTTGTCGTGGTCCTTCTCGAAGTCGAACTCGGGCGAGTGGATGCCGACGATGACCAGTCCGTCGCTCGCGTACCGGTCGTAGAGCGCCTTCACGTGGGGCAGCGTCCGAACGCAATTGACGCACGAGTACGTCCAGAAGTCGTAGACGACGACTTTGCCCCGCAGGTCCTCGGGGCTCAGTGGTGGCGAGTTGACCCATCCCTTGGCCGCGGCGAGCGCGGGAACCGATTGCGCCTTGACCGACAGATCGCCAGCGCCCCCGAGGTCCTTCGGCTCGACTCTCGTCGCCACGTAGACCGACAGCCCGGCGATCACCGCAATCGCGACGAACGCGATGAGGTACAGGCGCCGGGTCATGACCTCATTGTCATCGCAAGAGGCCAGCCGGTTACATCGGGGTACGCTCGACGGGCTGACGACCGCTCGGCGGCGCTGGTGAGTACCCGAAGCTCAACGGCGAGCAGTTCGTACCCGTTTCCGGCGGCGAGTTCCCGTACAGCCCGAACGATC
>DATAES010000203.1:0-1748 GCA_036257895.1 Acidimicrobiales bacterium
CGCTTGTCGAAGAGGATGAGGCGGCTGAAGGACGCCAACCGGCGGACGAGCGTGTCGGTCGGCGCGTCCCACCAGATGTCGAGATGCGAGATGAACCCCGGCACAGCCACGATGTCGATCGGGCCGTTTCCCACGATCTGGTAGGCGACGTGCACTCCGTCGCGGCACACGGCGTAGCGAACCGGCGACCGTGTCGGTTCACCGGCGTCGATGGAAACCGCCCGCGCCGGCGACGGTGCCTCCAAAGAAGCGTCGTGTTCGAGGACCGCACGTTCGAGACGCTTCAGTTCGCCGCCCGGTTCGAGACCAAGCTCCTCCCTGAGGATGTTGCGCGCTCGTTGGTACGCAGCCAAAGCGTCTGCCTGCCGTCCACCCCGGTACAGGGCGACCATCAAGTGGCCCCACAGACGCTCTCGGAACGGGTGCTCGCGCACCAACGCCTCGAGCTCGCCGACGACGTCGGCATGGCGCCCGGCCGCGAGGTCTGCGGCAATGCGCGCTTCGAGCGCGGTCAAGTACTCCTCTCGAATGCGGATGCCTTCGGCCGCGAGCGCACTGTCGGACGCGGCATCGGCGAACGGATCGCCCCGCCAAAGGGCAACGGCCTTCGAGAGTTTCGCCGACGCTTCGTCGACAGTTCCGGCGCGAAGTGACGCATCGTGGACGAGCGCACGGAATCGCACGACGTCGACGTCGTCGACCGCAACCTGCAAGGCGTAGCCCGATGCCTCGGTGCTGATGACGTCGGCTCCGAGGACACGACGGATGTTGGAGACGTAGGTCTGGAGCGTCTTCCGTGCGGTTCGTGGGGGCGCATCACCCCACAGCGCATCCACGAGCGCTTCGGAAGCCACGACGTGTCCGGCGCTCACCGCCAATGCCGCGAGCAGCGCGCGCTCCTTGCCCGAGCCCAGAGCGACTTCGCCCGATTCGAAGTCGACTCTCACGGGGCCCAAGACGCTAACCCTCACCGCTGCAGACGCTACGACAGCTTCTCGACCATCGCTCGACCCTGGCGCGACCGAGCGCCGACCGTGTCGTAGTTCGCTGATCCCGTCCGCAGTTGGTGCGGGAGGAGACACAAGAAGGGATGTGATGGCAAGTCGCGCTGCTCTCAGCCAGCCATTGACATTGGGTCGCGCGTCACGAGGAGTAGTTCGCCCGATTGCTTTCTTGGTGGTCATACTTCTCGCCGTCGCGATGTTCACGTTGGGTCGAGCCACCGCCTCCAACAGCCCGGTCAAGACGACACCGGTTCCTCAGGCTCTCGATACGTCGGCGGAGGTCGCGCAGTTCAACGCACTGCTCAACACCCCCGAAGGGATCAAGGCACTTGCCCGAGAGCTCGGCCCAGACAACTTCGGGCAGGCAGTCATTTCCTCGTCGGGGTCGACCACGGCGGCGGCCGGCGACTGCCCTCACCGCCCGGTGTGCTGATTACAAAGCGCGTTCTCTCATGCCGATCACAGCATCACGTTCGACGAGTACTTCGACAACGTGACGCTGTGCGGCCGGGCGCGGACCTCGATCCTGCCCCCGAACTGGAACGTGTTCTCGCGCGCCGTCACCGGCTGCGAACTCCCCGACGGAACGACGATCAGAGCAACACGACACCGCTAACGCGTCACCGCGATGTCGGCACGCATGCGCTGAATCGAGCGGTGACGGATCGCTGTCCACGACGGCGCGCGTACGTGGTTTGATGCAGTGAATGCTGGCGAGTTGAGGAGGCGATGTGGAGGAGGAGC
>DATAES010000204.1:0-52563 GCA_036257895.1 Acidimicrobiales bacterium
CTCGTCCTGCTGGATCTGGACGACACCCGCGCGGTGACGGGTGCGACGGCGCGCGCGCTCTGTGATCGTCATCGCGGCGTCGGCGCGGATGGGCTCCTGCGGGTCACCCAGGGATCTGCAGTGGGCGATGGCCGGACCGACGTCACGATGCAGCTGTTCAACGCCGACGGCAGTCGCGCGGAGATGAGCGGCAACGGCATCAGTTGTCTTGCGCAAGCAGTGGTGCTCGCGGGCATCATCACGGGGCCCACCATCACTATTGCTACGGACGCCGGCCGACGCACCGTGCGGCTCGAGACATCCGACGAGCCGCTCGTCCATCGCGCCACCGTCGACATGGGCGTCGCCAAGGTCGGCGACGACGAAACCGAGTGGGCCGGTGATGGCGTGCTGCGGGCGGCTCGCGTCGACGTCGGTAATCCGCATCTCGTGTTGCACGTCGCCGAGTTCGAGAGCGACGACGATCTCATCGCGCACGGTCGGCGTGTCAACGAGCTGGTACCGGGAGGCATCAACGTCGAACTCGTCATTCCCGGACCGCGGCCTGGCGAGGTCACGATGCGAGTCTTCGAGCGCGGCGTCGGCCTGACTGAGGCGTGTGGCACGGGCGCGTGCGCCGTCGCTGCCGCGGCCGAGCACTGGGAGTTGACGGGATCCACCGTCCGCGTGCATCAACCGGGCGGCTCCGCCGACGTCGTGCTCGGCTCCACCACCGAGATGACCGTTCCGGTCGTCCATGTCGCCGATATCGACGTGCCCGCATGAACGACGCACTGACCGACACCCTCATCTCCCGTGAGACCCGCGAGAAGCTCGTGCTCGTCGGCGTCGCGCTCGACGGCGCCCACACCGACGACATCGAGACTTCGCTCGACGAGCTCTCGCAGCTCGCGGACACCGCCGGTGCAGACGAAGTGGCCCGTGTCGTGCAACGACGGGACCGCCCGGACCCTGCAACCTACGTCGGAAAGGGCAAGGCGGAGGAGCTCCGCGAAGTGTCGCTGGCGGTCGACTCCGACACTGTCGTGTTCGATGACGAGCTGTCGCCGGCGCAACAGTTCAACCTGGAGAAGCTGCTCGGACGAACCGCGATCGATCGCACCGCGGTGATCCTCGACATCTTCGCCCAGAACGCACACAGCCAGGAGGGCAAGGCGCAGGTCGAGCTGGCATTGCTGCGCTACCGGCTGCCGCGCATTCGAGGAAGGGGCCGCAATCTCTCGCAGCAGGCGGGCGGGATGTCCGCGGGCGCGGCCCGCATCGGTACGCGGGGACCCGGCGAAACGCAGCTCGAGGTCGATCGACGGCGTCTCGTCCGGCGCATTCACAAGCTCGAAGCCGAGCTCCGCGACATCGACCGACATCGCGCCACGCAGCGTAAGAGCCGCCGCCGAAGTCGACTGCAGAACGTCGCCATCGTCGGCTACACCAACGCGGGCAAGTCCACGTTGCTCAATCGATTGACGGACGCCGGCGTGCTCGTCGAGAACCGGTTGTTCGCGACGCTCGACGCGACGACCCGACGGCTCCAGCTCCCCGGCGGCGAGCCCGTCCTGATGACCGACACCGTCGGTTTCGTGCGCAAGCTGCCGCACCAACTCGTCGAAGCGTTCAAAGGGACGCTCGAGGTCGCCGGCGATGCCGATCTCCTCGTCCACGTCGTCGACTCGTCCGCCGCCGAACCCGAAGCCCAGATCGACGCGGTCCGAGCCGTGCTCGGCGACATCGGGGCCGGTGAGGTCCCCGAGCTGCTCGCGTTCAACAAGTCGGACCTCGCTCCCGGCGAGGCCAAACGTCTGTCACACCGGAACCCGGGAGGCGTGGTCATCTCGGCCACCACCGGTGAAGGCGTGGACGAGCTCCTGCGAGCCATCGGGGACAGACTCCGCGCGCTCACGACGATCGTCGAACTGTTGATTCCGTACGAGCGCGGCGACGTGCTGGCCGCGGTTCACCGCGAAGGCGAGGTCGTCGCCGAGAAAGCAGAGGACGGAGGTATGCGCCTGCGCGCTCGGCTCGATGATCCTGCGACGGCCCGTTTCCGCGAGTACATCGCGAGCTGATGGGTTTCTTTCCGCCGCCGTACCCCTACGATCGGCTCGACGAGCTGAAGGCCGCCGCGAACCGGTTCAACGGAGGCTGCGTCGACCTCTCCATCGGCACGCCGTGCGACCCACCGCCGCAGGCGGTCGTGCGCGCATTGGGTGACAGCGACTCGGAGCGGGGATATCCCGCCTCGATAGGGACCGTCGCGTTCCGTGAAGCGGCGTCGGGATGGATGCAACGCCGGCTCGGCGTGAGCGTCGATCCCGCCGACCTCGCGGCCTGCATCGGCACCAAGGAATTCGTGGCCGGAACGCCGCAGTACTTGCGGTTGCGCACTCCCGAACGTGACACCGTCCTCTACCCGGCGATCAGCTATCCCACGTACGAGATGGGCGCGGTGCTGGCGGGATGCAGGGCAGTGCCGTACCGAAGCCTCGGCGACGTCTCTGCCGAGGACGCCGAACGCGCGCTGTGCTTGTGGGTCAACACTCCGAACAATCCGACGGGTGCGCTCTTCGATCTGAAGACAGCCGCCGACTGGGGTCGCGCCCATCGGGTCCCAGTGCTGAGCGACGAGTGCTATGCCGAGTTCACCTGGAGCGGACCGCCTCGCACGATTCTCGAACACGGGTCCGAGGGCGTGGTCGCGGTGCACTCGCTCTCGAAGCGCTCCAACCTCGCCGGCATGCGTGCGGGCTTCTATGCCGGGGACAGCGACCTCGTGGAGTACCTCCGTGAAGTGCGCAAGCACGCGGGGTTCATGGTGCCCGGTCCCGTACAAGCTGCGGCCGTCGTCGCGTACGCCGACGACGAACATGTCGACGCGCAACGAGAGCGCTATCGCAACCGGCTCGAACGATTGCGCGCCGTCCTGGACGACGGTCTCGACCTCGAGTCGTCCATGCCCGACGGCGCGTTCTACCTGTGGGTGGCCGCGCCCGGCGAGGATGCATGGTCGCTCGCGAAACGACTGGCGACCGATGGGGGCGCACTCGTCAGCCCGGGCGACTTCTACGGACCCGACGGCGCCGGGCACGTCCGCATCGCGGCTGTGCAACCGGACGAGCGCATCGAACTCGTCCATCGACGGCTCGTCGTCTGACGGACGCGGCCGTTACCCTCGGCGCCCATGGCCGACCTCCGCGCGAGCATCGAGGAGCTGTGGCAACGCCGCTCCGAGCTCGAGCCCGGCGACACCGACGCCCGGGCGATGGTCCACGACGCGATCACTCTGCTCGACCGCGGCGAGGCTCGTATCGCGGAGGAACTCGACGATCAAGTCATCGTCCACGAGTGGTTGAAGCAGGCGATCCTGTTGCAGTTCGCGCTGTTGCCGATCGAGCCGATCGAGCTCGGGCCGTACCAGTACGCCGACAAGCTTCCGCTGAAGCGCGGCTATGCGGCGGCCGGCGTGCGGGTCGTGCCCGGCGCGTCCGCGCGGTTCGGCGCGTTCCTCGATCGAGGCGTGATTCTCATGCCGAGCTACGTGAACATCGGTGCTCGGGTCGGCGCCAACACGATGGTCGACACGTGGGCGACGGTCGGGTCGTGCGCCCAGATCGGTGCCAACGTGCACCTGTCCGGCGGCGTCGGCATCGGCGGCGTGCTCGAGCCGCCGCAAGCCGCGCCCGTCATGGTCGGCGACAACGCGATGATCGGTAGCCGGTGCATGGTGACGCAGGGCGCGAGGGTCGGCGAAGGTGCCGTACTGGGCGAAGGCTCGGTGCTCAATCCCGGGATCCCGGTCATCGACAGCAACACCGGTGACGAGGTCAGCCGGGGCGTGGTGCCGCCGTACTGCATCACGGTGCCGGCTGGCCGCAAGCGCGCCTTTCCGGGCGGCGAGTTCACGTTGCCGTGCGTCCTCATCCTTCGCCGCTACGAGCCCGGCGAACGCCAGCATCTCAACGAGATCCTGCGCGATCAGGGAGTCAACGTCGGGTGACCGACCTGCTCGAGCTCACCGCCGAGCTCGTCGACATCCCTTCGGTCAGCCAATACGAGCAGGCGATCACGGATCGGATCGAGCAGGAGTTGCTGTCGGTTCCGTGGCTGGCGCTCGACCGCATCGGCGACAACCTGGTGGCCCGTACCGATCTCGGGCGTGCGGCGCGCCTCGTGCTCGCCGGCCACACCGACACTGTGCCGGTCAACGGCAACGACCGCGCCCGCATCGACGGCGACACGTTGTGGGGGCTCGGTGCAGCCGACATGAAGAGCGGCCTCGCGGTGATGCTGGAGCTGGCCCGCACGGTGCACGACCCGGCGGTCGACATCACGTACGTCTTCTATGCGGCCGAAGAGATCGCGTCCCAGTTCAACGGTCTCGGCCAGCTGTTCGATGATCGGCCCGATCTTCTGGCTGGCGATGTGGCCATCCTCGGCGAACCGACCGACGCGGTGTTGGAGGCCGGCTGCCAAGGCACGATGCGGTTCGAGATCCGGCTCGCCGGCGTGCGGGCCCACAGCGCGCGACCTTGGATGGGACGCAACGCGATCCACCGGCTCGCCGGGCTGCTCGCGATCGTGGAGGAATGGCCGGGCCGCGAGCCGATCATCGATGGCTGTCAGTACCGGGAGGCGGTGCAGGCCGTCATGGTGCAGGGCGGCGTTGCCGGCAACGTCGTGCCCGACGAGGCGAGCGTCGTACTCAACCACCGGTTCGCACCTGACCGCGACGAAGCCGCCGCCGAGGCGTGGCTGCGCTCGTTGCTCGCGCCGTCACTCGAAGATGGCGACGATGCCGTTGTCGTCGATTCGGCGCCGTCGGCGGGCCCCGGGCTCGAACACCCGTTGCTCGCCGCGCTGATCGCGCGCAACCGACTCGAGGTGCGAGCCAAGCTCGGCTGGACGGACGTCGCTCGCTTTGCCAGCCGCGGCATTCCTGCCGCCAATTTCGGTCCCGGCGATCCATTGCTCGCACACGCCGCGGACGAACGAGTCACCCGCGAGCAGCTCGGTCGCACGTGGAACGCCCTGTACGACCTCGTGACGGTCGGGGCGGCCTGAGCGCGGTCACAGCCTTCGGAGGACGGTGACCACCTTGCCGTAGATCGTCACGTCGCTGGCATCGAGCTCGATCGGTTCCATCGAGGTGTTGGCAGGCACGAGGCTCACCTTGGCCCCCGCGCGTGTGTAGGTCTTCACGGTGGCCTCTTCGCCGGGGATGCCGGCGACGACGATGTCGCCCTTGTGCGCAGTGGGCTGCGCCCGTGCGACCACGAAGTCGCCGTCGAGGATGCCGGCCTCGATCATGGACTCGCCCCGCACCCGGAGCATGAACAGGTCGCCGTCGCCGGTGAAATCTGCGGGCAGCGGCAGGATCTCCTCCACGTTCTCCTGTGCGAGCACGTCGGTGCCTGCGGCGACGTCACCCACGAGAGGAACGTGTCGAGCGGGCCGCCGCTCGAGCACCGCCCCCGAGTTGGGGTCGTATCGCACCTCGATGGCGCGCGGCTTGGTCGGATCACGGCGCAAGAACCCGAGCTTCGACAGCGTGTTGAGGTGCGAGTGCACGGTGGAGGGAGAGGTCAGCCCGACGGCCTGGCCGATCTCACGGACCGACGGGGGATAGCCGCGGTCGCGCATCGACTGGTCGATGATCTCCAGGATCTGGCGTTGTCGGTCGGTCAGTGTCTGCTCGGTCATTGGTCTCTCCGGCGTCTCGTCGGCGATCTGATGGCGATCTGGTGGCGATCGAACGTATGTTTGGTAGGACCGTATCAGCTGACTCGGTCACAGGCAAACATCTGTTCGCCAACTTGCTTGACAACGAACATGCGTTCTGTTTCAGTTGGGCGTGCTTCGAACATTCGTTCGTCATCGTAACTGGACGGCGAGCTTCGAACGTGGATCTGACGGCTTCCCCCGTTCACTGTCACACCCCCTGAGGAAGATGCATCCATGGCTGCCATCGCACATCCCACACCGCACCCACGACAGGTCGGGGCTCGACCGACCCTTCGCCTCGTTCGGAACGTACCGAGGCCCTCCGACGCCGTCTACAGGCGCAGGCGGCTGGCTGCAGTCCTGGTCCTGGCCGGCGTCGTGCTGGCGATCGCCGCTTTCGCGCTCGCGCTGACGAGCACGAGTGCCTCCCTCGTGTCGATCCAGACGGGCGCGGCGTCCGGTGCCCGCGTCGAGGATCCCGCCGCATACGGCGCCAGCCGCACGAACCCACCACCGCAGTCGTTCTATGTGGTCCAACCAGGCGACACGTTGTGGTCGATCGCGCATGACCTCGTCCCCACAGGCGACGTCAGAGCAGAGGTCGACCGGCTCGCCGATCTGAACGGCACCGCCGCGCTCCAGGCCGGCCAACACCTACGTCTGGTCGCATCGCCGGGCTCGTGAGGTGGTGCCCGCAGTAGCCTCACCGGGCGTGCGGTGTCCGAACTGCTCGAGCGTCGACGACAAGGTGGTCGACTCACGGGCCTCCGACGACGGCGCCACGATTCGCCGTCGACGTGAGTGCCTGACGTGCGGCCGGCGGTTCACGACCTACGAGCGGCTCGAAGAGGTTCCGCTCGTCGTCGTCAAACGTTCCGGCCAGCGCGAGTCCTTCGACCGGATGAAGATCGTCGTGGGACTCCGTGCGGCCGCGAAGTCCCGCCCGTTGCCGGACGACGAGCTCGAAGCCATCGCCACCGCCATCGAGGACCAGCTCATCGGGGCCGGGGAGGTTTCGACAGAACGGATCGGCTTGTTGGTTCTCGACCAGCTTCGCGAGGTTGACCACGTCGCCTACGTCCGATTCGCCAGCGTCTACAAGGGCTTCGACGAGGCTGCCGACTTCGAGCGCGAGCTCACGTTGCTCACGAAGGCGACCGCTCCGAAACAACACTGACGGCGCCGTCGCGTACGTACCGAAGGAACAGCATGCTGTCGGCCTCGAGCGCGCGGTCCAAGCGCATCGCGGTTACGTCCGGTGGAACGAGACCGTGGGCCAGGCGGGGTGACGACCCTCCTGCGACGAGCGGCGCCAGCGAGACGCACAGCTCGTCGAGCACGCCGGCCGCCACGAGGTGGCCGTTGAGCGAAGGTCCACCCTCGCAGAGCACGACCCGACTGCCCTGCGCTCGGAGCTCGGTGAGGGCCAGTTCGACATCGACATCGTCGTCGCCGGCGATCATGACGTCCGCGACGCGAGCCAGCTCGTCGCGCCGGGCCGCGTCGCTTCGGTCGGTGGTGACGACGATGGGCCGTCGGTCGGTCGGCGCATCCGTGAACACCCTCGACGCCGGATCGATGTCGAGCGACCGGGTCACGATGGCCAGCCGCGGAGGTGCATCGCGCGTTGGTGGCGTTCGGGGCGAGCCGTAGGCCTCCGCTCGCACGGTTCCGGCACCGACGAGGATCATGTCGGCGACGGCGCGGATGGCGCCGAAAACAACCTTGTCGGCTGGCCCGCCGAGACCGCCGGAACGGCCGTCGACGGCCGTCGCCCCGTCCACCGTTGCGATCATGTTCACGAGGACCCACGGGCGTTCGCCCGTCGATGCGGTCCGGTCGTCCGCGCCGTATCGCTCGACGGGATCGACGTCGGCCGCCGGGTTCGGGTACAGCTCGCGCATCGGTGGCAGCATGTCACCCATGAGCCTGGCGAACGACGGCGACCTCCGAACGGCCTATCGCACCTGTCCGCTGTGTGAAGCCGGCTGCGGCCTCGAGATCACGCTGCGGGGCGATGACGTCGTGCGCATCCGCGGTGATCGGGACGACGTGTTCAGCCACGGGTACATCTGTCCGAAGGGATCGACGCTGAAGCAACTGCACGAGGATCCCGATCGCGTGCGGACGCCGTTGATCAAGCGTGACGGTGGTTTCGTGGAAGCGACGTGGGACGAAGCGTTCGCGGAGGTGGAGCGCCGCCTGCTCCCCATCCTCGATGCACACGGGCGGGACAGCGCCGCCGTCTACATCGGCAACCCCAGCGCGCACAGCCTGGGGGCGCTGCTCTACGGCAGGTTCGCGATCAAGGGCCTCGGCTCGACCAACCTCTACTCGGCGAGCACGGTCGATCAGCGGCCCAAGGAGCTGAGCGCCGGTTGGATGTTCGGTCTGCCGTTGACGATCCCGGTCCCCGACATCGACCGCACGGACTACCTGCTGATGCTCGGAGCGAATCCCTATGCGTCGAACGGCAGCCTGGCCACGGCACCCGATTGGCCCGGTCGCATCGAGGCCATGCAGGCGCGCGGTGGGCGACTCGTGGTCGTCGATCCTCGTCGCAGCCGCACCGCCGAAGCCGCCGACGAGCATGTCTTCATCCGTCCGGGCACCGATGCCTTCTTGCTCATCGCGATGGTCCACGCGCTCTTCGAGGAAGGGCTCGTCGACGTCGGCGGACTCGATGAGATCCTCAACGGGCTCGACGACGTCGAACGGCTGGCCAAGGACTTCAGTCCCGAGGTGGTTGCGCCTGTGACCGGCGTCAGTGCAGCCACGATCCGGCGGATCGCGCGCGAGCTCGCGGCGGCGCCGACGGCATGCGTCTATGGCCGCATCGGCACCACGGTTCAAGAGTTCGGGACGCTCACGAGCTGGCTCGTGGACGTGCTCAACGTGTGCACCGGCAACCTCGATCGGCCCGGGGGAGCGATGTTCGCGACTCCCGCCACCGGGTCCGGCAACACCCGCGGCAAGCCGCGCACGGGTCGCGGGCTCCGTACCGGCCGGCGCACGAGCCGCGTGCGCGGCCTCCCCGAGACGATGGGCGAGCTGCCGGTGGTCGCCTTGGCCGAGGAGATCGAGACCCCGGGGGAGGGGCAGATCCGTGCGCTCGTGACCATCGCCGGCAATCCGGTGGTGTCGACACCGAACGGCGACGGGCGCCTCGACGCCGCGCTCGCGTCACTCGAGTTCATGGTGTCGGTCGACATCTATGTCAACGAGACGACGCGTCACGCGGACGTGATCCTCCCCGCGCCCGACCCGCTCGCGAAGTCCCATTACGACGTCGCGCTGCTCCAGCTCGCGGTGCGCAACGTCGCGAATTACTCACCACCCGTCGTGACCCCGCCCGACCAACCCGACGAGTGGCAGATCCTGGCCAAGCTGGCGCTGCTCTTCCAGGGCATGGGGGCCGAGGCCGACCCATCGGTCGTCGACGACCTCGCGATCAGGGCCCTCGTCGACAGCGCCGTGGGCGACGAGACGGGCCCGCTGCACGGGCGCGATCCCGACGAGATCGTCGGTGCGCTCGAACCGCGGCGAGGGCCCGAGCGCCTCCTCGACTTCATGCTCCGAAGCGGCCCCTACGGTGAGAACTTCGGCGCGGATCCCGACGGACTGTCTCTCGACGTCTTGGAGGCGAATCCACACGGCGTGGATCTCGGCGCGCTCGAGCCTCGGCTACCGGACGCGCTGCGCACGCCTTCCGGGATGATCGAGCTCGCTCCCGAGCCGCTCGTCGCAGACCTGGCCCGCCTCGCCGCCGCCCTCGAGGACCGATCGGGGTCTGTGGGCGACGGCCACGAGCTCGTCCTCGTCGGCCGCCGGCAACTGCGGTCGAACAACTCGTGGATGCACAACATCGACGTCCTCGTGAAGGGCAAGCCGCGGTGCACGCTCCACGTGCACCCGGACGACGCCGCGCGCCTGGGGTTGCAAGACGGCGATCGGGCGCAGATCCGGTCGGGTACCGGGACGGTCGTGGCGCCGGTGGAGGTGACCGACGGGATCATGCCCGGCGTCGTGAGCATTCCCCACGGCTGGGGCCACGACGTCGCCGGAGTACAGCTGTCGGTCGCGTCGACGATCGGTGCCGGCGTGAACAGCAACCTCCTGGCCGACCCGACGCTGTTCGACGCGCTGTCCGGCAACGCGGTCCTGAACGGCATCCCCGTCACGGTGGAGCCGGCGAATGGTCACACCCCTGTGGACGCCGGGCCGAGTTCTGCACGCTGAATTCACACGATGTTCCCCTATCGGTCCACAGCCCTGCATGCATACGTTGCAATCAGTTAACGGGTGGCAACGAGCTAGCGCGAGTGGTGCGGATGGTGGCTGACGTCTGCGTCGTGTCGTGGGTGGACGACGCCTGGAGTCCTGAGCGAGCAACAGGGGTGCAAACCTTCGCGAACGGCCTCTGACCTGCACCTTCGCGCTGGCCCGACCGTTGACATGGATGAAACGACAGTGCTGTAATCTCACGCACGTCATTTGGCACATCTTGTGCCCGGCTCCGGTCGGAGGTGGGCACCGGATACCAGATGTTGTGGGCGGAGCCTTGCGGCTTCGGGGCACAAACAGCCACCGAAAGCTGTTGCAAATCATCCACGCGTCACCGAGGGAGCGACATGGCACTGGCTTCGGAGCAAGCAGGGATCGGCCTGCGGCGGCACTTCACAACCGAAGACGCCGACCCGTACAGCGAGGTCGTGTGGGACCGCAGAGACGCCCGCATCACGAACTACCGCGACGGCTCGGTGGCCTTCGAGCAGGTCGGCGTCGAGGTGCCGGTCGACTGGTCGCTCAACGCCACGAACATCCTCGCCCAGAAGTACTTCCGGGGCACGATCGGCACCGCGGAGCGTGAGTCGTCGCTCAAGCAGGTTGCCGACCGGGTGGTCGACACGATCACGCGGTGGGGCGTGCAGGGCGGCTACTTCGTCGACGACCGCGAAGCGGCAACGTTCAATGCCGAGCTCAAGCATCTGATCGTCACCCAGAAGGCAGCGTTCAACAGCCCGGTGTGGTTCAACATCGGCGTGGCCGGTGTGCCGCAGCAGGCGAGTGCGTGCTTCATCCTGGCCGTCGACGACACGATGGACTCGATCCTCAACTGGTATGTCGAGGAGGGCACGATCTTCAAGGGCGGGTCGGGCTCCGGCATCAACCTCTCGAAGATCCGATCGTCGTACGAGCTGCTCAAGGGCGGCGGCACTGCGTCGGGCCCGGTGAGCTTCATGCGCGGCGCAGATGCGTCTGCCGGAACGATCAAGTCGGGGGGCAAGACGCGGCGTGCCGCGAAGATGGTCATCCTCGACGCCGACCACCCTGATGTCGAAGAGTTCATCTGGTGCAAGGCGAAGGAGGAGCGCAAGGCCAGAGTGCTGCGCGACGCGGGGTTCGACATGGACCTCGACGGCGCCGACAGCCATTCGACGCAGTATCAGAACGCGAACAACTCGGTGCGGGTGACCGACGAGTTCATGCACGCCGTGCTCGACGACGACGAATGGCAGCTGCGGGCAGTAACCAGCGGTGACGTCATCAAGACGATCAAAGCGCGCGAGCTCATGCGTCAGATCTCGCGGGCGTCGTGGGAGTGCGCCGACCCCGGCATGCAGTTCGACACGACGATCAACCGTTGGCACACCGCGGCCAACACCGGACGCATCAACGGCTCGAACCCGTGCTCCGAGTACATGCACCTCGACAACTCGGCGTGCAACCTCGCCAGCATCAACCTGCTGAAATTCCTCGGCGACGACGACGACTTCGACGTCGAGGGTTTCAAGACCGCGGTCGAGGTCGTCTTCACCGCGCAAGAGATCCTCGTCGGCAATGCGGACTACCCGACGGAAGCGATCGCGGAGACCAGCCGGCGCTTCCGCCAGCTCGGCCTCGGCTATGCCAACCTCGGCGCGCTGCTGATGGCGCTGGGACTTCCGTACGACTCCGACGCCGGCCGGGCCTGGGCCGCCGCCATCACCGCTCTCATGACCGGCCACGCCTACGAGGTGTCGGCGCGAACGGCCGCGAGGATGGGCCCGTTCGCCGGCTTCACCGAGAACCGTGAGCACATGCTTCGCGTGCTCGACATGCACCGACAAGAAGCGGCCAACATCGACGAAGAGCTCGTTCCCTCCGAGCTGTTGAGTGCGGCGCAGGAGACGTGGGACACCGCCTGCGACCTGGGCGACCTCTACGGCGTGCGCAACTCGCAGGCCTCGGTGTTGGCGCCCACGGGCACCATCGGCTTGCTCATGGACTGCGACACGACCGGCATCGAACCCGACCTCGGTCTCGTGAAGCTGAAGAAGCTCGTCGGCGGCGGCACGATGTCGATCGTCAACCAGACAGTGCCGCGGGCGCTGCGCCGGCTCGGCTACGACGACGACCAGGTCGCCGAGATCATCAGCTACATCGACGAGCACAATTCGATCCTCGGCGCACCGCACCTCACGGCGGATCATCTCGCAGTGTTCGCGTGTTCGATGGGCGACAACCCCATTCACTACTCGGGCCATGTGCGGATGATGGGTGCGGTGCAGCCTTTCATCAGTGGCGCGATCTCGAAGACCGTGAACATGCCCGAAGACGTCTCGGTCGAAGACGTCGAGCAACTGCACATCGACGCGTGGCGCCTCGGGCTGAAGGCGGTGGCCATCTACCGCGACAACTGCAAGGTGGCCCAACCGCTGTCGACGGGGAACGGCGAACGTGCGGCCGCGAGCGCGACGGAGGTCGTCGAGCGTGTCGTCGAGACAGTGATCACCGTGAAGGAGCCGGTGCGCGAGAAGTTGCCGCGCAACCGCACGTCGCGCACGTTCGAGTTCCGAGTGGCGGACTGCAAGGGGTTCGTCACCGTCGGCGAGTACGCAGACGGCCGTCCCGGCGAGATCTTCATCCGCATCTCCAAGATGGGCTCGACGCTCGCCGGCATCATGGACGCATTCGCCATCTCCGTCAGCTATGGGCTGCAGTACGGCGTGCCGCTCCGTGCATACGTCGAAACGCTCGCCAACTACCGCTTCGAGCCGGCGGGCATGACCGACGACCCCGACATCCGCTTCGCGTCGAGCTTGGTCGACTACATCTTCCGCCGCTTGGCGATCGACTACCTGTCAGCTGAAGAGCGAGCCGAGCTCAACATCCTCTCGGTGGGCGAGCGCACCCAGCCGACGCTGCCCGGTGTCGAGGAGACCGTGATCGAGACCGTGCAGGGCCACGACATCCCCTCCGACCCACCGTCGATCGAGTCGGCCCTCACCTTGCTCGACTTGGCCGAGAAGCCCACCGGTGCCGCGCCCCCCGCGGCACCGGTGGCCGCTCCGATTCAGACACACATGTCGTACGCGGACGCGCCGTACTGCATGCAGTGCGGTGTCCAGATGCAACGAGCCGGCTCGTGTCATGCGTGCCCGAGCTGTGGGAGCACGAGCGGTTGTAGCTGACGATCTCGCCGTTTGAGCGCTTTGCAGGGCTCGGTTCGGCGAAGCCGGGGAACACTGGTGAGATGTCGACTGTGGCGGACGAACGCGTCGGGGCTGTGGTCCGGCGCGACAGCGAGCGCTGGATCGAGGTCGTTGGCCGCATCGGTTTGGCGACACAGGGCGTTCTCTACCTCGTCGTTGGACTACTCGCGTGGCAGGTTGCGTCAGGGCGCAACGAAGAGGCCGATCAGCGTGGTGCCATCCAAGCGGTGTCGGAACAGCGGTTCGGGCGCTTCCTGCTCCTCGTCCTGACGGTCGGTCTCGCACTCCACTGCTGCTGGCGGCTTGTCCTCGCCGCCCGCGGCGCACCCGGCGAGGACGACGCCAAGGACATTGTGAAGCGCATTGCCGATCTCGGACGAGGGCTGATCTACGGATCGTTCACGGTGATCGCCGCCAAGATCCTGATCGACGCGCGCGACAGCGGCGGCGGCGGTGGGAAGCAGCGCGAGGCGGTCGGCACCGTGCTCGACTGGCCCGGAGGTAAAGCGATCGTCGTGCTGGTCGGGTTGGCGGTGATCGCCGCGGGGCTATGGCATGCGAGCAAGCTGTTCACTCGCAAGTTCCTCGACGATCTCGAGCTCGATGGCCGCAGCGAGAGCACGCGGAAGGTCATCACCGTCCTCGGCTCGATCGGTTTCCTCGCTCGTGGACTCGTGTTCTGCATGATCGGTTGGTTCCTGGTCGAGTCGGCACTCGACGACAACCCGAATCACACGGGTGGGATCGATCAGGCCCTTCGTCGGCTCGCCGGCTCCGAGCATGGTTCGGGGCTGTTGCGCATCGTGGCGTTCGGCCTCATCGTGTTCGGCGTCTACCGAATCATCGAGGCCCGCCTGCGGGCGCGGAGCGCGGTCACCAACCCCTGACTACTTGCAGTTGGCGATACCGCCGTCCACCGGGATGACCGCTCCCGTCACGAATGCGGATGCCTTCGAGGCGAGGTAGATCGCGACGCCGGCCATGTCGTCGGGCCGGCCGATCCGCTTCATCGGCGCACTCGCGGCAATCGACTCACCGAACGCCTCGAGCGTGGCGGCCATCATCTTCGACTCGAACGGTCCGGGC
Source organism: Acidimicrobiales bacterium (assembly GCA_036257895.1). GTDB lineage: Bacteria > Actinomycetota > Acidimicrobiia > Acidimicrobiales > JACDCH01 > DATAES01. The sequence continues at coordinate 14,277 of DATAES010000204.1, forward strand.
GCGACAGCGTTCACGGTGATCTCGGGTGCGAGCTTGGAGGCGAGGTGCCGGGTGAGCTGATGCACCGCAGCTTTGCTCGACGAGTACGAGTACGTCTCGAGCGTCGGCACCTGGATCCCGTCGATCGAACCGATGTTGATGACGCGGGCAGGGTTGTCGGCCGTACCGGAGGCCTGCAGGAGCGGCAGGCAGAACTTCGTGAGGTGGAAGACCGCCTTCACGTTGATCGCGTACACCCGCTCCCACGTCGCGTCGTCCTGCTCGACGAGCGGCGCGCCCCAAGTCGCGCCGGCGTTGTTCACGAGGATGTCGAGCTTGTCCTCGCGGTTGGCAACCGCACCGGCCAGCCGCTGACACTCGTTCTCACTCGACAGATCGGCCGGAACCGAGATGCACTCACCCTTCTCGGACAGCTCGGCCGCGACCGCGTCGCACACGTCGGCCTTGCGCGACGAGATGTAGACGCGAGCACCGGCCTCGACGAACCCTCGCGCGATCATGAGGCCGATGCCCCGTGAGCCGCCGGTCACGAGCGCGGTCTTGCCGGTGATGGAGAACAAGTCGGAGGTCACGCCGGGCGACGTTAGTAGTACGTGACGTTAGGGCCGCGTTAGAGGACGACCTCGATCACCGTGTCGAGGTCGCGTTCGAGGTAAGCGACTTCGTTGTCGTGTTCGAAGTCTTTGCCCTGCACGTTGACCAGATCGACCGCGTCGGTGATGGGATACGGACCCCAGTGCCAGGTGGCGAGGCCGATGTTGACGCCCGCGGTGCCGTCACAGAGGAACGCCCGGACACTCTCGAGATGCAGGTGCTCGGTGAAGTCGACCGCCGCCGGCGCGACCACCAGCAACGTCGGCTTGCCTCCGAGCGCGACGAGCATCTGCGTGGCCCGGTGATGACGGTTGAGGTGGTCGCACTGCAATGGCTTGCGGTCGTAGTGCAACACGTTCAGATGGAACACTTCCTCGTCGCGGAGCTCCATCACCATGTCGCCCTCGCGCACGACCTGGCCGAACGGCGCGAACGCCTCCGGCGTCAGGGGCTCGGCACGAACGGCGAAGGTCGCGGGATCGGCCACTCGGCGATCGTACCGATGGGCCGTCTACCCTTCCCGGCATGGACGTCAGGTCGATCGAAGATGTGGCGCCGGCGATCGAGCACAACGGCACCGTGCCGGTCTGGTGGCTGGTCAACCCACGTGAGATGTTCGACATCACCAAGGGCGGACACCTCGAACTGGTGAGCGAGTTCGAGGTCGCGGGCGGCGGGTACGTGGATCCGCACAACCATCCGACGCACGAGTTCTATTACGTGACAGCGGGGCGCGGGATGATGGAGATCGAGGGCGAGACGCGTGAGATCCGTCAAGGCGATCTCGTGCACATCCCCCCGATGGCGATGCATTCGTTGCGTCCCGTCACCGACAATGCGCCCATCCACTGCTTCTGCTTCGCGGTCGCCACGCCTGACGCAGGCGAGATCAACTACACCGAGCATTGACCGCTCCCGCGCCCTGGCGGGTACAAGCGCTCAACACCGCTACGACCTCGACCAACAAGATCCACGACGACGAGGTCGCGCGCTCGTTTGGCTTCGCAGGTGGGCTCGTGCCCGGTGTCGACGTCTACGCGTACCTCACCCACGTCCCGGTGGAGCACTGGGGCATCGCGTTCCTCGAGCGGGGCGTGATGGCGGCGCGGTTCCACCGTCCTGTCTACGACGGCGACGAGATCACCGTAGAGACTGCGGTGGACGACGACGGTGCACTTGCGCTGACGCTGTTCGACCCGCGTGGCGAGACCTGTGCCACGGCGTCAGCGTCATTGCCTGCATCGCCGCCCGGTGTGCCGGCGCTCGACGGTTTCGAGGCCGCGCCAATGCCTGTCGACCCGCCGCCTGCCTCTGCCGACCTCTTCGCCGCTCGTCCGCAGTTCGGCTCGCTCGAGTTCGGCTTCCATGCCGACCATGCAGCGTCGTATCTGCACGAGGTCCGTGAGACGCTTCCGCTGTACGTGGACGAGCGCGTCGCCCATCCGGGATGGCTGCTTCGATCGGCCAATTCCGTTCTCGTCGCGAACGCGCGGCTCGGACCGTGGATCCACGTGTCGAGCAACGTCCAGCATCACGGACTGGTGCACGACGGCGACGAAGTGTCCACCCGAGCGCGGGTTGTCGACGACTTCGAACGCAAGGGTCACAAATTCGTCGCGCTCGACGTGCTGGTGATCGCCAACCTCGTCCGACCCGTGATGCGCGTGGAACACACCGCCATCTACGAACCCCGTCGTTCGCGCTGACTCTGTCGTTCTGGCGTCAAGGAGTGCTTCTATGCGCACTGGTTGACGCCAGAACGAGAAATAGCTAGTCCTCGAGGAGGCCGCTCACGCGTTCGGCGGCGTCGATGAACTCCTCGACCATGTCGTAGACGACCTGCCGGGCCGGCTTCACCTGGTTCATCTGGCCGACGACCTGGCCGACGAAGTAGTTGACGAGTTGGCGGGCGCCTTCGTTGTTCGCTGCGGATCGGCGCATGCGCCCCTGCGCCTCCGCGATGAGCATCCCGTGCAGCGGCATCGGGAGCGGATCGGGGTTGTTCGGATCGTCCCACTCGTCGGTCCACGCAGTGCGGAGTTGTCGCGCCGGTTTCCCTGTCGATGCGCGTGAGCGGACGGTGTCCGACGAGGTCGCGGTGAGGAACTTCTCCTTCACGACCGGATGAGTCTCGGCTTCCTCGGTCGTGAGCCACACCGACCCGCACCACACGCCCTGCGCGCCCAGCGCGAGCGATGCTGCGATCTGGCGGCCGTTGCCGATGCCGCCCGCGGCGAGCACGGGTGTGGGCGACACTGCGTCGACGACCTCGGGGATGAGCACCATCGTGCTGATCTCACCCGTGTGGCCTCCGGCCTCGTAGCCCTGCGCCACGATGATGTCGACCCCCGCGTTGTGCTGGCGCTCCGCATGTTGCTTCTTGCCCACGAGTCCGGCGACGACGACATCGTTCGCGTGCGCGTGCTCGACCATGTAGTCCGGTGCAGGCCCCAGCGCGTTCGCGATGAGGCGGGTCTTGTGCGCGAACGTCACGTCCATCAACGGCTGTGCGCCCTTGTGCGACCACGACAACAGCCCGACATCACGCGGCAGTTGCTCGGCCTGCGGCAGCGGTGGAACGCCGTAGCGGGCCATCATGTCGTCGAGGAACTTCCGGTGCTCCTCAGGGATCATCGACGAGAGCTTCGAGCCGTCGAGCCCACCCTCCTCGACCCCGACGTACTTCGCGGGGACGAGGACGTCCACCCCGTAGGGCCGATCGCCGACCTCCTTCTCGATCCAGTCGAGCTCGATGTCGAGCTGTTCCGGCGTGAAGGCGACGGCGCCGAGCACGCCCATCCCGCCCGCCTTGCTCACAGCCGCGACGACGTCACGGCAGTGGCTGAAGGCCAGGATCGGGAACTCGATGCCGAGGAGATCGCACACTGGGGTCCGCATAGGACCCCAGTCTGCGTCTCAAGCTGCGTGTGGTGCGACTTCTGCCGTCTCGGCGTCGAGTGCCAGGTCGAACACCTTGTCGACGGTGTCGACGAAGTGGAACGTCATCTCGTCCCGCACCTTGTCGGGCACGTCGTCGATGTCGGCTTCGTTGCGGGCCGGGAGGATCACCTCGGTGAGCCCTGCCCGGTGCGCGGCCAGCACCTTCTGCTTCACACCACCGATCGGCAGCACCCGGCCGGACAACGTGACTTCGCCGGTCATCCCGACCTCGTTGCGCACCGGTCGCTGCGTGAGCAGGGACACGAGCGCGGTCGTCATCGTGATGCCCGCGGACGGCCCGTCCTTCGGAACCGCACCGGCGGGGAAGTGCACATGGAATCGCTTCTGGTTCAGCAGCGACGCATCGATGCCGAGCTCGTCAGCCTTCGAGCGGACGTATGACAGTGCGATCTGCGCCGACTCCTTCATGACGTCGCCGAGCTGGCCCGTGACGGTGAGGCCCGCATCGCCGCCGTCCTGCATCGACGTCGCCTCGACGAACAGCACGTCTCCTCCGGCGCCCGTGACCGCGAGACCCGTGGCAACACCCGGCACCGCGGTGCGATCCGCGACCTCGCTGAAGAACCGTTGCCGGCCGAGGTAGCCGACCAGATCACCCGCGTCGACAGTGACCGGCGTCTGCGTTCCGGCCGCAATCTTGGTCGCGGCCTTGCGCAGGATCTTGCCGAGCTCGCGCTCGAGGTTCCGCACGCCGGCTTCACGCGTGTAGTCGGCGACGACACCCCGCAACGCGCCTTCGGTGACGACGACTTCGCCGTCGCGCAGCCCGTTGCGACCGATCTGCCGATCGACGAGATGGTCACGGGCGATGGCGACCTTCTCGTCCTCCGTGTAGCCGTCGAGGCGGACGATCTCCATACGGTCCAGCAGCGGACCGGGGATCGTCTCCATGACGTTCGCAGTCGCGATGAACAACACGTCGGACAGGTCGAGGTCGACCTCGAGGTAGTGGTCACGGAAGCTGTGGTTCTGTGCGGGGTCGAGCACCTCGAGCAGCGCCGAGCTCGGGTCACCACGCCAGTCCGCACCGACCTTGTCGACCTCGTCGAGGAGGAAGACCGGGTTCATGGTGCCGGCTTCGGTGATGGCACGAACGATGCGTCCGGGTTGCGCACCGACGTAGGTGCGGCGATGGCCACGGACCTCGGCCTCGTCACGGATGCCACCCAGCGCGACTCGCACGAACTTTCGTCCGAGAGCGCGCGCCACCGATGCACCCAGTGACGTCTTTCCGACTCCAGGAGGACCGACCAAGGCAACGATTGCCCCCGGCTTGCGCTTCTGCGTCGGATCGTCGTCTCCGGCATCGTCAAGCCCGCGCTCAGCGCGCAGCTTGCGCACGGCGAGGAACTCGACGATGCGCTCCTTCACCTCGTCGAGACCGGTGTGGTCCTCGTCGAGGATGCGGCGGGCGTCGTCGATGTCGAGGTCGTCGGTGGTGCGGTCGGCCCACGGGATGCCGAGCACGGTGTCGAGCCACGTGCGGATCCAACCGTGCTCCATGTTCTGAGCGGGCGTGCGCTCGAGCCGTCCGATCTCGCGCTCGATGGCCTCACGGGTCTTCTCTGTCAGCGCACCTGCGTCCGACAGCGCTGCGAGCGTGGCGCGGTACTCGTCGACGAGGTCTTCGTCGTCGCCGTCCTCACCCAGCTCCTTGCGGATGGCGCTCATCTGCTGGCGCAACAAGAACTCACGCTGGTTCTTCTCGAGACCGTCGCTCACCTCCTTGCGGATGCGTGCCGACACCTCGAGTTCGGCCATGGCCTCCTTGACCCACTCGAGCACCTTGGCGAGCCGCTCTTCGACATCGGTGGTCTCGAGCAGCTCGACCTTGCGTTCGAAGGCGAGATCGGGCCACCAGCCGGCCAGATCCGCGAGCGCACCAGGGTCGTCCGCGCCGCGGAGCACCTCGGTCAAGCGGCGGCCGCCGAGCTGGTCGAACAGCGCCGACACCGCAGCCCGCACATCGCGTGCGAGCTCGCCGGCGCGCTCGGTCGGCGGGGTCTCGGCGACGGGCTCGACGCCGACCCAGAGGGCCGCGGTCGTGCCGATCACGCCGGCTCCGACATGGGCGCGAGCGGTGGCGCGCACCACCAGCGCGGGAGTGCCGCCGGGAAGGGTGCCCCGATTTTCGATGTTGGCGATCGTCCCCACCCGGCCGTAGCGGCCGCTGTCGAAGCGAGGGACGAGAAGGATCTGGCCGGTCTCGACGGCGGCATCACCGGCGGCCTTCGCCTCGTCCGTCTCCAGGGCGAGGGTCACGACCATCTGGGGAAGCACGACGCCGTTGGCGAGGGGCAGCACCGGCAAGGTCAAGCCGTCGAGGTCGCTGCTGTCGAGATGTCCGGGGTCCAGGCGTTCAGCCATGACAGGCTCCTAGTGACTATCAGATTGCAAGTGAGGAACTGTAGGGGCGCCTCGGACATTCCCCACCGGCCCTGCGACAGCGGTCACGCGGAGGATCCTGCGAGCGACGGAGCGCCAGCGGAGGAGGGGCCAGGACGGCCTCGGTGGCCAGGGAACGCGGCAACACGGCTACCTTCACGGCTCGTGACGCTGCGGGTGGGGTTCCTGGGGGCGGGACTGATCGCCACGTACCACTCCAAGTCGTTGCATGTCTCCGGGGCGGACGTGGCCTGGGGTGGCGTCTACGACCCGGACGAGGACCGGGCTCGGCAGTTCGCGGCTGCCTCGGGGGCCGCGGTCTGTGGCTCGGAGGACGAGGTCCTCGACACCTGTGACGCCGTCTACGTCTGTACGTGGACGGCGGAACATTCCCGGCTGGTGGCGGCGGCGGCAGCGCGAGGGCTGGCGGTGTTCTGCGAGAAGCCTCTGGGCGTGGACCTGGCGGCCGCCAGAGGGATGGCCGAGGCCGTCGAGCGGGCCGGCGTCGTCAACCAGGTGGGATTGGTGCTCCGGCACTCACCGGCGTTCGGGATGCTGAAGGCCCTGGCGGAGGACCCGAGCAGCGGCCGGCCGATGAGCGTCGTGTTCCGGGACGACCAGTACATCCCGATCCAAGGGGGTTACCGCTCGACCTGGCGCGGCGATGTGACCAAGGCCGGTGCCGGCACGCTGCTCGAGCACTCGATCCACGACCTCGACATGCTCGAGAGCGTTCTCGGGACGGTCGAAAGCGTGTGCGCCGCCACGGCGCGTTTTCACGAGATCGACGGCATCGAGGACGTCGCGTCGGTGCTGCTGCGCTTCGCCAACGGCGCGACCGGCACGCTGCAATCCATCTGGCACGACCTGCTCGAACGCCCGAGTCTGCGCCGGGTCGAGTTGTTCTGCGAGCGCACGTACGCAGTGCTCGAAGGCGATTGGTTCGGTCCAGTCGAGTGGTTGAGCTCCGGGTCAGGACCGACCCGGCTCGAAGGGTCCGACCTGATCGAGGAGGCCGGCCGCAGAGGCGCGGCGCTCGGCAATCCGGACGAGCTGTTCGTCGATGCCGTCGTTCGAGGCGAGCCCGCTTGGCCGTCGTTCCCCGACGCACTGCGGGCGCACATGCTGGCCGACGCGGTCTACCGCTCGGCGGCCGACGGAGGCGTGCCCGTCACTGTGTCGTGACGATGCGGCCGATGGCCTCGGCGTGATCAGCGCCGACGGCGTCGACGACGCGTAGCGCGGCCTGCAGCTCCAGCGCATTGATGACGATGCAGGGCAGCGCCACCGCGAGCCCGATCGCGATCCCCGCGAAGACAGCCACCACGATCACTGCGAGCCAGGCGAACGAACCGACGAGGTACAGGACCCACCACCGTCGTACCGTCCGGCGCTCCGAGTTGCCGGGCGCCATGCAGTCGCGCACCGACTGGTACGGGAACCAGAAGTTGATGACGGGCACGATCCATCCGAGGATCGCCCACGTGGTGCTGTGTCGCGCCGGGTAGTTGAGCTTCGACGCGACGTTGGCTGCTTTGTATGTCCAGATGATGACGCCCACGAAGCCGAGGATCAGCACGAGCGTCACGGGCATGTTCAGGATCTGCCATCCGTTCATCGCCGTCTGGTCAGTGGTGCCTGTGTCGGAGGCTTGTCGGATGTCGTCGATGATCGAGTCGAAGACCATGAGCGAGATGAGCCCGCTGGCGACCTTGGTGACGAACAGCGCGGTGAAGGCCCGCTTGGCCCACACCGCCGCCTTGTGCTCGTCGGCCAGATCGCGTCGAGGATCGGGCGGTGGTAGCCACATCGGCGGCGGTTGCACCGGCCGCTGCGGCTGGTTCGGGTCCCAGGTGTGATCGCCCCAACTCGTGCCGTCCCACCAACGCCGGCGCGCCGGTTGCCACGGATCCGGGTACCAACCCGGCTCGTTCGCCATGTTCTCCAGTCTCTCAACTCCGGGGACAAACGGGTGCCAGAGCATCCCTTTCCACCCAACATTCGTGGGCTGGTCGTCCGATGCTCCCACGTAGGGTGAGGGAGTGCAGGACCCAGACATCCCACTGCTCGAGGGCATCGCGACAACGCGCGCGATTCGCAGGTTCCGTTCGGATCCGATCCCGGAGGGGGATCTCGCGACGATCCTGTGGCACGCGAGCCGAGCGCCGTCTGGTTCGAACCGGCAACCGTTTCGCTTCGTCGTGCTGCGTGACGGACCGCGGGCGCGACAGGCGCGAACACTGCTGGGCGAGGCCTTCCGCGCGGAGTGGGCGACCAAGCGCGCCGCGGACGGGTACGACTCGGGTTCGGGGATCGAGACGGGTTCACGCAAGGCGCGCATGGCGCAGGCGATGCAACAGTTCGTCGATCGGTTCGAGGACATACCCGTCGTCGTTCTCGCATGCCACGAGCCGTACCGGCCGTTGACGCCGTTCGACGGCGCGAACGTCTATCCCGCGTGCCAGAACCTCCTGCTCGCGGCGCGCGCCCTCGGCTACGGCGGGGTCATGACGATGTGGCACGTGTTGGTGGAAGACGAGTTGCGGACGATTCTCGACATCCCGACCAACACCTTCATCGCCGCCACGCTGGCTCTGGGTCGACCCGAGGGATCGCACGGTCCTGTACGAAGGCGTCCGCTCGGCGAGATCGTGTACGAGGACGAGTGGGCCCAGCCGGCTCCGTGGGCGGTGGATCCCGAAGGTGCGCGCTTTGCCGGAGGTCCCGGTCGCAAGCACTAGGTGGCCGGTAGCGCGAGACTGCCCCGCAGGGGATTCTGCAATGGGGGATGCACATGCATGACCAGCCGAACGCGGCCCGAGGGCCGCTGCACGGCGTGCGAACGGCGGTCGTGGTCGCCGTCACGGGGTCGGCGCTCGCAGGCCTGATCCACGCCGCCGCGGCGAAGGAGCACAATGGCGACCGGACCCTGTTCTGGATGTTCGTCCTCTGCGCCATCGCGCAACTGGCGTGGGCCGCCACCGTGGCGAAGTGGACGACCCGCCGTGTGCTGCTGACCGGCATCGTCATCAACGGCGGGGCGGTGTTCGTCTGGTTCCTGTCGCGCACGACCGGCATTCCCTTCGTAGACGCGTTGCAGCACCGCGAGGCAGTCGGCAGTCAGGACCTCGCAGGTGCGCTGTACGCAGGGGCCAGCGTGGCCGCCGCCGGTGTCATCCTCGCCCGTCCGGTGGCGCGCCGCACGCTTCCACCCCTGTGGTCCGTCTCGGCCGGCGCGGCTGCACTGCTGCTCGCGATGCCCGTGATCGCCGCGGGGCACACGCACGACACCGCCGGCCATGTCCACGTCGTCGCCGGTGCAGACCACACCCATGACGGCACGGGTGTGGCCGCTGCGGCGCACGGTCATGACAGCACGAGCACGGATGCAACCCACGATGCTTCGGCGCACGACGGCGCGACCCACGACGCGGCCGACCACGACGCAGCCGCTCACGACGGTGCGACCCACGACACCTCCGGCGACCACGGTCACGGTACGACCGACGCGGCGGCGGGCTCCGCCGGTCACGGCCATGACAGTTCGTCGGCCGACTCGTCCACACATTCCCATGACGCCGCGCCGACGGAAGGCACCTCGGGTGACGGTCACGTCCACGCCGACCCGCCTCCGGGCGAGCCGACGGTGAGCGACCCGGGGCATGAACATCCGTCCACGACACCGAGCACGACACCGGCGCAACCGACGGGACCGATCATTTCGGTCGACGATCCGCGGCTGACGCCTGCGCAGCAGGCCGCGGCCCGTGATCTGATCGCACGCAGCCGGGACGGCATGCAGGCGTTCCCGACCGTCACCGCAGTCGAGCAGGCCGGCTATGCGTCGATCGGCGACGGTGGCACCGACGGGTACGAGCACTACGTCAACTTCTCGTCTCTGTCCGACCCGTACGAGGTCGATCCGAACCATATCGAGTCGATCGTCGTGAAGAAGAACGGCGACGGCACGAAGACAGTTGTGTCGGCGATGTACATCCTGTCGCTCGGCAAGACGATGGCGGATGTTCCCGACATCGCGGGTGACCTCACGACGTGGCACGACCACACGAATCTGTGCTGGGACGGCCTGAAGGTGGTCGGCACTACGGTCAACGGTGTGTGCGCACGCGGCGTGCTCATCCTGACGCCGCCGATGCTGCACGTGTGGATGGTCGACAACCCCTGCGGACCGTTCGCCGGCATTGACGAGCACGGCGGCGCCTGCGTCATCCACGACCACTGACCCCGACGCCAGCACGGTGAAGGTCAGCGGGTCTACGGTCCGGCCATGACGATTGTCGATGACCTGCTCGCTCATCCCGGCGTCTACATCGGGCTCGACCGTGACCCCACCGAGTCCCGTCCGCCGGGCGCGGCGCGGATCGTCGTGACGCCACTGCCGGGCGGAGCAGGGGTCATGCTCGACTACGAGGTGCTCAACCCGGCCCATCCGGACCGCATTCGCGGTCATCACGAGCACACCGTGCTGGGGCGAACCGACGACGGCGGCGCCGTGATGGTGATCGGCCACATCCATGGGTCGTCGCTCGCGGTGCTGCGGGAAACCGACCCGGGGACGTTCGAACTCGGCGCAGAGGGCTCGCCGTTCCCGATGAAGGTCGTGGTGTCGATGCCGGAGCCGGGCCGACTCGTCCACACGTGGTGGTACGGGCCATCTGGCGAGGAGCCGATCGAACGTGATGTCGCCGAGGTCGTTCTCGCGACCTGATCGGGACGCGACCTAGCGAAGGCGGCTGCGAAGGCGGTCGATGCCATCGTCGAAACCGGGCAGCGTCGTCTGCAACGCGACGCCGCTGTCCGCGACGACACTCGACACGAGATGCTCGACTTCGGACCATGTGGTCGCCCGCGGTTCAGACAGGTGCGTGTTGTACGGCGCATCGAACACGATGACGGTGTTGCCCTCGTCGCGCAACGCGGCGACGACTTCGGGGCTGTCGTCCACATAGCAGTCAGCTTCCACCTCGGGTTTGCGTCCGAGGAAGCAGATGTCGCGATACGGGATTGCGTTGTGGTCGAGCCATTCCACCGTGTCACTGACTGCGACGGCATGTCCCCAGTTGACGTACAGGCGGTGCGTGATGATGCGGATCCACACCCCCGCATCCGATAGCCGCCACAACGCCTCCGGCGCGCCCGGCATCACGGGCATCGAGCGGAACATGCGATGCTCGAGCACGGCTCGCCGGTGAACAGCGTCGAAGCCGCCGAGGTCACCGAGTCTCCACTCAGCGAAGTCCCAGCCGCGATTCTCCGGCAGGTCATTGCTGTCGATGCCGCGTTCGCGGGCCACCACTGACCGAAAAGCGCTCGTGTAATCCGCACACACACCGTCGAGGTCGACACCGAAGACGAACCCGCGGCCGGCGCGACTCAGAACGAAGCTCCCAGGAAGTCGAGGGCTGCGTCGATGAAGCCGAAGTCCTTCGGCGTGGCGAAGTGATCGACGCCAGGCAACGTGACGAGCGTCGCGTTCGTCAACGCGCCGACCAGCGGATCGGCGGGACCGGCGAAGTCGCGGTCACCCAACACGACCAGGACCGGACAGGTGATCTTCGCGAGTCGCCCGTCGTCGAGCGGTGGGCGCGGCGATCGCATGAACGCCACGAGGGCTTCCGCATCGTTGCCCGGCTGACGCGCGAGCCCGGCGAAGTACTGCGCGGCGGGATTGTCGTGGGCGGCATCGCCGCCGATCGCTTGCACGATGTCGTCGCGTGGGTCCTGGCGGAAGAGGTTGGCGCCCACGCCGGCGACCACGAGCCGCTCGAAACGGTCGGGCTGCTCGGCCGCGATGGTGAGCAGAACACGAGCACCCATCGAGAACCCGATCGCGTCGATCGGTCCGTCCGGCAGCTGCGCGGCCACCAAGGACTCGACCTCGGCGTACGCAGCCGGGTCGTGCGGCTTGTCGGCCGTGCCGTGGCCGAGGAGATCGATGGCGACGACCTCGCGGCCCGCGTCGCCGAGGAGATCGATCCAGCCGTTGTCACCCCATGTCCGCGCCGCGGACGTTGCGAACCCGTGGACGAGAACGACAGCTGGACCGCTCACGCGTGCGATCCTACGAGGCCGTGGAGGACGCGCTGCGGGTCAACCGGTCGCTGCGGATCCCGCTCGGCGAGCTCGAGTGGCGGTTCACGCCGAGCGGTGGTCCCGGCGGGCAGCACGCCAACCGCTCCAACACGCGTGCCGAGGTTCGCTTCGACATCGCAGGATCGCCGTCGCTCGGACCGCGCCAGAGGGCCCGCCTGCTCGAGCGGTTCGGCTCGACGATTCGTGTCGCGGTGGACGACGAACGTTCACAGCTGCGCAACCGCGCCCTCGCACAGCAACGCCTTGCGGCGCGGTTGCAAGCCGCGCTGCGCGTCGACAAAGAGCGGCGCCCGACGACGCCTACGGAGGGAGCACGCCGGCGTCGTCTGGAACGGAAACGTCGACGGGGTGATCAGAAGCAACTGCGGCGTCCGCCGAGCGCGAGCGGCGAGTGACCTGATTCGCTCGCTCCCACGTCCAGTCGACGGCGACGAGGCCGACGAGGAACGCGACCGCGAGCCAGCCCACCTGGTGGATCGCGGACAACTCGCCGGGCCACTCGAACGCCGCCGCCGGTTGCGAGTGCGCCTGACGGGCGACCACGTACAGCCCGCTCGCCGCGAGCAGCGCGGGTGAACCGATCGCGAGCCACCAGCGCGCGACACGGCGTCGAGTTGCCACACCGACCGCGATCGCCGTGATCGCTCCCGCTGCGAGTCCGATGACAGCGGCAGCCACCAGCCCGGCGATCGCACCGACGAGCAGCGCCGTTCGCAGACTCGGTTTCGTCGCGCCTCGCGACCTGACGAACGTTCGCCACGAGAACCGCTCGGGCGACGGGTCCTCGACGGCCAGCGCGGCGGCGCGAGGCCGGCGGATGGCGAGAAACAGGCACAGGAGCACACCCACCAGCGACACCGCCAGCGCGATCCAGACGTTGCGTTGCGGCGTCCATCGCAGCGCGACCGCGACGTTGCCGGCGCCCGGGTCGATCAGCCAGCCGTTCGCATAGCCGTCGACCAACTGTGGTTTGCCCAGGTCGTGGCCGTCGACCGATGCGGTCCAGCCGCTGTTGTTGCTCTGGCCGAGCACGAGCCAGAAGGGCTGGCCCTTGGTCGCGCCGGTCACGGTCAGGTCGAAGCTCGTGCGTCCCTGCCCGTCGACCTTCACGGTCGGTTTGGCTTCGGGCGTTGCCGCGAGCGGCGTGACCTGGGCGGGCGCGCCTCCCCCGCGAGAGGACTGCATGACGAGGGAGTCGAGGTCGAGGCCGGTGTCCACCCCCTTCGTGGCCCGCAACACGTGGTCTCCGCTGTCGAGGAAGATGCCGTCGGCTGAGAGGCCGCAGAGGCTCACCTTCAGGGGCTTGCCGCCCGTCGCGTCGGTCATGGTCCCCGCGAGGTCGACACCGACGGGTGTGCCGTCGATGTCGAGCAGGTCGAGCCGGCAGCCGGTGTCGAACGATCCCGACGGCACCGCGGCGGACAGTTCGGGCACGCCCAGCTCCGCGATGCCGATGGGCATGCGCAACGGGGCGTTGGAGAACCAATCGATGGTCGTCACTTCCCGCACGCCGTCGAACACGAAGCGGACGTTCGTTCCGGTCACCGGCTGAGGCAGATCGATCGGCACGCTGGTGATTGCGCCGAGACCGTGCGCGCCGGGTCGGTCGGCAATCGGAGGAATCGGCACGCTCGCTGCCGGTTGACCGTCGGCCTCGACGCGAAGGTGCGTCGGGACGGAGTGGCGCCCGTCGGCGACGACCTGCAGGTCCATGTGGTTGAACGTGACGGGGCGTCCCGGATTGAGGTCGATGGCGTCACCGTCTCCCGGCGGTACGTCGAACGCAGGTGACCATGCGGTGGTCGGGTCGCCGTCGATCGCAGACGTGGCGCGAGCGAGCAGATCACCCGGCAACCGTCGAGTCGACGTCGCCGTTGGTCCGACGACGCCCAAGAGTGCATCGGTGACGGTCTCGTCGGCGTGGGTGTTGAGCCGGGCGGTTCCCGTGAGCGTCAAGGTGCGCGTCGTCGGAAGCGACCACTTGCGCGCGAGCGCGAGCTCCTCGTCCTCACGTACGGACTCGGCGGGGTCGATGCGTTGCCGCTCCATCGACAGCGTCAGTGTGTGATCGTCGGATGCCGAGCCGGCCGCCGTGAGCAGGTCTGTCGGCATCCGTATGACTTCGTCGCCGTGGATGCCTTCGACGTCGACCTCGCTGAACCCGACCTCTGTCAGCCCGGCGAACCGCACGGGTCGAAACGGCTTCGACTCCCGTCCCGAATCGTCGTCGCGGATGATCAGCTCGACCTTGCTGAACGTCCGTCGGGGGAACGAGAGCGCTTGCCCGACCGCTGATCGCGACGAGTCGTCGAGATCGAACGACATCGTGTCCTTGCCGTCGAAGCGGAGGTCGAGCTTGGTGATCGACCGGTTGCGGAAGCCGGTGAGGAGCTGCGTGACCCGGATGTGGTCCGTGTCGACCGGGTGCGCGAAGTCGAGCTCGAGCGCTTCGCCCCGCACATCCGTCGACGCGCCGGTGCGCCACGACGTGCGCGGGTCGCCGTCCACCGCGTTCGCGGCGCGAAACTCGGGCGTGAACGAGATCGGGTTGCCGTAGCTCGACGCACGCGCGGAGACGCCGCCTGGATATTCGGCGACCGTGGACGAGTCATCCGTCGCGTCGGGAAAGACCGGCAGCCGGTTGTCGGTCAGGTCGGTCCGCAATGGCTTCTCGCCCGCTTGTTCCGTGTACCCGATGTTGTCGCGCAACGTGGACCACCGTCTGCCGCGTCGCCGGTTGGAGTCGGTGACCACGAGCGAAGCGTCGCGCTTGATCGCATCAAGCAGTTGTTGGGGTTGGCGTGCGTACGCGCCCGCGTACTGGGTGAGTTCGTTGCCGTCGATGAGGCCGGCCGAGGCGAGACCGACGAGACCTTCGCCGTCGCCGGCGATCAGGATCGGTTGGCGCGCACCCGCGGTCCGCACGATCGGCTGCTGTCCTTCCACCGGGAACGCGACCACTGGTTGGTACTCCTCGCCCGTGTCGTCGCGCAGCGCGGCCTCGTCCTGCATCGGCGCGATGTCCGAGGGCTGATTGGTGCCGAGGGGACCGAAGCCGGCCGGGCTGCCGAGTCCTGGCGACGCGTCGAGCAGGGACATGACCTCGTACGGGCGCGCCACTCGGTAGCGCTCGTACTGCAGGTCGTTGCGGGCGACGACCTGGCCGACGCCGAGCAGCCGCGCGATCGGCGAGACGGCACGCGGGTCGAGCGTGTTCTCCTGCAGGCGTCGGTCGAATGCGTTCAGCAGATCGGTCGACGGTGGTGAGCCATAGGGGATCAGTTCACGGGCCGCGTACGGACGGTCCATGAGCCCCGGCGTGATGGGGTCGACCGTGTTGCCCCATCGGTAAGCGGCGAAGTCGGTGCCGGGGACTTCGAGCACGCGTGTGTCGTGGGGCCGGGCGTCGAACGATCCGATCGCATCGAACCAGTACTGCGGGATGTCATCGCGCTCGAGGTTGGCGGCGATCATGCCGCCGGTGAACAACGGCGGCAGCGCGGCTACGGTCAGCGCCATCAGGCCGAAACCCACCGGCCTCACGAACCGGGGCGCAGAGCGCGCGACCGTCGCCAGCCCGAGCCCGAGGAACACGGCGAGACCGAGCGCGATCAGCGGTACGGCCCGCGGCGTGCTTCGCAGCGCGAGGCCCTTCTCGCTGTTGAGCAGGTCCTTCCACCACTGTCCGGCCAAGGGCGGGTCGTCCCACGGGTGCGCGCCCACGGCGATGAAGACGCCCGCGAACACGAGCGTCGCGAAGTAGGCCCGGTGCTTCCAGCGACTGGCGGCTGCTGCGACCAGGCTGAGCGCCGGCAGCAGGTAGGTGACTGCGATGAGCCACAGCCGCTGGGTGTAGTCGACGCTCGGTTCGATCCACGGACCGAGGCGATCGCTGCCGTAGAAGAACCAGTAGCCGAGGCCCCGTAGCAGCTCGGGTGCGACCGAGGCGGATGCGACGACGGCAGCCGTCTCGGTGTACTGCAGGATCTGGACGCCGTAGCCGCTCTGCACCGAGAGGCCCGCGAGCCACCACAGCGACGTCAGCAGTGTGAGCACGCCGATGCGGAGGAAGGCGCCCACCGCCCGCTTGAGCGGCGCTTCCTTCGTCACCCACACGGCGAAGGGGAACCAGAGCAGCGGAGCTACGCCTGCGAAGACGAGCGCGGTCGCGTTGACGCCACCAACGGCAACGACGACGAGCGCGAACAGCGCCGGGTCGCGCCACCCGCCGCGACGGATGGCGCGGATCGTGAACGCGAGCATCCAGGGGAGGCCCGCGAACGGCAGGAGGATGACCGACAGCCGCGCCGCCAGCGTGAGCGTGTACGGCGTGAGCGCATACGCGAACGACGCGACCGCGGCAGGCATGGTGTCGAAACGCAGCGTCCGCATCAGGAACCACACGCCCGCGCCGGCGAGGAACAGGATCGAACCCAGCCACAGCCGTTGCGCCAGCCACATCGGCACCCCGGTGACGTCGGCCAGCCAGTAGTACGGCCCCATCGGGAACAGGTAGCCGATGTTCTGGTGCGTGACCGTACCGAAGCCGATGTTCGGATCCCACATCGACGGCGCACGCGAAAGGAGCCGACTCGGATCGAGGTACAAGTAGGTCTTGGTGTCCGCACCGACCTGACCGGGCCCGGTGAACAGGAGGGGTATGTAGCAGATCGCGGCGAGCAGGACGAGCGGCCAGCGTCTTCGTAAACGGCGCGAGCCGCGCGACCACGTGTCGCGGAGGCCGTGCCTCCGCCCTGGAGCTGCGTGCCTCAACGGCGGTGGCGCTCGGCTTCGGCGGCGAGCACTCGCATGATGCCCGCGGCCGTGGCCTCCCATGAGTACGAAGCCGCCCGTGTCAGCGCGGCCGCGCCGTACCGGGCGCGCCGCTCGTCGTCTGCGATCAGGTCACTGATGCCGCGACCGAGAGCGATCTCGTCTTCACGGTCGACGAGGGTGCCCGTCTCGCCGTCGACCACGGCGTCGATGTGACCAGGAATGCGGGTGACGACAGCCGGCGTCCCGCACGCCGCCGCCTCGGTGATCGACATCCCCCAACCTTCGCGGGCCGATGCGCTCGTTACCAGCCAGGCCCGGCGGTACAGATCGACGAGCTGGGCGTCGGAGATGTGACCGGCGAACGTCACCCATTCGCCACCGTCGACGTCCCGGACGACTTGATCGAGGTGTTCGCGCTCGTAACCGACGCCGACGATCGTCAGTGTGAGGTTCGGGTGGCGGCGCCGCGCTTCGGCGACGGCTCGTATGAGGAGGTGGTAGCGCTTGACGGGCACGAGCCGGCCGAGGGCCATCACCATCGGCGTCGGGCACCGCTCGCCGCCGGGGCTGAACCGAGGGTCGATCCCCGGAGCGACGACGTCGATGTTCGAGGCCGGCAGATGCAACATCTCGATGATGTCGTCCTTCGACGAGTTGGACAGCGTGACGATCTTCGTGCGCCGGTACACGAGCGGCGCGACGCGGCGCTCGATCGTGTCGCCGAGTGTCGCCGCCCATGGCGCTTCGTCGCCGAGCACCATCTTCCACATCTCGGCGTGGACATGATGCAGAAGGATGATGCCGGGACCGCGGTTCCACACCGGCGAGAAGAACGGCATGCCGTTCCAGATCTCCACCAGCGCGTCGCGAGGGCCGTGGCGGTGCAGCATCTCCGATCCCGCGGCACGCGGGAACACGAGGTAGCGGCCGGCGCGGCGGATGACGCGATACCCGTCGCGCGTCACCACCGGTGCCTGGCCTTGCGCGTAGGAAGTGCGCAGCGTGATGTCGATGCCCGCCTCGGCCCACAGCTTGGCGACGGTGGCGGCGTGCACCTCGGATCCGCCCGCTTCGACGTCGGCGAGGTCACGCCACGAAAGCATGTGAATCCGCCGCAGGCCTGCCGCGGCGGCGAGGTCGCCGATCTTCGCGATGCTCGGCCTGCTGCCGTCGGTCCCCGGCACAGCCACGTCGTGGAGGGTAGTCGCCACCACTAGGGTCGAAGGGAATGGTCGACTCCTTCGAGGAGGCACGCCGCGCGGTCGAGAAGGTCGACGGTTGGATGACCGACGATCAGGCTCGCCGGCTGTGGGATCGCGCGACCGCATTGCGGTCAGGCGACCAGATCGTCGAGATCGGGTCGTTTCGCGGACGTTCGACGGTGATCCTGGCGTCCGCGGCGCCGGCGGGGGTCGGTGTGTTCGCCATCGATCCGCACGCGGGCAACGACCGCGGACCGCAGGAGATCGACGGGTACGAGGAGGAGGCTGCCGTCGACCACGACGTGTTTCACGAGAACCTCCGCGCCGCGGGCGTGAACGAGCGCGTGCAGCACGTGGGGTCGTTCTCGCAGGATGCCCTCGGGGCGGTCGAGGGCGACGTCGACCTGCTGTACATCGACGGCGCGCACCGCTTCGAGCCTGCGCTGGCCGACATCCGCGTATGGGGCGGCCGGGTCGCTCCGGACGGGACGATGCTGATCCACGACTCGTTCAGCGCGGTCGGCGTGACGCTCGCGATTCTCCGCGCGCTCGTCTTCGGCCGGCGTTTCCGTTACGTGGGCCGATCCGGCTCGATGACGGAGTATCGCCGCCAGTTCGTCACCGGCATCGACCGACTCCGCAACGCGATCGCGCAGCTCGCGCAACTTCCATGGTTCCTGGGCAACCTCACCCGCAAAGCGCTGATCGTCGCCAAGATCAAGCGCGGCCCCTGGCCCTACTGACGAATGTTGGTGCTCCGTGGCCCCAATAGGGGCCACGAGAACCCGGAGTTCGGGGGGTTAACGGTGTGTCAGGCGGCGCCAGCGGTCGCGTAGGCCCCACCACGTCACGCGCGTGAGCTCTTCGAAGATCACCGCTCCGGACATCTTCGACGTGCCGCGCACTCGGTCCGTGAACGTGATCGGAACCTCGGCGATGTTCTCGCCATGTTGCGCGACGCGGTATGCCAGCTCCATCTGGAACAGGTAGCCGGTGGCGTTGGTGCCCTGGTAGTTGATGTTCTCGAGTGTGCTCGCCTTCCAGGCCCGGAAGCCCGACGTGAGATCGTGCGCCTGCAAACCGAGGGCCAGCCTCGTGTAGAGGTTGCCGTAGCGCGATAGGAACCTGCGGTACCACGGCCAATGCGGGATGTGGCCACCCGGTACGTAGCGCGAGCCGATCACGAGCCCCACATCGTCGGTCAGTCCACCGACCAACAACGGGATGGCAGACGGATCGTGTGACAGGTCGGCGTCCATCTGCACGATGACCTCGTAGCCGCGTTCGATCCCGATCGCGAACCCTGCCCGATACGCCGTGCCGAGCCCGGCCTTCACCTCGCGGACGAGCACATCCACATGCCCGAGCTCTTCGTTCAGTGCCTGCGCGAGCTTCGCCGTGCCGTCGGGACTGTTGTCGTCGACGACGAGCACATCGACGTCAGGTGCCGCCGCGCGGATGCGCTGCAGGAGCTCGGCGATGTTCGCCGCTTCTTCATACGTGGGCACGACGACCATCGTGCGCATGAGGCAGCGAGGTTAGCGGCGATCACACCGCTCATAGAGCTCATACAGTCCGCGGTCGAACAGTCCTTGGCCCCATGACCCGACCATGCAGAAGTCTCGCTGCAGCACCTGGTTCGGTTCGTCGGAGCCGAAGTCGAGCGCGGCGTTCGGCTCGACCCAGTCGTCGCGGATGGAGGACAGGATCACGAGGTCGGACGACTCGAGGTCGTCGGCGAGACCGGAATCGGATCGGTTGGCGACACCGGGATCCATCTCGATGTAGCGCGTACCCGGTCGGGTCTGCGGCAACAGGTAGTAGAGGAACGCTTCGCTGTACGGCGTCTTGCGCAGGTCGCCGGTGCCGACGAACAGCTTGTCCCCGGGTCGGGCGATGCCGTCGACCACCGGCAACATCGCGTTGACAGCGTCAGCGGCGTCCTTGCGGCCGTAGTAGAAGCTGCGGCCTTCGTTCTGCATGACGTAGGACTCGCGGTGTTTGCCGAACGTCTGGGCGACCGCGTCCGCGTAGGTGCGGAAGGTGTGGTGCGGGACGAGAAGGAGCAGCAGGACCACGGGTGCGAGCGCGGCGAACGTCAGCCGTCGCTTCGTGGACCAAGCCGGCCGGACCTGCCGCACCAACTCCGCGATCGCGGCGGGCAACAGGCCGAACGGAACCGCGCTCACCCAGGCGAGATGTGTGGAGTCGGGTCGCTGGAGGGCCTGCGGCAACAGGCCCAGACTGAACACACCCATGACGAGCAAGGCCCGTGCTGCCACCGTCGGGGGCGAGCGGCGGGCGACCCGCCAACCCACGAGAACCATCGTGAGCATGGCGGCGACCAGCAGCAGGAGCCACAAGGTCAACTGTCCCGGCGACGGCGGAGACGGGAACGGCCACGGCGGCTCGTTGAGCACGCCTGCCTTCTGCAGGAAGCCGTCGAAGTGGCTCCACGAGGGGGGTAACGGCAGGTGCCGTCCGGAGCGCAGTTGGAAGACCGGCTGGATAACCATGCCGTAGAAGGCGTCGCCCGGGCCCGCCATCACGATGTGGATCAGGTACGGGCTGACGCCGATGCCGAGGCCGCCGAGCAGGCGCTTGCGGTCGGCGCGCGCGAGAACCGGCCAGAGCACCGCGTACCCCAGCCCGACGGCCACGACGAGATCCGGTCGATACAGCAGTGCGAATCCGCCGAGGATGCCGGCGAGCAGGTACCTCCCGCGCGTTGCCGCCACCATGGCCCACAGCCCGAGTGCGACGCCGCCCACCCAGGCGAGTGCTGTCAGGCCGATCGGCGGGATGATGATGATCGCTGCGATCACGGCGCCGCCGACAGCCAGACGTCGACCGAAGGGGCGGACCATGGCATACACGGCCGCGACCAGCGCGAGCTGCTGCAGGTAGCCAGCGACGCGTTCGGTCCACAGCGTCGTCGAGAAGACCTTGAACAGCCCGGCGAGTACCCACAAGCTCCCCGGGCCGTACAAGTGCAGGAAGTCGCGGTTGGGGATGGCGCCGCGCAACACTTCTTCCGGGAAGACGAGCATGAAGCCCTCTTCCATGGGCGGCCCCGGCGCGCGCAACAGGCCCCGGAGCGGAAGCAGGACGACCACCGCCACGATGCCGACGGGCAGCCACCGCCGGAGCGCGGACCGCCGCGTCTCGGTCTCGTGCTCAGAGCGCGCAGAGACCTCGACGGCGGCGCTCATGGTTTCCCAAGGTTACTGGTGGGGTTCACTAACCTCCGGTTCATGCTCCCGTACGAGCGGCAGGTGGTCGCGGCGTTGACCACTACGATCGATCCCGAGCGGCGCGAGGAAGTCGCCTCGTTCGTCGAGGGTGCACTCCGGTCGATGCCGGAGCACTTGCGGGTGGCGATCGGTGGCGCCTCGGTCGGTCTCGGGGTGCTGTCGTTCGTGAGCGGCGGTCGCGTGAACGTCCATTCGCTCGACACGAGCCCGATCCCGCAGCTGCGCCAGTACGTCCGCATGTTCCGCTCCCTCGTGCTCTTCGCGGAACAAGAGCTGCCTGCGTCGCCGTCTGCGCTGCTCCCCGCGAACGCATGACGTCACTGCAGACCGAGGTTCTCGTCGTCGGCTCCGGTGCGGGCGGAGCGACGACTGCCGCGCAACTCACGGGAGCCGGCCGTCGGGTCACGATCGTCGAGGAGGGGCCGTGGATCGACCCTGACGCCGTCGAGCCGTTCTCGCTCGAGGAGATGGTGCTCAAGTATCGCCACCGAGGGTCGTGTGCCACGCTCGGGTCGCCGCCGGTCGCCTATGCCGAAGGCCGCTGCGTCGGTGGCAGCACGGAGATCAACTCGGGGCTCTGGCACCGCCTGCCGTCGTACCTGTCTGAGGAGTGGCGAAGGGCCTACCGCATCGACGAGTTCACTGACGACGTCCTCGACCGCTACGCGGAGCAGGTCGAGGAAGCGCAAGGCGTGTCGCGCCTGCCTTCGGCCCCACCTCCCTCGTCGGCCACGCTCGAACGCGGCGCGACGAAGCTCGGCTGGCGCGCGGTCGAGTTCCCGCGCGTGTTCCGCTACGACCAGCAGGGTCGCGGCGTGAAGCAGACGATGGCGCGGACGTTGATCCCTCGGGCGGTCGCGGCCGGCGCCACGGTGATACCGGACTGCCGCGTGCTCAAGTTGCTCACGCGTGGCGACCAGGTGACGGGCGCAGTGTGCGACCGCACGCGGCCCGACGGATCGCGAGAGCGGCTCTCGATCGAGGCCGACTTCGTGTTCGTGTGTGCGGGCGCCATCCAGAGTCCGGCACTCCTGCAGCGCAGCGGCTTTCGAGGGTCGATCGGGCGTGGGCTCAAGCTGCATCCGACGGTCAAGATCGCGGCGCGCTTTCCGAGCCCGCTCGATCACGCGGGCGTGCCGATGCATCGCGTCACCGAGTTCGCACCCAGCCTCACGATCGGCGGTTCGGTCAGCCGGAAGGGCCACATCGCGCTCGCGCTCGCTGATTCTGCAGCGGACTTCAGAGACGCGCTCGATGACTGGGAGCGCGTGTACGTCTACTACGCGGCGATCCGAGGCGATGCGAGTGGGCGCGTCGTCGCCGTCCCAGGACTCAGCGCGCCCGTCGTCTCCTACCGATTGACCGACGCAGACATGAGCCGCCTCGCCCGAGGACTGCTGCACCTCGGGGAGGTGCTGCTCGCGGCTGGTGCGACGGAGTTGTATCCGTCCGTCATCGGTGGGCGTGTGGTCCGCCGTCTCGACGAGCTCGTCTCGTGGTGGGACGCCCTGACGCGATCGAGCGCCAACCTCATGACGGTCCACCTGACGTCGTCGGTGCGGATGGGCGAGGACCGTGAGCGCACAGGCGCCGACAGCTTCGGGCGGGTGTGGGGTGTCCGCAATCTCCGCGTCAACGACGCCTCGCTGCTGCCGGATGCACCCGGCGTCAATCCACAAGCCGCCATCATGACCATCGCGGCACGGAACACCGATCACTTCTTGGCGCACGCGTGACCGCACCGAACGGATCAACCGACAGCGCGCCCGAGCTGCCGGCCTCGGCTGCTGTCGTTACCGGCGCAGCCGGTTGGCTGGGGCAGAACCTCGTGCGCGCTCTCGCCCCGAGTCGGGAGCGAGTGCGGTGTCTCGTTCGGACCGACGACGATGCGTCGTTGCTCTCCGTCATCGGGCCCTCGATCGAGCCCATCGTCGGCGACGTGCGCGATCCGGCCGCGATCGACATGTTGTTCGATGGCGTTGGGCCCTCCACGGTGTTCCACGCCGCAGGGGTCATTCACCCGGAACGGAGCGTCCGCAGTCTGTTCGACGTCAACGTCGGCGGAACGCAACTGACGCTCGACCGCGCGCGACGAGCAGGGGCCGTCCGTTTCGTGCACGTGTCGTCGAACTCGCCGTTCGGTGCGAACGACGTGCCGGCGGGACGGTTCACCGAAGACTCGCCGTACAACCCGTACATGGCGTACGGGCAATCGAAGCTGGAAGCCGAGCAACTGGTGATGCGCAGCTACGAGCACGGCGATCTGCAGACCGTGATCGTACGGCCGCCGTGGTTCTACGGGCCGTTCCAGCCAGCCCGCCAGACGCAGTTCCTCGCGGCAATCCGACGTGGCCGGTTCCCGCTCGTGGGGGATGGGACGCAGCAGCGCTCGATGGTGTTCGTCGGGAACCTCGTGCTCGGGTTGCTGCTCGCCGAGACGGCGGACAAGGCGCCGGGCAACGCGTACTGGATCGCCGATGCCCGGCCGTACGAACTTCGTGAGATCTTCGAGACGATCCGCGCTGCGCTCGCAGCCGAGGGCCTCGAAGTCACGGAGCGGAACCCCATCCGCATCCCCGCGCTCGTCGGGTCGATGGCAGAAGCGGCCGACAAGTTCGTGCAAGGCCGCGGCCGGTACGTGCAAGCCGTGCACGTCCTCGGTGAGTTGAAGGACACGATCGCGTGCGACATCTCACGTGCCCGCGCTGAGCTGGGTTACGAGCCGCCGACTGCATTGCTCGACGGCATGCGCGAGAGCATCCGGTGGTGCCTCGCGAACGGCGAACAGCTCTGATGGGTCGGACTGTTCTCGTCACCGGAGGCAGCGGCTACTTCGGCACCGTCGTCGCCGGTCGAGCGTTGGCGCGCGGTGACCGTGTTCGCATCTTCGATCTGAACGCGCCTGAGGACAACGACGACGACGTCGAGTTCGTGGAAGGCGACGTCCGAGACCGGGCCGCGGTCCTCGCCGCGTGCGACGGGGTCGATCTGGTCCTCCACAATGTGGCACAAGTGCCGTTAGCGAAGGACCGAGCCTTGTTCGATTCGGTCAACGTCGTCGGCACTGCGAACGTGCTCGTCGGAGCCCGTGATGCCCGCGTGGCCAAGGTCGTGCACACCTCGTCGAGCGCGGTCTTCGGCATTCCCGAGTCGAATCCGGTGCGCGAGGACACACCGTGCCGGCCGCTCGAGGCCTACGGGCGCGCCAAGCTGCGGGCCGAGCAGCTGTGTCACGAAGCGGCCGCGGCCGGGCTCGACGTCAGCATCGTCCGCCCGCGCACGATCCTCGGGCATGGACGGCTCGGTATCTTCGCCGTGCTCTTCGAGTTCGTCGCCTCGGGTGCACCGGTGTACGTGCTGGGGCGGGGCGACAACCGCTACCAACTCGTACACGCGGACGATCTCGCCGACGCCTGCCTCCGTGCCGGCGATCGAGCAGGGTCGGAGACCTACGACGTGGGTGCCAGTGACTTCGGCACGATGCGCGAGACGATCCAGGCACTGGTGGATCACGCCGGCACCGGATCGGTGATCCGCTCGCTGCCGACCGACGCGGCCAAGACCGTGATGCGGGCCGGCGCCGCGATCGGGTTGGTGCCGTTTGCTCCGTACCACTGGCTGCTCTACGGCGAGTCGCTGTACTTCGACACGACCAAGGCGCGCGCGGAGCTCGGCTGGGAGCCGCGCCACTCCAACGCGTCGATGCTCATCGAGTCCTACGACTGGTACCTCGCCCATCGCGACGAACTCGCCGACGCTCGCTCGCACCACCAGTCACCGGTCCGCCTCGGCGCTCTGAAGGTTCTCCGCCGACTGCCGTAGCCCGACTCCCACCTGCTTTCGGCGTTCGATCTGGCCCCTCTAGGGCCACCTTGCACGCAATTTCGAGCAGGCGGGTGTCTCCGATCGTCGGCGACCCCGTTCCTATACTCGCTCGATGCCGTCCGTTCACTCGCCCGGCGTCGCGCTGGCCGATGAACAGGTGGTGGACGAGCACCGCGAATCGGACTTCGCGGACGAGGCGACCGCAGCGCGCGACGGTCCGGGCTGGTGGCGCGGGCTGGTCGCGCGGCCCTGGTTGTTGATCGCCGTACTGCTGGCGATCATCGCGCTGCCCCTCGTCGTCGCAGTGATCGCACTGCACGGCGCGCACTGGTTCCCCGTGCTCGACCTCGCCATGACCGAGGTGCGAGTACGCGACGTCGGCACGGCGCACACGCCATTGATCGGCCTGCCGGGCCGCATCGGAACGTTGGCGCAACAAGGAAGCCATCCGGGCCCGCTGAGCTTCTACTCGCTCGCGCCGTTCTACCGGTTGTTCGGGTCGAGTTCGTGGGCGCTCGAAGCGGCCACCGCCGTACTGAACGTCATCGCCATCGGCACGAGCCTGGTGCTCGCC
This sequence comes from Acidimicrobiales bacterium, assembly GCA_036257895.1. Classification (GTDB taxonomy): domain Bacteria; phylum Actinomycetota; class Acidimicrobiia; order Acidimicrobiales; family JACDCH01; genus DATAES01. The sequence continues at coordinate 39,962 of DATAES010000204.1, forward strand.
CACCGACGCGGCGGCTATCGGCTCGTGATCGGTGTTGCCGCCGTGCTCGCGTTCTTGGTGCGCGGCTACGGCGTCGGGACGCTCACCGAGCCGTGGAACCCATACCTCCCGCTGATGTGGTGGATGCTGCTCCTGCTCGCGGTGTGGTCCGTGGTGTGCGGCGACTTCATCGTGCTGCCCCTCGCCGTCTTCGCGGCGTCGTTCTGCGCGCAGACCCACCTGCCGTACCTCGGCCTCTCGCTCGGGCTCGGAGCGCTCGCGATCGTGGCTGCGGCTGTCCTCGCTCGGCGAGCACCTTCGAAGTCTCGCGAGCGACGCCGCTTCGTGACGTGGACGCTCGTCGGGCTCGCGCTCGGGCTCGCGCTGTGGGCGCCGGTCGTCATCGACCAGGTGCGCCACGAGCCGGGCAACCTCAGCCTGCTTCGCGACTACTTCCAGCATCCACCGGAGCAGCCGGTCGGGATCCGCACCGGCGTGCGGCTCGAACTTCTCCACTTGGACATCTCGAAGCTGACACAGGACCAGCGCAACGACACCGGCTCACTCGTCAACGCCGCGGGCGATCCAGACGGCTCGGTCCTGCCGGGGCTCGTGCTGCTGGCGCTCTGGGGCACGAGTGTGGTGCTCGCCCGCAACATCCGACACTCGAGGCTGTTGCGATTGCACCTCGTGATCGGTGTGTCACTCGTGCTCGCAGTGATCTCGATGGCGCGGATCTTCGGGCACTTGTGGTTCTACCTGATGCTGTGGTCGTGGGCGATCACTGCGCTGATGATCTTCGCCATCATCTGGACCGCGGTGGAGGTCGTACGCCGGCGCATCGGTCCCGATGCGCGCACGCGCGTGCTGAAGGCGGGCACCGCAGTCGCGGGCATGTTCATCGTCGCGTCGAGCGTCGCCCTCGCGGCCGATGCGCGCAATGTCGAACCGCCGGCGCCAGGTCTGTCGAACGTGCTGGCGAGCGTGATGCCGCCCACCGAGCAAGCGTTGCTCGACCACGTGGGTACCGCGACGGGCCGTGACGGTCGCTACTCGGTCACGTGGTCAGACGCGTTGTACATCGGTTCACAGGGCTACGGCATCGTGCTCGACCTCGAGCGTCACGGCTTCACCGCCGGCGTTCCGTTCTTCGCGCGGGCGCCGATGACGACTTCCCGAGTCATCGAGCCCACCGACGCCACCGCGATCGTCCATCTCGCCACCGGGTTCCACATCGGCGAATGGCGGAAGGTGCCCGGTGCCGTGCAGGTCGCGTTCGTCGACGCGCGATCGCCCGAGCAGCAAGCCGAGTTCGCACGCCTGCGGGGCGAGGTGATCCCGATGCTGCACGCCGCGGGACTCGACGACATCATCCCGCACGTCGACGACAACGTGTTCGGCGCAGCCATCGACGACCGCCTCACCGCGCCGGAGAACCAGCCCATCCAATCGCGCCTGCAGGCCATGCTCGACCTCGGGCTGCCCACGGCCATCTTCGTCGCCCCGCCCGGCACAGTCGCCCCGTGAAGACGCCGACAGACGTCGAACGCGCGTCAACAGGCGAACCGGCGTCCGACGATTCGAGTATCGGTGAACCGCCGAGCGAACACGTTCAATCCGCGCCGTCGCGCCTCGCCAAGCGCATCTACTGGGCGTCGGTCGCCATCACGATCGTCCCGCTCGTCAGCGCCACAGTCGGCGCGCTCAACCGCGGCTGGATCCCGATCGGAGACAACCCCTACTTCGAGTTGCGTGCACGCGACGTCTTCAGCCATCACTTCCCACTGCTCGGAACGTGGACATCGGCATCGCAGAGCACGAACACCAACGTCAACAATCCCGGACCGCTGTTCTTCGACCTGCTCGCGATCCCGGTCAAGCTGTTCAACTCGCCCGGCCTCGCGGTGGGCGTGCTCTTGCTCAACAGCGCGGCGATCATCGGCATTGCCGTCGTCGCGTACCGGCGGGGCGGCCCGCTGGCCGGTACCGCCTCCATGGCGATGGCCGCGGGGCTCACTTGGACGATGGGCAGCGAGTTGCTGTTCGATCCGTGGCAGCCGCACGCGATGTTGTTGCCGTTCCTGTTTTTCGTCGTCCTCGTGTGGTCGCTCGCGTGCGGTGACCTCGTCCTGCTCCCGCTCGCGGTGGCCGTGGCCAGCCTCGTACTCCAGACCCACCTGAGCTATGCCGTTCTCGTTCCCGTTCTGGCGATCTGGGGGACAGTCGCGCTGGCCTGGACCCTCCGGAACCGCAAGCAAAGTGACCCGGACGGCTGGCCCGTTTTGCGTCGCAAGGCGCGGCGGACCTCGCTGTTCTCGGCCGCCGTCTTCGTCGTGCTCTGGGCGCCTCCGCTGTTCGAGGAAGCGGTTCACGGACGGGACGGCAACCTCAGTCTTCTGGTCAGCACGATCGGCAAGGCGAAGCAGACCGTCGGTTGGGGCTTCGGCTCGCGCATGGTGGCGGCGATCCTGTCGCTGCCGCCATGGTGGATGCGGCCGTCGTTCGGCGACGCGTTCGTGCCGAAGACGAACGGGCGTCCCCTGCCGGGCGTCCAGCCCGAACTGGCCCATGTTCCGACGCTCGTCGCGAGCCTCGTCTCCCTCGCTTTCGCAGCGACGTTGCTCGGCGTGCTCCTGTGGGACGCGCGCCGCCGAGCGGACCGCACCGCGTCGGCCGCGCTGGCGACGGCGCTCGTCGCGGCGGGCGGCGCCCTTGTCACCGCCGGCACACTGCCACGCGGGTTCTTCGGGATCGCGCCACATCAGTTCCGCTGGTTGTGGCCCGTCAGCCTCTTCATCCTCTTTGCCGCGCTCCTGGCGATCGCCCGCAGGCTCCCGCCCGTGCGCGCCACGCAAGCGACCGCGGTGTTCGCGGTGGGTGCGCTCGTGCTCGCGTTGCTCGACCTGCCCACCAAGAACCAGCGCGTGGGCCCGAGCGCCGACGCCGGATCGATCCCCGCAACGCACACGCTGCTGAGCCAACTCGGTGCGCTCGACGGTTCGGGCACGTTGCTGTTCGACGTGAAGGGACTGCGATTTGCCGAGCCCTACAGCGTCCCGGTGATCAACGCGCTCGATCGGCGCGGCGTCGAGATCGTCGTGGACGACGACGGGATGGTGCACCAACTCGGCGAAGCCCGGGATTTCGATGGTCATGCCAACGGCCGGCTGTTCATGCGCGAAGCCGACGGTGCGTTACTGGACTACCCAGGCGCCCGGCGCGTTGCCATTGCGTACGGGCTCAATGACGCGGAGCAACGCGAGCGCGACGACTTGCGCGCCCAGCTCAGCGACTACATCGCCACGAACGGGCTCCAGCTCACCGATGCCGGCCGCAAGCAACCACCGCTGCCGGACGACCTGCAGTCGCTGCTGCCCGGTGACCAGATCGGTACGTTGCTCCACGCGAACGCGCTGGCACTCGACGACACGTGGCGACCGAGGTTCGAGCGCTACGCCGAGCTCCAGCAGAGGTGGGACGCCTACACGGTGGCGCTGTTCCTCGCGCCGCTGGACACTGGCGAATGAGGAGCGAAGCGAGCTCGTGACGGTCGAGCGACCGCTAGGGAGCCGGGCGTCGATGGGGTGCGGGGGCGCAGCCCCCGAGGAAACATGAGCGAGCGAAGGCTGGGGCTGGTCGTGCCGATGTACAACGAGGAGGCGCGTCTCGCCGACTACGGCAAGCGCCTGCTCGACTTCATAGAGCAGCAGCCCGCGGGCAGCGAGCTGCTCTTCGTCGACGACGGCAGCGTCGACGGCACCGCCCACGCGGTCGAGGAGCTGCTCGCGAGCGTGCCCGGGGTTCCGGCGCGGTTGCTCCGTCGGCCCCACCGCGGCAAGGGCGCGGCGGTTGCCGCTGGCCTCGCCGAGCTCACCACCGACTACGCCGGCTTCTGTGATCTGGACCTGTCGACCCCGCTCGATCATTTCGAGCGCGTCGTCGACACGGCGACGCGCGCGCGGGTGCTGGCGATCGGGTCGCGCGACCTGCCGGCCTCGCGTCTCGTAGAGCCCGAGAGTCGCGTCCGCGAGACGTTGGGTCGGGCGTACAACCGACTGCTGCAGGCCACGCTGACCCCTGGCGTGGTGGACACGCAATGCGGGGCCAAGGTCGCGGCCCGCGAGGTGTGGGAAGCCGTCCTTCCGTTCGTCCACGAATCGGGCTTCGCATGGGACGCCGAACTCGTCGCGGTCGCGCAGGCACAGGGGATCGAGATCGTCGAGGTTCCCGTCGTGTGGAGTCATGACGAGCGTTCGCACGTCAACGTCGGTCGTGATGGCATCGCGATGGTTCTGGCCACGCCCCGCATCTGGCGGCGCACCCGCCAAGTGCGGCTCGAACGCCGTCGCATCCCGCCGGCAACCACGGACCAGACGGGCGAAGTGTTCGACGAGGCGAACGCGGCGCGGCTGCGGGCGTCGGACCGATCGCATTGGTGGTTCCGCAGCAAAGCGGCCTTCGTGTCGACCGCGCTTCGGCGTACGGCTGGCGATCGAGACGGGTGGCTCGTCGACGCCGGTGGCGGAGCGGGCGGAGTCACGGCGATGCTCGGTTGGAGCCCGGACCGCATGCTGGTCGTCGAGGGCAACGCAACGCTCGCGTTCGAAGCGAGACGGCGCTACGGGCTCGACACCGCGCGCTCCGGGGTCGACCGGCTCCCGCTCGCGGACACGACCGTCGAGGTCGTGTGCTTGCTCGATGTGATCGAGCACCTGGACGATCCGGTGGCCGCGCTGCGCGAGGCTCGTCGCGTACTCGCGCCGGAGGGTGTCGTGATCGTCAACGTGCCCGCCCACCGGTGGCTCTGGAGCGCGAGCGACGAGGTGCTCGGCCACCGGCGGCGCTACAGCCGCGCGATGCTTCGCGCGCAACTCGCGGCTGCCGGACTGGAGCCGGTGATCAACACCCACGTCTTTTCGTGGTTGGTGCTGCCGGTGTACGTCAAGCGCCGAATTGCGAGTCAGGAAGCGGAGTTCGGCCTCGACCAGACGTCCCCCCTGATCGACTTCGCCGCCATGGTGCTCACGCGGCTCGAACGGGCCATCGTCGGTCGCGCCTCGCTGCCTCTCGGTACGTCGGTGCTGTGCGTCGCGCGGGCCATCGCGCCGAGGGAGACGTGAGGGGACGCCGACTGCGCCGTCTGCCGAGATCTCTCATCGTGATCGTGGCGGCGGGCGTGTCGTTGCGCGCCGCTTGCGCGGTGTATCTGGCTCGCACCCCGGTCGGCCTGCACGACCCCGTGTTCTACCGATTGCTCGGCGACGTCATCGCGAACGGAAACGGCTACCGATACCCGGCCCCCTTCAACGGCCCCGGCATCGGGTTTGCACCCACCGCGTACTACCCGCCGGCGTATCCGACCGTGCTCGCGGCGGCGCGTTGGATCAACCTCCACTCGCCGCTGCCAGATGCGATGACTGCGACCGTGGTGGCCGTCAACCTCGTCGCCGCGGCGGCCGGGATCGTGCTCGTCTACGCCATCGCCCGTCGTATGGCCGACCACAAGACGGCGCTCGTGGCGGCCGCCATCGTCGCGCTGTGGCCGAACCTGATCCTCCACACGGCCACCACGTTGAGCGAGACCGTCTTCATCGCGGTCATGCTCCTCGCGCTGTGGCTGACGCTGAAGGTGCCGAGACGCGGTGCCTCGTGGGGCTGGTTGTTGGCCGTCGGCGTGACGATCGGGGTCGCGACGCTCGTGCGTCCCGTCGCGCTGCCGTTGCTCGGCGCTGCCGCCGTGGCATGGCTCGTCGCCCGGTTCGGCTGGCGCGACACGATGACTCGGACAGGCATCGCCGCTCTCGGCTGTGCGGCCGCGCTCGCTCCCTGGATCGCGCGCAATGCGGACGCGATGGGATCGCCGGTGCTGACGACCAACAGCGGCGACAACCTGTGCATGAGCCGCCAGCCGGGCGCGACGGGCGCGTTCCAACTCACGGCCTACTGCAATGCGGACGTGGCCGGTCTGCACCGACCGGAGTCCGAGATCCGGAAGAACGACGACAACCAGCACAAGGCAGCCACCTTCGTTCGCGAGCATCCGGGCACGGAAGCACGCCTGTGGTTCTCGCGGCTTCGCTACGGCTTCGGGAACGACGCGGACGGCGTCCGTGCGGTCGAGTCGTACGACGAGGACCGGTTTCTGCCGGACTGGCTCCGCACATCGCTCAACTGGGTTGCGAACCTCTGGTTCGCAGTGGTGGGCGGTGTCGCCCTGATCTCGCTGTGGTGGTGGCTGCGCCGGCGAGAGGTGGGCGGCTGGTTGCTCTTCGCGTCGATCATCGGCGTCGGTGTCATCCCGATCGTCGTCTTCTTCGGCGACCCGAGGTTCCACGTCCCGATCGACCCACTGCTCGCCATCCTTGCCGCCGGTCTGCTGACGGGATGGGTGCGACATGCGCGTGCTTGACCGGCTGGGTCCCCGGCGCGCCACGATCCTCGGGGTTGTCGTCGTCGCCTGTATTGCCGTCATCCCGATCGGGTGGAACGCGGTGATGGCCGCGCGCGAGGGATGGGTTCCCGAAGGCGACGGTGCGATCATCACGCTTCGCACGCACGACGTGCTCACGTCGAACCCGCCGCTGCTCGGGAACCCGACCACCGCGGGTCGAAGCCAGCCGGGCGACGTCTACCATCCCGGCCCGCTCGGGTTCTTCCTGCTCGCGGCGCCGTTGCGGCTCTTCGGCGCGAGCGCGCACGGCATGCTCTTCGGTAGCGCGCTCGTCAACATCGCCTCGCTCCTCGGCCTGTTGTGGTTCGCGTACCGGCGCGGTGGTGCTCCGCTGTGCCTCGTCGCGGGATTGTGGGCGGTGATCCTTGTCTGGGCGCTCGGCAACGAGATCCCGCACGACTCGTACAACCCGCACATCGTCCTGCTGCCGATGGCGTTCCTGTTGATGCTGACGTGGTCGGTCGTCTGCGGTGACCTTCTCGCCCTGCCCTTCGCAGTGGCCGCAGGATCGCTCGCCGCGCAATCGCACGCATATGAGGTGATCTACGTCGCGGTCATGGCCGCCTGGATCATCTGCGCGCTCGCGCTGCGGTTCCCCCGAGGACGGTCCGAACCGCCAGCCGGCAACCGTCGCCGTTGGATCGCCGGAAGCCTGATCCTGGGGTTCTTCCTGTGGCTGCCGCCGATCATCGACCAGATCCTCCACGACCCCGGGAACCTGCGACAGCTCGCCGACTTCGCCCGAGACGGCGGCACGCCGGTCCAGGGAATCTCGTTCGCGGTGCAGCGCGCGGCCGACTACCTCGTGCCGCCGTTCCGATGGACGAATCGAACGCCCGGTTTCTACGACCTGGTCCACCGACCTGGAGGTCTCCGAGTCGCTCTGCTCGGCCTGCTGCTGGCGGGCGCAGTCGTGCTCGCCGTGACCGCGTGGCGCCGCGGCCTGCGCGACTCGGCCCTGCTGATCGTGACCGCGCTCGTTGCCATCGGCGGTTCGGTCCTGGCCGCCGCTCGGCTCCCTCAGGGCTTCGCCACGCTGTCGCCGTACAACCATCGCCACTGGTGGATCACGGCCACCTTCTTCTGGTTCGCAATCGGTTGGACGATCGTGGATCTCCTCCGCGCTCGTGTGCCTGCGAACGGACGGCTCGCGCTCGGTGCCGCAGTGATCGCCTTATCGGTCGGGTTCGCGTTCGTGGCGATGCGCAATGTCACCATCGTCGACGACCGCGGCTCGGTGAGCTTCGGCGCACTCGAGTACCTGACCCCTGCGGCGGCAGACGCGGTCCGGGCGAGAGCGGGAGGTTCGCAACCGGTCGCGGTCTCGAGTCTCGGTCCGGAGGCGTTCGCGTCGGTCGAGCCCGGCATCGTGAGCGGACTCGTGCTGCGCGGGATCGATGCGCGGGTCGACCGTGCGGAGGCCAAGGTGTTCGGCAGCGCTCACAGCGCCGAAGACGCGCCGACGCGGTTGGTCATACGTTCGGGCGACGACTACGACCAAGCGCCTCAGGGGATGGACCTCGTCGCCACTTACGACCCGAACGTCGACGTGCGTGAGAAGGGCTATCGCAACTCGGGGATTGCCGGCGGCGTCAGTCCACTCGCGGTCTACATCGGTTCGTGAGTGCCGCCTCGGCGTGACGCGGCTGCTGCCTCCTGCGCTTGTCGGGGGATGATCGGCGCGTCCCGACCGGTTCGATCGCCCCCGGCGTCCGCGACTTCTTCGTGATACTCCGCTTCGACGTTCACCGACCAGATGTCGTGGCCCGCGCTGTGCAGGATGTTGTCGACCGTCAGCATCGCGGTGTACATCGAGTGGTCCTGGTTGTTGTACTTGTGCATCCCGTTGCGGCCGACGGGATGAACGTTGTGGGCATGACCGGCCAGCCAGTCCTTCAGGATCTCGACGTTGTCGCGGTACGCCTCGTCGTACGTGGGGTACGCCTTCGGCATGCGCACGACGTACCCGGCTTCGACACGCGCCGGGTCGACGATCCCGAGCAACGACAGCTCGCGCTTGCCGAGCGCGATCAGGTCGTCGTCGTCCATCGTCCACAACTCGTCGCCTTCGAACACGAAGTACTCGAGGCCGAGACAGGTACGACCCTCTTTGACCATGAAGGGCGACCACGCGCCGAAGTTTTGGATGCGTCCCAGTCGGACGATCGGGTCGTGGACGTAGATCCAGTTGTCGGGGAACGCGTCTTCCGACGGGACCACCAGCGCAACCGACAAGTGATCGCGGAAATGAACGTCGTCCGCGGCCTTGCGGACGTGGTCGGGTACCGGCGGGTCCATGGCCTTCACCAGGTGAGGCAGCGGCATCGAGGAGATCACGTCGGTTACCGGAACGGATCCAGGGCTGTCGCCGCCGTAGTGCACGGTCGTTGCGCGCCCGCGCTCGTGTCGAATCCGGACGACCGGGGCCTCGAGCAACACCTGCCCGCCGTCCTTCTCGACGAGCTCCGTACACCGTTCCCACATCATCCCGGGTCCGAGCTTCGGATACTCGAACTCTTCGATGAGCGAGGTGATGTCCTTCTGGTTGCGCTTCGGGAACAGTGAGTTGACCGCCGCGTTCAAGAAGGTCAGGTTCTTGATCCGCTGCGCGGCCCAGTCCGCCTGGATCTCCGTGGCCGGCACGCCCCACACCTTCTCCGTGTAGGTCTTGAACAACATGCGGTACAGACGCCAGCCGAAGCGGGCGGCTGTCCAGCCCTCGAACGTCGTCTGGTCCTTGGGCGGACGGATCTGCACCCACAGATACGAGAACAGGCAGCGGAACGCCTCGATGACCCCAACGGTGTGCAGCACGTTGAACGCCCTGAGCGGGTAGTCGAAGAACTTGCCGTCGTAGTAGATGCGGCTCAGTCGGGGACGGAGGAGGAAGTCGCCGTCGGGCAGGATCTCGTGCCACAGGTCCTCGACCGCGCGCACCTTGGTGAAGAAACGGTGGCCGCCGAGGTCGAAGCGCCAGCCGTCGCGTTCCACGGTGCGGCTGATGCCGCCGACGACCGAATCGGCCTCGAGCACGGTTGCCGGAACGCCTGCTTTGCCCAGTTCGTAGGCCGCGGTGAGACCTGCCGGCCCGGCGCCGATGACGACGACCTGATGTTGGCTCCGGGCAGGGCTCCGGGCGAGGCCGGAGCCCGGTTCGACCGGTTGCGGGTCGTCCGTCCGGGGCTCCGTCATTGCGTCGAGTGTACGTGGGGCATGGTCAGTGCCCGGGATGCCCACAACTACAGTCGCCCGACGTGGTGCTGACCGACACTGAGCCCGTTTCGCCGTCCGCGGACGCGTCGCGGCCCGGAGAAGAGGCTCGGCGGTCGCTCTCGCGCGGCGAAGCCGTCGTGGTCGCACTCGTCGTGGTCATGGGTGTCGTACTGCGGTTCTGGACGCGCTCACACCTCTGGCTCGACGAGGCACTCAGTGTGGACATCGCCCGGCTGCCGCTTGGTGAGATCGGATCAGCGTTGCGCCAGGACGGTCACCCGCCGCTGTACTACTACCTCCTCCACGAGTGGATGCTGGTGTTCGGCCAGGGAGACAACGCCGTGCGCGCCCTGTCGGAACTGTTCGCGGTGGCCACACTGCCGCTCGGGTGGCTCGCCGGCCGCCGGGCCGGCGGTCCCCGCGCCGGGTGGGCGTTTGTCGTGCTGCTGTCGTTGTCGCCCTTCGCCATTCGGTACGCGACCGAGACGCGCATGTACTCGCTTGTGATGGTGCTCGTCCTCGTCGGATACCTGTTGCTCCGCAATGCTCTCGAACGGCCCAGCGCCGTGCGCTTGGTCGGGATCGCTCTGGTCACGGGAGCGCTGTTGCTCACGCATTACTGGGCGTTGTGGCTGGTCGCTGCGACCGTTGTCGTGCTCGGCTGGCGAGCGTGGCGGGTGGCGGAAGAGCGCAAGGTGACCGTGCGTGCACTGCTCGCGGTGGTGGCCGGGGGCCTCTTCCTGCTGCCGTGGTTGCCGTCGATGCTCTACCAGTCGGCGCACACGGGCACGCCATGGGGGGCGGTGGTGCGGCCGACGACGATGGCAGCGTCGACGTTGCGGGACTTCGGGGGCGCAGGCTCTGACAACAGCGAGGCGTTGCTGCTCGGAGGCGCGCTCCTCGCGCTGTTCCTGCTCGGACTGTTCGCAACGAGGATCGACGATCGCCGGCTCGTGATCGACGTGCGCACGCTGCCGCAGGTGCGCCGGGAGGCGGCGGTTGTCGGGCTCACTGTCGCGATCGCATGCTCGGCGGGCTACCTGACTCGCACGACGTTCGCGACGCGGTACACGGCGGTCATCTTCCCGCTGTTCTTCGTCGTCGCCGCGGTGGGCCTGACGCGACTCGACATGCCGATCGTCCGCCAGGTCGTCGTGGTTGCTTTGGTCGCACTCGGGCTGGTGGGCGGTGTGAACAACGTGGTGACCGACCGAACGCAAGCCGGCGACATCGCGGCAGCGATGAGCCCCGAGCTCCAACGCGGTGACTTGGTCGTGATGTGCCCGGACCAACTCGGTCCGTCGACGCACCGCGTGCTGCCCTCGTCGACCGCGCAGGTGACCTACCCGACGTTCGGCTCGCCGGATCGAGTCGACTGGCGCGACTACGAGGAGCGCAACGCACAGGCCGATCCGAAGGCGTTCGCCTCGGGCGTCGTCGACCGCGCTCACGCCGCGGGCGCCCATTCGGTCTGGCTCGTCTCGAGCGGGAGCTACAAGACGCTGGAGGGGCAGTGCGAGGCATTGACGACCGAGCTGGGCACGTTGCTCGGCAGCGGCACGCTGGAGGTCGCGGAGAACGGCGACAGCTTCTTCGAACACGCCGCGCTCGTTCGCTTCCCCGGTCCTGCTGCGACCTGATTCGCGCTTCGCCTACCTTGCGACGCGTGCGCCGGGTTTGACGTAGGTCGCGAAGCTACGGACCTTGACCGCGAAGTAGCCCGCGGCGGCGACACAGGCGAGTCCCCCGGACACGATGGCGAACGGGACGCCGACGAGGCCGCCGACGACGCCGGCTTCGACGTCACCGAGCACCGGCCCGCCGGCGTACACCGCGATCTCGACGCCGCTGACCCGTCCCCGCATCTCGTCCGGCGTCACCGCGGCGGCGATCGTCGAGCGGTAGACGCCCGAGATCATGTCGGCCGCGCCCGCGCAGGCCAGCATCAGCAACACGAGCCAGATCTGTGTCGTGAGGCCTGCAACCGCGATGGTGATGCCCCACGCGGTGACCGCCCAAAGGACGGCTCGACCTTGATGGACGACACGCGTCGTCCAGCCGCTCGCGAGCGACGCGACGAACGCGCCCGCCGCGACGGACGCGAGCAGGAGCCCGTACAACTCCGGCCCGCCACCGAGGCGCTCCGCGAGCGCGGGGAACAGCGCGCGGGGCATGCCGAAGATCATGGCGAGCAGGTCGAGCAGGAAGATGCTGACGATGATGGACTGGCCTCGGACGAACCGCACCCCGTCCAAGATCGACGAGCGGGACGCCGTCTCGGCCCCCTTGACCGGTGGCGAGGGCGCGATGCCCGAGAACACGACGAGAGCGAGCGCATACGTCGCGACATCGGCGACATACGCGCTCGTGAGTCCGACCAGGCCGATCAACAAGCCGGCCACCGCAGGTCCGGCCATCATCCCGAACGAGCCGTAGGTCGACTGCAGCGCGAACGCCGCGGGACGGAGATCGTCTTCGAGAAGCAGCGGCAGCAGCGAGCGCAACACGGGGAAGCTCACCGCGAACATCGCGCTCGCTCCGGCCCCCAGGGCGTACAGCAGCCAGAGCTGCGGATGATCGAGTGAGGCATTGATGGCCAGCGCGATCGAGCAGGCCGTCGAGATGGCGGTGACGGCGAGCAGCAGGCGCCGTTTGTCGAAGCCGTCGGCCATCGCGCCGCCGACGAGCGAGAACAGCAGCAGCGGACCGAGTTGCACGATGCCGAGTAGCCCGACGGCGAGCGACGATCCCGTCTCGTGGAAGACCTGATAGGGGAGGGCGGCGGTCGTGATCATGCTCCCGAAGAACGAGATGGCCTGGCCGATCCACAGCCGCCGGAAGTCGCGCGACACCCGTAGCGGTGTCGTGTCGACGAGCAGTCGCATGACCCATCGACGCTAACCGCCGCTCCATCCGCCTCCGAGCGAATGTTGGTGCGCCGTGGCCCCTATAGGGGCCA
>DATAES010000205.1:0-9127 GCA_036257895.1 Acidimicrobiales bacterium
TGGCCGAACACGACGGCTGGCGCACTGAAGCCTTCGTCGGTGAGCTGTCGCTCTGCGTCGTCGATCAGGCCACGAAGCTCGACGACGTTCGAACGGATCTCGTCGACAGGCGCGTCATCGGTGATCAAACCTCGGATCTCGGCGAACTTCGTCTCGGCATCCGACGTGAGCGCCGGGTTCACGATGCGCAGCGGCACCTCGACCAACTCGAAGTGACTGAGATAGCCGGTCTTCGCCTCGTCGAAGGCCTGCTCTGCCTGGCCCTGCTTGATGAGCTCGAGGGTGCGGTCGATCGACCGGCGCACGACATCGAGCTGGCGGATGGCCTCGGCGCGCGAGACGTCGGTCGACTGTTGTGCGGAGGCGGGCGAGGAGAGGAGCAACAGGCCGGCGAGCGCGACGATCGCTGTGAGCACGCTCGCAATCGCGACCCGACGACCGCTCACCGTCTCGTCAGCCCGGGTAGTTCGCGAGGTACGTCGCGACAGTGGCCGCGACCGCGGTCGCCTGCTCTTGCGCCTTGGCGGTGTCGCCGCTGTCGACTGCCTTGCCGAGCGCGGCGAAGCTGTCCTCGAAGGTGAGGTACGACTCAGCATCGTTGGACTTCACGGTGCCCTCGATGTGCTCCCACACCGGCTCGATCTTCTCGTTGAGGTCTTCGGCCTTCGCCTTGTCCGAGCCGACGGCCTGGGCGAGTTGCGCCGTGATCGTCTGGATCTCCTTCAAACCCGTCGCTACTTCGGCCGCCGGAGCCTTCACGTCCTCGGGCGACCCGCTGCTGCTCTGCGTCGCGTCGGTGCTCGAATTGGTCGTGGTCTTGTCGTCGTTGCTCGAACACGCCCCCGCCGCCAGCACGAAGGCAACCACCGTCGCCGCTATCGCTCCCGACCGCGTCAGACGCATCTCCACCCGCTCCTTCGTGTCTCGTTGGCCGGTCTTGTAAAGCACACCTAATGCCTAGTGTCAAGTCGGGAAGGGAAATGTTCGTCAGGACCCTTGACGAGCGGTGGGGTGTTCGGGTTACCTTACAAGAAGTGCGTGGACTCCCTACAGCCCAGCCTCCAGGCCGACCCCTCGTTCCCGGCATGCGGCGCGTCTGCTTCGTTCGGTTCGAGCTCGGCGCGGATGCGGTCACCGCGACCGCGGTAGGCGTCGGCCACCGTCTGCCCGCAGAGTGCGCGGTCAGCGTGAGCCAGGGCCTCCGGCTCGCCCAGCACTATCCCGTGGTCATCCACCGCGTGGGCCACACGACCGGGAGCGCCGCCTGATGTACGTGTGCCACTGCCGCGCCGTCAGCGACCGCACGATCCGGGCAGAGATCGAGCTCGGCGCGATGGACGAAGACGAGATCGGCGATCGATGCGGGGCGGGCACACGTTGTGGTTCATGCGTCGACGAGATCCGTCGCCTGTGCCACGAGGTCCGGCTCGAAGTCAGGCGCACGCCCGTTCTCGTCGCGGGTTGATCGTCCCTGCAGCCACACAAGCGGCCGGATAGGTTCGAGCCGTGCAAGGTGACGCTGCGATCATCGAGCTGTTGAACGAAGTCCTCACCGGCGAGTTGACCGCGATCAACCAGTACTTCGTCGACGCCAAGATGTGCTCGAACTGGGGCTACGAGCGTTTGGCGAAGCGCGTCCATGACGAGTCGATCGACGAGATGAAGGACGCAGAGCACCTCGTCGAGCGCATTCTCTACCTGGAGGGGATCCCGAACCTCCAGCGCCTGGGGCAGGTTCGCGTGGGCGAGACGGTCGAGGAGAAGCTACGTCTCGCGCTCGACCTCGAGCGGGAGGCGATCGAGCGCCTGAACCGCGGGATCCGGCAATGCGCCGATGCCGGCGACAACGGCTCGCGGGACCTGCTCGAGGACATGCTGGAGGGCGAGGAGGACCACGCCGACTGGCTCGAGACCCAGCTCGAGCTGATCGCGCAGGTCGGCGACGCGCACTATCTCGCACAACAAATTCACGATTGATTCCGAGCCGCGCCATTTCCATGACCGCGGGTCTGTCCTACTCTTTGTGCACGCACACTGCGAGGAGCCACGCGTGACCACCGTTGAACTTCCTCTCCGACCGATCAGCGCGCCGTCGACGGACACGTTGCGGAAGATGAGTCGGCCGTTGCTGATCGCCAGCGCGGCATCCATCAGCGCCGGCGCAATCCATGCCGGCGCCATCGGCGCCCATGCCGAGCATCCGCAGACCGCCAAGACGTTCGCCGTGGTCGCGCTCGTCCAGGTCGGCTGGGGTGTGCTGGCGCTCATTCGCCCGACGCGCCGCATTGCGCTGCTCGGCGCTGCACTCAGCGGTGTGCTCTTCATCGGCTGGGTGGCAGCGAAGATGAACGGCCTTCCGTTCATCGACGGCCTCGGTGACAAGGAAGCGCCGCAGTTCGCCGACACCCTCTGCGCCGCGCTGGCGCTCATCGCAACGATCGCGGCCGCCAAGGTCGCGTTCTGGTTCCGTCCCATGAAGCCGCGTCCTGTCCTGGCCGCGACGACCGCCGCTCTGCTCGTGGGGCTGGCGCTGCCGGGCATGGTCGAGGCCGGCAACCACGTGCACAGCCACGGCTCACCGGGCCAGGCGGTCGTCGTCGGTGCCGACGGCAAGGCCCAGGTGGTGACTGCCACCGCCATAGTTCCGGTTCACCCGTACGTCCCCACCCAGCCGATCGATCTCAGCGGAACCCCCGGCGTGACCCCCGAGCAACAGGCTCGCGCCGAGAACCTCGTCGCCATCACGTTGATCCGTCTTCCGCAGTGGTCCGATCCTGCGGTGGCCGAGGCCGCAGGCTTCAAGTCGATCGGCGATGGTGTCACCGGCGACGAACACTTGATCAACTGGGCTTACATCAACGACGACCACGTCCTCGACCCGGACCATCCCGAGTCGCTCGTGTACAACACACGCAACGGCAAGCGCGAGCTCGAGTCAGCGATGTACATGCTTCCGCCGGGGTCGACCCTCGACAAGGTGCCTGACATCGGCGGCGCGCTCACCCAGTGGCACATCCACAACAACCTCTGCTTCACGAACGATCCCGTCGCCCCCCACGTCGCCGGGTTGACCGATGGCGGGGGCAACTGCCGTCCTCCGACGGTCAAGCTCGAGCCTGTCCCGATGATCCATGTCTGGATCACCCCGAACCCGTGCGGGCCCTTCGCCGCACTGCAGGGTGTGGGAGCCGGACAGGTCCTGCCGGGTGAGACCACGGCCTGCGACCACGTGCACGGCTCGAATGGCGGCGGCCTCTGATCCGAGATTCTGGCGTGCGTTACTCACTCTGGGTCTAGGTAACGCACGCCAAGTGCCGGAGGCGCGTATCGTGGCACGATATGTCCCTCAGTGACGCCGAGTACCAGCAGCTGCTGGAGTTTCGTGACGGCCTGCGCCGCTTCCTGCACTGGAGCGAACAACAGGCGACCGTGGCCGGCCTCACCCCTGCTCAACACCAGTTGTTGCTCGCCATCCGCGGTCATGGCAGTGGCGGGCAGTCACCTACGGTCGGCGACGTGGCCGAACACCTGCAGCTCCGGCACCACAGTGCAGTCGGTCTGGTCGACCGTGCGGAGGACGCCGGGCTCGTGCAACGGTGGTCCGACCAGGATGACCAGCGCGTCGTCCGCCTGGCACTGACGCCGCTTGGCCGACGGCGCCTCGAGCGGCTCGCGGCGCTGCATCTCGAAGAGCTGCGCCGGCTGTCGCCCAGGCTGCGGCCGCTTTGGGCCGACCTCGAAGGTCACGCTGCGATCGGGTAACGCGAGTCACGGGCTCGCCTCGGATCGCTCGCCATTGCGGCGGGCGAACACGCGTCGCATCCCTCCGAAGTCGATCCCCTGCTGCCGTCGCTCGTGCTCACGCTGGTCCTCACGCACCTTCAACAGATCGGTACGCGTGCAGATGCCGACCAGCTCGTCGTCGTCCAGCACAGGGACGTGCTCGATCTGCTCGTCGATCATGACGTTGAGCGCGACCATCGCGCTGTCGTCGGGCGACACGGACACCACGTCGCGACTGGCGACCTCGAGGACTGGTTGCGCGGCTTCGGTCTGATCAACCAGCACATCGCCTCGTGTGACGATGCCCACCACGTGACCGTCCTCGTCCACTACCGGGTAGCCGCCGTGACCGACACGCAGAAATCGGTCGCGCGCATCGGCAACGGTCGCGGATGCGGGCAAGGTGATCACGGCCGACGTCATGACGCGGCGCACACTCGCCGTGGTGAACGGATCCGCGCTGTAGTGGCGACCGACGCGCAGGCCACGACGCCCGAGCTTCTCGGTCATGATGCTGTGCTCGCTGAGAGCGTTGAAGACCAGGTCGGCCAGCACGGTCGCGATCATCACCGGAATCACGACCTGGTAGTCGCCTGTCAACTCGAACACGAACACGATGGCGGTGAAAGTGGCCCGGGTCGACGCCCCGAACGTCGCCGCCATGGCCACGAGCGCGAAGGCGCCGGGTGAGACGTCCGGGCCGGGCAGCACATGGTTCAGGCCCGTGCCGACCAATGTGCCGAACGACGCGCTGATCAACAGAATCGGCGCGAGCGTCCCGCCCGAGGTGCCGGATCCGAGCGCGAGCCACCAGCTGACCAACTTCACTGTGCCGAGCACCGCAACCGTCGTCAGCGCGAGCTTGCTGTTGAGGACGTCGCCGATCGCGTCGTAACCGACACCGAGTGCCCGCGGCGCGAGCAGACCGACGCTGGCGAAAGCCACGGCACCGAGCACGGGATGCCAGAACTCACCGAATGGAAGTCGGCGGTAGCCGGCCTCGATCAAGAACAGACCGTTGGTGACGACGACGCCGAGGAGACCGCACGCGAGGCCGAGCAGCACGAACGCCGGCAGTCCGGCAAGGCCAGCGTAGTCGTGGACCGGCACCTTGAAGAGCGGACCGGAGCCGAAAAGGGCGTTGTGCATCCCCGCGGCGACGCCGGTGGCGACGATCAACGGGACGAGGGCACGGGCGGAGAACTCGAACAGCAGCAGTTCGACGGCCAGGATCACCGCCGCCAGCGGTGAGCCGAAGGTGGCGGACATACCCGCCGCCGCGCCGCTGGCGAGCAGGATCTTGCGTTCGGCCGGTGAGACTCGAACGATCTGCCCCAACAGGGATCCGAGGGCGCCTCCGGTGACGATGATCGGGCCTTCGGCACCGAATGGCGCCGAAGTGCCTATCGCCACCGCAGCCGATACCGGCTTCGCGACTGCAGCGCGTGGCGCGATCCGGCTCTGCTTGGTCAGCACCGCCTCCATCGCCTCCGGGATGCCGTGCCCTCGGATCACCGGCGACCACTTGGCCAGCAGCGTGACCACGAGCGCACCGAGCACCGCCACGACGATCACTCGAGGGGAGGCACTCAACTCCGAGTACTGCGGTGGGTGAAAACCGACCTGACCGAAAACTGCCAGATTCGTGATGAACGCGATCAGGTGCAGCAACACCCATGCCGCGCCACCGCCTGCCAACCCGAGAAGTGCCGCCATGACGGTGAGCAGCGCCATTCTCCTACTCGCCATCGGAAACATCTTTCCACGATACTATCGTGTTACGATAGAACTCACGCGGGCGGAGGCACCCCTTTAGGGTCGGACGGTCGCGTCGAACCGTTCGGCGCAGTGGTCCGAGCAGAACGAGACCAGTGCGCCGTCATGGCGACGCGAGGCAGGGGCATCGGCGACTCGAACCTGCATCCCGCAGATCGGATCGAACGTGTACCCCGAGCCCCCCTGCAGCCGAGCTCGGTTGCGGTACAGGCAGTACAGGACCCCGAACACGCCCAGGAAGACGATGTTCAGGAAGGTCGTGTAGTTCCATTCGAAGCCGATGTGCACGACCTCGCTCGGCCGCTCGTCGGGGATCCAGCCGAGGACGGCGAAGAGGCCCTCGACGATGAGCCCGGCGGTCGACATGACGAGCCAGAACGTGAAGAACAGCCGCATGGCCAGCCGGCGGCCGTAGTACTTGCGATAGATCAGGACGAGGGGGAAGGCGATGAGGTCGGCGAAGATGAAGCTGATCACACCGCCGAAGCTGATGCCGCCCTGCCAGAGCGCAGCCGCCATCGGAACATTGCCCACGGAGCACACGAAGCTGATGAAGGCGATGAAGGGGCCGAGGATGACGTTCTCGAGCGTGGTCCAGAACCCGTGGCCGGTGAAGAAGAGGTCGTTCCACACCTCCATCGGAACCATCACGGCAAGGAAGCCGGCGACGCCGTAACCGATGACGAGCTCCTTTCGGAGCATCTTGATATCGGCGATCGAATAGCTCGCGGCATCTGCCCACGCGCCCGCAGAGGTCAACTTCTCGCGCCACGGCGTTCGTTCGAGCACTTCGACGCGTTCCCCGGGGACGTCGCTCTGTGTTCGCTGCAGCCGCCGTCGTGCTCGCTCGACCTGACGGCGCTCGAACGCGTAGCCGCCCACGATCACCAAGAGGACGATCATGATCGGGCCACCGATGAACTCCGCTGCGGCGAACTGCCATCCCATGAGCACGAGCAGCACGACACCGAGCTCGAGCACCAGATTCGTCGAGGCGAACATGAACACCATCGACGAGATGAAGTCGGCGCCCTTCTGGAAGAGCGACTTCGCCATTGCCGTCGCCGCGTACGAGCAGCTCGACGACCCCATCCCGAATCCCGTCGAGCGCGCTACCGCCGCCGGCCGGTGATCCCCGATCACTCGTTGCATGGCGTCCTTGGACACGAACGCCTGCACCGCGCCGGAGAGCGCGAACCCCAGCACCAGCGCCCACAGCGTCGCCCAGAACATGAAGAACGCTTCTCGCAGGCTCTCGGCGATGTCGCCGGCCAGGCCGAACAAGGCCAAGATCACGAACGGACCAGGCGGGCGATCGCGGCCGTGGCTTCGCTCAGCTTCTGGTCAGCGGTCGTGCCACCGACGGCGATGGCCTCGGCAACGCAATGGGACAGGTGGTCATCGAGCAGTTCGACGGCAACGGCTTGGAGGGCCTTCGTGGCCGCTGCCACCTGGTCGAGGACGTCGATGCAGTACTTGTCGTCGTCCACCATGCGCTGCAGTCCACGGACTTGGCCTTCGATGCGGCGGAGCCGCTTCTGGATCGCGTCCTTGTCGTCGGTGTAGCCGGGCATACGGCCAAGATACCCCCCATGGGTATCTGTTCCTAGTCTCGATTCAGTAGTCCCTTGGCGTAGGCGGCTTGGCCGGCGTGCTGGAGATCGTCCTCCGCCACGCTCACCAAGCGGACACCCATCGTCACCGGCGGGTCCCACCGCTTGTCGACCACACGATCGAGATCGGCCTCCTGTAGGCCGCGGAGGAAGTTCCGAGTCCGCGCGCAGACGGCGTCGCAGTAGGACGTCAACGCATCGGGCCCGTCAGGGCGCACGGTGGCGACATCTGCTCCGGAGTGGCCGTAGCCCGTGTTCCGAGGGTCGGGCTCCAGGCCGAAGCGGCTCGACCAGTCGCCGGTGGTCCAGATCTGCGGCTCGTCGACCAGTTCGGAGACGTGGTGGTCCTGCACTCTGATCAGATGCCACAGCAGCCACCCGATCGAGTTCGACTCCGGCGTGGGTCGCCATCGCAGCTGGTCAGCGTCGAGCCCGCCGGCGACCTCGCGCACGAGCGGCGGGATGCGATCGAACAACTCGGTCAACACGTCGGGTAGCTGCATACGGATTCGATACCCCCTGAACCGCCGAACGTCATCTCAAAAGTCGATGCCCTTCTTGGCGCGGATGCCGGCCTTGTACGCATGCTTGATCTCTGCCACCTCGGAGACGGTGTCGGCGACCTCGATCAATGCGGCCGCCGCGTTTCGCCCGGTGCAGACGATGTTGACGTGCTCCGGTCGCTTGACGATCGTGTCGACCACATCGTGGGCGTCGATCCAGCCCCAGTTGACGGGGTACGTGACTTCGTCGAGCACGACGAGTTGGTGGGCGCCGCTCTCGATCAACGCCTTGGCGTGATCCCACGCGCCGGCGGCCACCGCCTGGTCCTGGGTCAGGTCTTCGGAATCCCACGTGAAGCCCTCGCCCATCGCCCACCAGTCGACGCCGAGTTGCTTGCAGACCTTCTCTTCGCCCGTGCGCCACGTGCCGGACTTGAGGAACTGCACGACCGCGACGTTCCATCCGCGCGCCACCGAGCGGACGACGACGCCGATCGCGGCGGACGTCTTGCCCTTGCCGGGGCCGGTGTTGACGAGCACGAGCGAGGCCGCCCGCCGCAGGGAGTCGGGCCGGGGATCGTCGGTGGGGATGTCGTCGGCGTCGCGCTCAGGCATCGGTTGCACCTCCGAGTTGGGCGACCGGAACGTTGCTGATACCACAGCACGTGCGGGCGAATGCGGTGACGAGAGCCGGATCGCCTCCGGCATGGTGGTGCAGATAGGTCGCCAGCAACGACGTCGACGCGAAGCCATCCGTGCTCTGACGGAACCGGCTCGACAACTCGACTGCGTCGCCGGCGGGCTCACAGGTCGAATAGTGGAATTCGTGGCCGCGCACGAACGTGCCTGCCGGACCGATCGGACTGTGCACGGTGGTCCGGCCCTCCCGGTAGCCGAGGACGACGCGGTCCCCGAGTCGCGCTCGGGTCGCAACCGCTCCCACCATCGGACGTCCGTCGAGCTCGGTCGTGAGCCACAGCAGTCCACCGCACTCGGCCCACGTCGGCAACCCGAACGCGATGCGCTCCGCCGCGTCCGCGATGAGTGCCTCGTTGGCCGCAAGCTCCTCGCCGTAGACCTCCGGGAAGCCGCCGCCGATCATCAAGCCGTCGAGTGAGGGAGGCAACGCGCGGTCGTGCAACGGATCGAACGGGGCGATCTCGGCCCCCGCCGCTTCGAGCGCTTCGACGTTGTCCGTGTACATGAATGTGAACGCGGGGCCGGAAGCAACGCCGATCCGGCAGGCGCCGACGAACTCGGGCAACGAGACCGCTGGTGCGGCCATCGCAGTCGCCGAGCGAGCGATGGCTTCGACCAGGTCGAGATCGAAGCCGGCGGCGACGACACCAGCCAGTCGCGCCAGTGACCTCGTCACGACTGCGGGATGCTCGGCGACGGGGACCAGTCCGAGATGACGGTCTCGCCAAACGAGCGTCTCGTCCCGACGGAGGC
>DATAES010000206.1:0-4427 GCA_036257895.1 Acidimicrobiales bacterium
GTTCCCGGCGGCAGCCCGTCTCGTAACCGCGTCAGGTGACCGGCGCGCGTCCGCCGCAAACGCACCGCGAGCTCGGCCGCGTCGAGTACGGGCGGCACGCCGGCGCCAACGGCTGTCTCGAGTGCACCCACCTTCGCCGGTTGCCGCAGTTCGTCGTAGCACTCCTCCTCCGCGCGGCCGAACAGCTCCGGTAGCACGCGGTTGACGACGACGGCGCCCAGGTCGACGTTCGTGTCGTGCCCGATGCGTCCGGCGAGCTCGATGGTCTCGTTGACCGGCATCTCCTCAGGGGAAGCCACGACGATCGCGCCCGTGCGGCTGGCGTCGCCGAGGATGTCGAGCATCCATCCCGTCTGGTCGCGCACCATGCCGACCTTGACCAGCTCGCGGATGTGGCTCGGCGCGGCCAGTTGCGCGATGACGTGGCCCGTTGCGGCCGCGTCCACCACGACGAGGTCGTAGTGACGCTCCCGTACTTCCCACAGGAACTTGCCGACAGTGAGCACTTCCTTCACGCCCGGCGCGGCCTGTGCGACGAAGTCGAAAGTGCGCGCGAGCGGCCCGATGCGTGCGACCAGGGGCACCTTGAGCTGGAGTCGCAGGTACTCCTTCAGCGACTCCTCGGTGTGCATCGACATCGCGGACAAGTTGGGGGCGATCTCGCGGGCTTTGAAGTCCGTTTCCCCCACCTCGTAGAAGTCGGCGAGGTTGCCCTTCGGGTCGACCTCGCCGACGAGCGTGCGCTTGCCCTGCTGTGACGCGAGCAACGCAAGCGCGGCCGCAATCGTGGTCTTTCCGACTCCCCCCTTGCCGGTGACGAACAGCAACTGCCGTTCGAGCAGGTTGGGGTTCGGCATCTGCGAGCGCGCCTGTGGGACCCCTAGGGGGCGCCGAAGCCGATGCGTCCGAGATCCGAGGCGGTACCGAGCTCGACCCACGCCAGCCTGTCGAGCGCGATGCCGACCTGACGCCCCTTGCGATCGGTGATCCAGAAGATGCCGCTTGAACTCGAGATCGCCTGGTCGAGCGCGGCCTTCACCGATTCGGGGTCGGTGTTGTCGGCCAGCTCGATCTCGATCTCACGCGGGTTGTAGGTCACGCCGATACGGACGTGCACAGCTGCTCCTCGGTTCGGGGACGGTACGTATCCACTGGATCAAATCAGCTTGAGCTCGGGGTGCGAGCGACGCGTGGGTGCGAGTTCGACGTCGACTCGCTCAGCGATGTCGGCGAAGATGCGAGCCGCTTCGCTGTCCGGGGCGACGGCGACGATCGGCGCGCCGACATCGCCTCCTTCTCGCATCGCCGGGATCAGCGGCACCTGCCCGATGAGCGGCACCTCGAGCAACTCGGCGAGCCGCGCACCGCCGCCGCGTCCGAACAACTCGTAGCGCTTGCCGTCGTCACCGGTGAACCAGGCCATGTTCTCGATCACTCCCTTGACCTCGAGGTTGACCTTGTGTGCCATGAATCCGGCGCGCTGCGCGACGCGCTGCGCGGCCTGCTGCGGTGTGGTGACGACGTACATCTCGGCGCGAGGAAGCATCTGTGCCAGCGAGATCGACACGTCGCCGGTGCCGGGCGGCAGGTCCACGAGCAGGAACTCCGGGTCGTCCCAGTACACGTCGGTGAGGAACTGCTCGAGCGCTTTGTGCAACATCGGACCTCGCCAGATGACGGGCTGGTCCTCGTCCGCGAAGAAGCCGATCGAGATACAGCGCACGCCGTGCGCCTCCGGCGGCAACAGCATCTCGTCGAGGACCACCGGCGGGCGATCGACACCGAGCATCTTGGGGATCGAGAAGCCCCACACATCCGCGTCCACGACCGCAACCGAGCGACCGCGCTGCGCCAGCGCGACCGCGAGGTTCGTCGTCACCGAGGACTTGCCGACCCCGCCCTTGCCGGACGCGACCAGCAACACGCGCGTTCGTGACGATGGGTCCGCGAACGGAATGGCTCGGCCCTGCGCGTGGCCGTGGGCCGCGTGCGTCCCGGCCGTCGAAGCGGGATCGCCGTGCAGCCGCTCGCGCAACGCCCGTAGCTCTTCCTCGCTCATCACCGTGAAGTCGAGGTCGACGGTGTGCACGCCATCCAGCGTCCGCACGGCCTCGGTCACTCGCCGGTCGATCTCCGCCCGAAGCGGACATCCGGGGACGGTCAGGGCCACGAGGACTTGCACCTCGCCGTCGGTGATCCCGATGTTCTTGACCATGCCCAGGTCGACGATGCTCCGGTGCAGCTCAGGGTCCTGAACGGGTCGGAGCGCGTCAATGACCTGAGCCTGGGTGACCGGCATGCCCGTAAACTTACCGGCGTATGGACGGGGGTCCGCTTTCGCCGACCGAGTTCGCATCGGTGGTCACCGCGATCACCTCGGCATTCGGTGATCCGACGCGACGTGACATCTATCTGTATGTGCGCGACGCCGACGACGGCGTGACTGCGTCGCAGGTCGCAGAGCGTTTCGCGCTCCATCCCAATGTCGCGCGACATCACCTCGACAAGCTCGCGGGCGGCGGATACGTCGAGGTCGCAGTCGAGCGCACCGAAGGTGCCGGCGTCGGCCGTCCGTCGAAGCGGTATCGCGTGACCGAGAAGGACATGGCGCTCGAGTTCCCCGTGCGCCACGACGACCTGCTCGTGACGCTGCTCGGCAAGGCGTTGGCGCAGCTGCCGCGTGAGCAGGCGGAAGCCATGGCCGAAGAGGTGGGGATCGAATACGGAAAGGCGATGGCGGCCTCAGTCGGTGTCGCCACCGAGGGCGAGGCGATGCAGCGCTCCTTCCGCGCCGCGCTCCACGCGGTGGCGGAGGCACTGACCGCCCACGGCTTCGCCGCACACGCGGAGAAGCGTGGCAACGCGCTGCGGATCGTGTCCGAGCACTGTCCCTTCGGGGACGCAGCCATCGAGCACCCTGTCATCTGCGCGGTCGACCGCGGGCTCGTGAAGGGCATGTTGGCCGCGCTCTATGGCGAAGCCGAGACGGCGACGAAGTCGTCGTTGCCGATGGGTGACGACGTCTGCGTGACCGCAGTCGTCGACACGGTCGTGTGACGCGCCACTACCTCGACCACGCCTCCACCTCACCGACGCGTCCCGCTGCGATCGACGCGATGGTCGGCACGCTGCGCGACCTCGCCGGTGACCCGAGTCGCATCCACGCGGAAGGAATGGCGGCCCGCGGGGCCGTCGAGGTGGCCCGGGACCAAGTCGCGTCGTTCTTCGGCTGCCGCTCGAGCCGCGAGGTCGTGTTCACGAGCGGAGCGACCGAGTCGATTGCAACTGCGGTGTTCGGCGCCGCGGGACGAGGCGGTCATCAGGTGCTCACCGCGGTCGAGCACTCGGCTGTGCGGCTCGCGGTGGCGAACGCGGGTGAGTTCACAGTCGTCGGCGTCGACGAAAAGGGGCGAGTAGCGGTCGACGATGTCGTGGACGCATTGCGCCCCGACACCGCCTGCGTGCACGTGCAATGGGGCAACCACGAAGTGGGGACGGTGCAACCCGTCGCGGACGTCATCGCTGCGTGCCGCTCACGAGGCGTCCTCGTCCACGTGGACGCGGCCCAAGCAGGCGGCCACGTCGAAATCGGCTTCGAGGCGCTGGGGTGCGATCTGCTGTCCGTGTCCGCGCACAAGTTGGGCGGGCCGCCCGGCGTCGGTGCCTTGCTCGTCCGACGGGGCGTTCGTATCCGTCCCTTGCTCGTCGGCGGCGATCAGGAGCGGGCCCGACGGGCTGGGTACGAGAACCTTCCCGCGATCGCGGGGTTCGGTGCTTCCGTCGAATCGATCGACGTCGCTGCGGAGGGCGCGTCACAGCGGGCGCTCACCGATCGCATCCTCACCGGCGTGGACGACGGGCTCGTCCCGTACGGCGATCTCGATCACCGTCTCCCCCACCTCGTCTGCTTCGGTGTTCCGGGCATCGAGCCGCAGGCGGTGCTCCTCGGCCTCGATCGGGCCGGGATCGCCGCCCACTCCGGAAGCGCATGTTCGTCGGAGGCGCTCGAGCCGTCACCGGTGCTGGCCGCGATGGGTGTCGACGCCCATCGCTCGCTCCGGCTGTCCGTGGGTTGGTCGAGCACGGACGAGGACGTCGATGCCGTGCTCGACGCGCTCCCTCGGGTGATCGCCGACCTGCGCCGGCTCGGAGCATCAGCGGACAGGTGAGGGAGCTACTCGGATCATCGCGACTCGCCTACCGGTCCGTCCTCTCGCCGGCTGATCGGTGCCGGCCGCCGCCGGGCGTTCGCCGCGACGTCGTCCGGTACCTCGATCTCGAGTCGTAACAGGTTGGCCGAGAACGTCTTTCCGAGATTGTCGGACCGCAGGCTGCGCGGCGCTCCGCCCCCGAGCGCCTCGTGCAGGACGAACTTCAACGCCAGTACGTTCCGGGCTTCGTACCGCTCGACCGGACCGCGCACGAGC
>DATAES010000207.1:0-5823 GCA_036257895.1 Acidimicrobiales bacterium
ACCTCCGTAAAAGATGTCAGCAGATGCGACGACGTCGAGAGCGCCGTCGGCGTTCAGATCGGCGAGTTGCAGCGAGTGCACCGGCAGTTGGTCGCTCACGATGGTGCTCGAACCGAAGGAGCCGATCCCGTCCCCGAGCAGAACAGCTGTATGCCAACCGATGCCTTGGATGACGAAGCCCCCGACGACGATGTCGGGCAATGTGTCGCCGTTGACATCACCGATGGCCAGCGACCTCGGTCCTCGAGACGTCGGGAAGTTCTGAGTCGAGTAGGTTCCTGCCTCGCTACCGAGCAGCACCGTCACGCTGCCGGTCAGGTTTGCCGTGACGAGGTCGGTGAACAGATCGCCGTTGACGTCGGCGACCGCGAGGTCAATGGGCGCAAGCCCCGTCGAATACTGGGTAACGGCGCCGAACTGGCCCGTTCCATCCCCGAGCT
Organism: Acidimicrobiales bacterium; assembly: GCA_036257895.1. Lineage (GTDB taxonomy): Bacteria > Actinomycetota > Acidimicrobiia > Acidimicrobiales > JACDCH01 > DATAES01. Next base: position 441 of record DATAES010000207.1, read on the forward strand.
GCACCGCCACCACGTCTGCGTCCGAGTCGATGCCCGCCCGGTCCGGAAACGGATCGTGGTTCACATCAACGATGCGGTTGTCGTCTCCGGCGGTCGAGGGGTGAATAGCAGGACCGAAGCCACCCGATCCGTTGCCCAGCCAGACGTTCCCGCCCGCCACCGCATCGAGTTTGGAATCGACGTTGACGTCAGCGAGGTCCACGCTCCCAACGTTTGCGGGCCCGTAGACGACAGGCTGGGCGAACGTGACCGGCGTCGGTGGCGTTGCGTACGCCGAACCGCCGGTCACCACGAACGCCGTCGTTGCGAAGGCGACAAGTGCCACAACGGACGCCACGCGCCGCGCCGCCCGGTGTTCAACGATCGATCCGGTCATCGAGCCCCCATTCCCCGCGGCGGCATCCACACCAACAGGCACACCCAACCGCTTGGCACAGTACCTTTCGAGTCTCGCCGCCACAGCCGAGATCGATGGTGCTCCGCGCGGCAAGTCTTCGCAGGCAGACCGGGACTTCCGCGAGGAATCGTCGCTGGACCGCCAGCCCAGGGTGACGTTTGATGCGAGCTGCCGATCGACACTGTGCCGGCGCACGGTGACCCACGCACGAGCGATGACTTTCGCGATCGCTGCACGTCTGATCCAGGAGCCGTAAGACAGGGTGGCCGGGGTAGTGAAGGGAGATCCCTGTGAAGATCATCAATCTGGGTGAGGCCGACGGGCTGCCGCCGGTGGACTGGGCTGCAGTGGTCGAGAAGCTCGAGGCGGGCTCGGCGCCGGCTCCAGACGCGGCGAACTCCCGCACGACGTGGCTGTGTACCGTCAACGACGACGGTCGCCCGCACGTAACTGCTGTCGGGGCCGTCTGGCTGGACGGAAGGTTTTGGTTTCAGACGGGAGCAGGAACGCGAAAGGCGCGCAATGTTGCGCGCAATCCGCGGTGCTCGGTCGCGGTGTCGATTCTCGGCGCTGACGTCGTCGTCGAAGGTGACGCCGCTCGGGAGACCGAGCCGAGAGCAGTGGCACGCATCGCGAAGGCGTGGGCGGACAACGGTTGGCCGGCGGAACCAGACGACAGTGGGTCGGGCATCACCGCGCCGTTCAACGCACCGTCGCAGGGACCACCACCGTGGAACGTGTACCGCATCGAGCCGCGCTCGGCGACCGTGGTCTTGGGCACGGAGCCGGGCGGCCTGACTCGCTTCGGGTTCTGACCGCTTCGCGCTGATGAGTTCGGGCCCAGCGCGCCGTCTCACTGGCAGCGTCACCGTCGTCTGCGACGGGCCGCCGTTCGACCAGCACCACCTCGACAACTCGCTGCAGCACCTGTCCGACCTCGTCGCCTAGGTGTGGCTGCCTCGATGAGCGGTCGCCCCCGCCCGCTGACACGAAGAAGCACTCGAACGGGTGAGGGGTATCCAGGCGCGGGGGCGAATCGTCACACGTAGTCGAACCGTTGGCTGCAGTTCGCTACAACGATGCCAGTGCGCGCAGCGCGGTGATCGAGGGCATCCACAAGTACTCGCCGCCGCGTGTGGTCACGACCCGCGCGAGCGGTGACACGAACCTCGGTGTCGGGCCCGGGATGGTCATCTTGTGCTCGCCGGTAACGATCGGGCGTCCGACGATCGGATCGGGGTCGTGGCCGACGCCGACGGTGTCGCCGTCGTTGCACCACACTCGCTGGATCAACTCGTACTGCCGCTCGATGTCGGCCATGAAGGCCACGAAGAAGATGCCGCGATCCTGACCGTCGTCGACGGTCACTCCGGGCGGAAGCGGCGGTCCGTACGTCGTGCCCCGCCGCAAGATCCGGTGGCGGCCTGTCAACGCGTCGCCGAAGCCGAGGCTGGCGCGCGGGTTCGTTCGCCGGATGTGCGCGCCCAGTGGACAGCGAAAACCGTCAGGGTCGTCGCGGTAGTCGAACGCATTGCGGCGATCTGCATCGGACGCGATCGCGGTGTTCGGGCCCTCAGGGCTGAGCGCGAGCGGCGTGCCGTCGTCCCATCGCCCCATCAACTTGGCCCGCAGCAGCGACTCGTCCATGCCCAGCGACGACGCTTGCTCGTGGATCCAGGTGCGGAACCGGGCCACATCCTGTTGCAGCTTGCGCCACACCACGAAGGTTCCGTTGTGCCCGAACGGCGCGGGCGGGGCGGGGGATGGATAGCCGTCGTCGTCGATGTGGCCGTGGAAGATCTCCCCGGCAGGAACGTTGTGCCAGCGTTCGAACATCCCGACGTCGCCTTCGCCGTAGGTGGGAACGCCGCTGTTCGCGAGAGCGGGCTGACCGATGCCGTCGACGTAGCCGAAGTGCTCTTTGGAGTCGGGCAGGCGAGCGCCTTGGTGTTCGCTGAGGATGCCGACACCGTGAGCGACGGCGAGGACCCGGAGCTGGTCGAGCCGCTCCGACAGGGCGGTCGGATCGAGTGCGTGGGTGGTGACGAGCACGTGGGCGGCGCCGGTTCCGAACCCTTCCTCCCACGTGCTCGGAGCACATGAACCCGTGTCGCCGAGGAGGTCGGCGCGCGCGGCCATCCCGTCGCGAAACGCGGTGGGAAACGAAGCGAGGACCGTTGCAGGCGTGCGGAGCGCGCACAGACCCGAGAAGGTGAACGCGACATTGCACGAGTACGTCGGCTTCGAATCCCAACGCTCCGCCGTCGTGACGGACGCGAGCATCTGGTCCAGCCACGCGCGACCCCGTGCCGCATCCGGAAACTGGAGAAATTGGTGCGCGGTCAACGACAGCGCGTAGGGACGTATGACGTTGCCTTGGATGTCGTCGTGGCGCACGCCGCTCTCACGCCGTGCACGCGGCCACCGCAGCGTTCTGAACATCACGGCGCCAGCGCCTTGTCCAGCGCGGCATGGAGCTGGGCTGCGGTCATTGCGCGGGAACGGACAGCGAGCGCGGACATCCTCGCGTGCAGCGCCAGAGCCTCGCGGACCTCGTCGACAGGCGCGTTCCACGTGGCGAACGCGAGCGATGGTTGCACGCGATGCTCGAGCAGGAACGAGACACGGTTCGCGCCGACCGGCCAGCCGACGCAGTGGCCCCAGATGCGGTCGGCGTCACCACCGAGTTCCTCGAGCAGATTCGCCAACCAGTCGTCCGCCGAGCGGTCGATCACGGCAGAGCACATCAGCATCGGGCGCGGCACGCCGCCGACGCGTCGTGGGGCATCGGGCGACGCGGCGGTGTCGAGGACGACCCAGCGTCCGTTGTGCGTGCCCGCGACCCGCGCAAACGGGCTGGCATGCTCGGTCGGCAATCCGGCCAGCACGGTGCGCAACGCATCGCGGTGACCGTCGAGCACGGCGGTGAGGATGCTCAGCTGGATGCAGTTCACAAGTCTCGTTGCGTCCGAGCGAGGAATGCCGTCCAGTGCTCGGCGACCGACTCCGGTGGCGCCCCCGCGATCGCTCGGCGAAGGACGTCCACCTCGCCCCGCACGCGCAGAGCGCGGCCGACGTCCTTGGTCGTGGCCGAGGGGTACGCGACCCAGTAGTGGGACGCCTCGAACGCGTTGTCGACGGTCCACTCGTGGAACGGACCGGAAGGAAACACGTCGGGGAACCCGCGGGTCGGCATCCAGGCGGCGCGCATCCGCCACGGAATGGTCCGAGCGAACGTGTCCATGTAGCGCGTGACGTCTCCGTCGTAGTTGCTCTCGAACCACAGGACCGGTCGGGGTAGGCGCGACCGGCCACCGTCCTCGTTCGGCACATCGGTGAGCACCATCCAGTGACAGAAGTGGATGAAGGCTTGGCGACGCATGGGTGCGGTGATGTAGCGCACATGGCGCGCGAGAAAGAAGAGGAGGCGGTACCACGATCGGCCGAGCCTGCGTATGCCGACGACGATCGAAACGGCCGTCGCCTGACCCGCGCTGTCGCTCATGATCGGCGGGCGGCCAGGGTCGAGATCATCGCGCTCGCGCGGCGGTGCACGCCCTGCATCCCCAAAGCCGCGCTTTGCGCTTGGGCGGATTCCAGCTCTGCTCTCGCCTCGCGGTCTTCACCCCGCGCCATGAGCAGCGACGCGCACGCGAGAGACGTACGGACGCGGGCGGTGCGTGCTCCGATCCGCTCCTCGAGTGTGATCGCGTCGCGAGTGTCCTGGGCGGCTCGCTCGAGGTCGCCCGAGACGATGGCCAAGTCAGCCAGCGTCGGTTGCACGAAACCGATGATGGACACCGGGCTTGCGCCCGCGAGCGCTCGCCACGGCGAGAGGATGTCGTAGAGCATTTGGGCTCCTTCGACATGGTCGAGGTCTCGGCACACGGCGGCGAAGATCGTCATCGTGCTCAGCCAGTTCTGGCCGTACGCGTGGTCGGAGAACGACGAGTCGACGCTTGGCTGCAGCAGTCCGCGGGCGTCATCGAGCCGGCCGCACTCGCACCACGCGAGCGCGAGCAGCCCTCGGAAGCCGGTGACCCGAGGGTTGTCGGCAACGACTGCGGCCAGCTGCGGCTCGAGCTCGTGGAGCGACCCCTGGTCGTACCGGATCATCGCCAGCTCGGCCATGTAGATCGCGCCGGCATCCGGTTGTCCGTCCGCCCGCGCGATGCGCAACGCGGTTTCGCAGTACGCGGTCGCGGTCTCGAGCTCGCCGGCAACGTGTGCGAGGACCGCTTCGAGGACTGGCAGGTTCCAACGGGTGTACGGGTGCAAGTCGGCCACGTCTCTGAGCACTGCCATGGCGTCGCTGACCTCGTCGGTACGCGCGCCCTCGATGAGCATCCGTGTCTGCCGTAGCGCGGCAATGCCGAGCAGTACCGGGTCGCCGACGCGCTTGGCGATCGCAAACAATTCGTCGGTCTCGGCCAAGCGTCGTTCGTAGGTGTGCGGAAGCCGAATCGCCTCGGATGTCAGCATCAGCACGCGGGCCAGGATCACCGGATCGTCGAGGTGGCGCGCGCACGCGACGGCTTCGTCGGCGAGGCCGACGCGATGCTCCCAGTCCGTCGACTGCGACAGCTCGATGCAGAGCGTCGCCAGTAGCTGTGCGCGCTCGGCACTGACATCCGGGCCGGCTGCCACCAATGCCTTTTCGAGCACCGCTACCCGTTCGGCGTCAGTCACGCCGCTGCGGCTCGTGCCGCCGCGGTTGTTGGCGAGGGCAGCCTGGATCAATGACTCCTTGTCGTCCAGAGCTTCCGCCAACTTCGCTGCGTCGAGCAATGTCTCGCGCCATCCCTCGGCCGCGGCCCAGCGCTGACTGTCGCCGAGAGCGATCAACAGCCGTACCCTCGCGGACTGGTCCGCCGGATCGGCTCGATCGAGCGCGACGCGATACCACCGGACTGCATCCTCGGGCGCGAGTTGCGCACGCGCTTCGTCGCCGGCGCGACGGGCCCATTCGGTGATCTTGACGGCATC
>DATAES010000208.1:0-37963 GCA_036257895.1 Acidimicrobiales bacterium
GGATACAGCCACAGCTCGGCGACCATGCGCCGGTTGAATCCTTCCGGTTCGAACTTGAGCTTGAAGACGTTGATCGGACCGAGAACCGCGAGATCGTCGATCGTGATGCCTCCCGGCGCATGCTCCTCGAAGAAGCTCCGCTGGCCCTTGGAGAACAGCTTGCGAATCGGGTGCCGGCCGAGTGCCGCAGCTCGGACGTCGGGCTGTTCGAGCTCGCCCTTGTACGAAGCGGAGCACACATAGCCACCGGGCAACGCGTCCACCTCGACGTTGAAGTCTCGGAGTCTTCGCAAGTCGTCCGGGACCTCGTGCGGCACGACGGGACGCAGTTTCACGACTGTGTCATCGGCGTGTCCCTGGCTGCGCCGCGCACGGACGACCACTCCTGCTTTGTTCAGGTCGAGGTCCGGGGTGTCGAAGAAGAACACCTGGCGGACCTGCCCTTCGAGGGGGTCGAGGTCGAGGGCGGTGATGGCAGACCGCTGTGCGACCTCGGGCACCGTGAGTTTCAACTCAACGCTGTCGGCCTCGTTGATGAGCGCGAGCATCTTCGCGATCTCGTCGCCGGACAGTGGCTGTGGTTCCGTCGTCATGCCTTCATCATGCGCCGTGAGTGCGCTGGCGGCCTCATCCGGCGGAGATGACTAGTCGCTCGGCACGTATACGTAGACGGGACCGGTATGCCCTGGCACGCCTGCTTCGTCGAGGACGTACATGCACCGATCGATCTCGAGCTCGAGCGGTGGATCCCCGTACACGAGCACGCCGTTGCCATCGTGCGGTCCGCCCAGCGCCGTCACGAGTCTTCGCTCGCCCCGACGGGGACGCGCCGGCCGGTTCGCGTCGTCACGCGCGGGCATGAGACCATCATCGCCCACCGTCGCAGCACCTCGTGGATCAGGCGCAGCACTACGTTGTCGGGCAATGAGCCGGAGGACGCAGCCCGCCATCCGGATGCCGCGATGGCTGGCCATCCTCCTCGTCAGCCTCGGCGGGCTGCTGCTCGAGGTGGGCTACACCCGGATCGTCTCCTACAAGCTCTGGTACTACTACACGTACCTCGTCATCGGCCTTGCTCTGCTGGGCATCGGGACCGGAGGCGTCATCGTCGCCGTCGCCCGGCCGATGCGGCGATGGGCAACGGATCGCATCATCGGTACCTCAGCGACGATCGGCGCTCTGAGCATCGTTGCCGGCTATTTCGTCATCGCGCGGCTTCCGATCAACACGCTGAAGATCTGGGACTACGGCACCGGCTCGTCGATCAAGAACTTCGCGATGCTCGGAGTGATCTGCTTCGCGTTGTTCGCGACCTTCATTGCGTTCGGCATCATCGTGTCGGTTCTGCTCGGTCGCGCGGGTGACGCCGTCGGGCGCGTGTACTTCGCCGATCTGGTGGGTGCAGGCCTCGGGTGCCTGCTCGCGGTCCCACTGATCACCCGGCTCGGTCCACCTGCGGTCATCCTCCTCGCGGCACTCGTCTTCGCCGTCGTCGGCGCGGCCAACCTGGCGCCGCGGTCCGTGTTGTTCGTGATCGCGAGTTGCAGCGTGCTGTTGCTGCTCATCGGCGTCGTCCGCCGCAGCTCACTCCCGGACATCAGGGTCGAGGACACGAAGATCGGCGCGGAGGGAGCGCTGTACTCGGATTGGGGCCCGGTCTTCCGCGTCGACGTCTTGGGGGTCGGCGACGGCCACAGCTACCTGCTCGCGCACGACGGCACGTTCGGCTCCGGGATCCACGAGTTCAACGGCGACCCGTCGACGCTCGGCCAGTACGCCACTGATCCTCGGGCGACGCCGTTCCAGGTGCTCGGCAAGGCGCCGAGCCGCGAGCTGATCATCGGCTCGGCGGGTGGCAACGAGATCCTTGCCTCGCTCTCCTTCGGCGCACCCAAGGTCGAAGCGGTCGAGCTGAACCCGGTGACGGTGGGCATCCTCGAGAATCAGTTCGCGGACTACACCGGCCACTTGACCGAGCGCCCGGATGTCGACATGACCCAAGGCGACGGCCGCACGTACCTCGCGCGTTCGAACACGGCGTACGACCTGATCTGGTACGTCGCACCCGACAGCTACGCCGCCGCCAATGCCGCGTCGTCAGGGGCATTCGTGCTGTCGGAGAGTTACCTGTACACGCACGAGATGATCGCGGAGACACTTCGTCACCTCTCGGACGACGGGATCATGGTCGTGCAGTTCGGCGAGCTCGACATGCGGAACACGCCGAACCGAACCAGTCGTTACCTCGTTACCGCGCGCGCCGCGCTCGAGGACATCGGCGTCACGGACCCGAGCAACCATCTGCTCGTGTCCGGCTATCTCACCGAAAACACCGGCGACCTGTCGACCATCGTGGTGAAGCGCACGCCGTTTACAGCCGCGGAGGTGCAGCAGTTCACGACGGGCGTGACGAAGATCCCGCACGAGGCGATGTTCTACGCGCCCGGTACGCCGTCTCCCGACTACCTCGTGGGCAAGCTCGCGGGTGGAAGCGACGACCAGGTGAAGGATCTCGTCGCGTCGTACCCCAAGGAGATCTCCGCGATCTCGGACGACGCGCCCTTCTTCTGGCACTTCTCGAAGTTCAGCGACGTCCTTCGCAACTATCTGCACCCGATCAGCGTCGAAGATCCCGAGGACTCGATCGGCGAGCGCGTGCTGATCCTGCTCTTCGGACTCGCCGTGGTGTTCGCCGGCGTCTTCTTGCTGCTGCCGTTCTTGGTGGTGCGGCGGCAGTGGCGCGCGTTGCCCGCCAAAGGCATCTCCGCGGTGTACTTCGCCGCGCTCGGACTCGGCTTCATGCTGTTCGAGATCACCATGATCCAGCGGCTCATCCGCTTCCTCGGCTATCCCACCTACTCGTTGACGGTGACGCTCGCCGCGCTGTTGGTTTCGACTGGCGTCGGCGCGCTCGTGAGTCAACGGCTCATGCCGAGGGCGCGCACGGTGTTGCCTGTCCTTCTGGTCGCCATCGCGTTGCTCACTGTGTTCTACGAGTTCGGGCTCGACGCGGTCACGGACGGCTTGCAGGAGTACGGGCTCCCGGTGCGGGTCGTCGCGTCGATCGCCGTGCTTCTCCCGCTCGGTCTGTGTCTTGGTATGTTCATGCCGTTCGGACTGGCCGCCGTGTCCAGGCTGACTCCGTACGCCGAGGAGTACGTGGCGTGGGGATGGGCGGTGAACGGGTTCTTCTCGGTCATCGGATCGGTGCTGACCACGATGCTGTCGATGACATTCGGTTTTCGCTCGGTGCAACTCGGCGCCGTCGCCATGTATGCGATCGCCGTCATGGCGTACCGGCAGATCGATCGTCGTCGACCGATCGACGCGCCAGCCCTCTCGATGGCCGACGTCGAGACCGAGCATGCGGTGGTCGCGAACCTGTCTCCCACCTGACGCGGACCGCCACGGTTTTTCCGCGCCAAGGGGAGGGGGTATGGCAGCCGGCGCGAGGATGACGCGCCATGGAGCCTCTCGATGACAAGGAGCTGGCGCTGCTCGACGCGTGGTGGCGAGCGGCGAACTACCTGGCCGTCGGACAGATCTATCTGTTGGACAACCCACTGCTGAAGGAGCCGCTGTCGCCCGAGCACATCAAGCCGCGGCTGCTCGGTCACTGGGGCACGTCGCCCGGGCTGACGCTCCTCTACGGCCATCTCAACCGAGTGATCCGCGAGCGCGACCTCGACATGATCTTCGTCACCGGCCCTGGCCACGGTGGGCCTGCGTTGGTCGCGGCCGCCTGGCTCGACGGCACGTACACCGAGGTGTATCCGGAGATCGGTGGGGACGAGACTGGCATGCGCCGCTTGTTCCGTCAGTTCTCGTTTCCCGGCGGCATCCCATCGCACGTCGCGCCCGAGACACCCGGCTCCATCCACGAGGGTGGCGAGCTCGGCTACTCGTTGACGCACGCGTACGGGGCGGCATTCGACAATCCCGATCTCGTCGTTGCGTGCGTGATCGGCGACGGCGAGGCCGAAACCGGTCCGCTCGCCGCGTCGTGGCACTCGAACAAGTTCCTCGACCCGGCTCGCGACGGGAGCGTGCTACCGATCCTCCATCTCAATGGCTACAAGATCGCCAACCCGACTGTGTTGGCGCGCATACCGGGGGACGAGCTGCGCCGGCTGCTCGAGGGCTACGGCCATCGACCTTGGTTCGTCGAAGGATCAGAGCCCGCGGAAGTGCACCAGGCGATGGCGGCTTGCTTCGACGAGGTCTTCGACGAGATCGCAGCCATCAAGGAACGCTCGCGCGTAGGCGACCTTCGTCGTTCTGCATGGCCCTGCGTCGTCTTGCGCACCCCGAAGGGCTGGACGGGCCCGAAGGAACTCGATGGCAAGGCCATCGAAGGGACCTTCCGAGCGCATCAGGTACCGCTCGCGAAGCCGCGCACGGACCCGAACGAGCTGCGCATGCTCGAGGACTGGCTTCGTTCCTACCGGCCCGAGGAGCTGTTCGACGGATCAGGCTCGCTGCGCTCGGACCTCGCCGCGCTGGCGCCGCGCGGCGAACGCCGTATGAGCGCGAACCCGCATACGAACGGCGGCAAGTTGATGCGAGAGCTGCAACTGCCCGACTTTCGTGCCTATGGCGTCGATGTGCCGTCGCCGGGCACGACGACGAGCGAAGCCGCTCGCGTCGCCGGTACGTATCTGCGCGACATCGTCGCCATGAACTCCGACAACTTCCGCGTGTTCGGACCTGACGAGACGGCATCGAATCGCCTCGGCGCGATCTTCGATGTGACGGACCGAGCGTGGATGTTGCCGACAGAGCCGACGGACGAGCACCTGTCGGCGGACGGTCGAGTCGTGGAGGTCCTGTCCGAACATCTGTGTCAAGGGTGGCTGGAGGGCTACCTGCTCACAGGACGCCACGGGCTGTTCAACTGTTACGAAGCGTTCGTCCACATCATCGACTCGATGTTCAACCAGCATGCGAAGTGGCTGAAGGTCACCAACGACATTCCCTGGCGGCGGCCGATCGCGTCGCTCAACTACTTCCTGTCCAGTCACGTCTGGCGGCAGGACCACAACGGGTTCAGTCATCAGGATCCAGGCTTCATCGATCATGTGGTCAACAAGAAGGCCGAGATCACACGTGTGTACCTGCCTCCCGATGCCAACACACTGCTGTCGACGGTCGATCACTGCTTGCAGACGCGCCAGTACGTCAACGTGATCGTGGCCGGCAAGCAGCCGGCGCTCAACTACTTGACGATGGATGAGGCGGTCTTGCACTGCACACGCGGGTTGGGCATCTGGGAGTGGGCCTCGAGCGATGGCGGCGACCCGGATGTCGTACTCGGGTGCTGCGGTGACATACCCACACTCGAAGTGCTCGCTGCCGCCGCGCTCCTGCGCGAGCACCTTCCGGACCTGAAGGTGAGGGTCGTCAACGTCGTCGACCTCATGCGACTGCAGGATCCGCACGAGCACTCGCATGGCTTGCCGGACGAGCAATTCGACGCGCTCTTCACGCTCGACCGACCCGTCGTGTTCGCCTACCACGGCTACCCGTTCCTGATCCACCGTCTCATGTACCGCCGGCACAACCACCACAACCTCCACGTGCGCGGGTACAAGGAGGAAGGGACGACCACCACCCCGTTCGACATGGCGATGCTCAACGACATGGACCGGTATCACCTCGTGACCGACGTCATCGATCGTGTGCCGGGGCTCGCGACACAATGCGCGTTGCTCCGCCAGCAGATGGTCGATGCCCGATTGGAAGCCCGCGCCTACACGCGCGAGGTGGGGGACGACCCTCCCGAGGTGCGCGACTGGGTGTGGCCGGGCTGATCACGACGTCCCGTGCGCGTTCTCGTCGTCAACGGGGGCTCGTCGAGCGTGAAGCTGCGGCTGCTCGATGAGGACGATCAGCTGATCGCGAGCGAGGACGCATCGCCGGACGATCCCGGCGTCCTCGAGCGCTTCGTTACGACCGTTGGTGACGTGGACGCCGTCGGCCATCGAGTTGTGCACGGCGGTGAACGGTTCGTGCAGCCGTGTCGCATCGACGACCAGGTGTGCGCGGATCTCGAAGCGCTCGTGCCGCTGGCCCCGTTGCACCAGCGGATCGCGCTCGAAGGGATCGGTGCGCTGCAGCGGCTGCTGCCTGACGTGCCGTCCGTCGCCTGCTTCGACACGGCCTTCCACTCGACCATCACGCCGGCGGCCGCGACCTATCCGCTGCCAGCCGATTGGCGAGAGCGGTTCCGGCTCCGAAGGTTCGGGTTCCACGGTCTGTCGCACGCGTACGCGGCACGCCGCGCTGTCGAGCTCGCGGGGCGCCCGCTTCGGCGGCTCGTGACATGTCATCTCGGTGCCGGTTCGAGCCTCAGTGCCGTGGTCGAAGGCAGGTGTGTCGACACGACGATGGGTTTCACACCGAACGAGGGCGTCCCGATGGCCATGCGGTCGGGAAGCGTCGATGTGGGCATGCTGACCTGGCTGCTCGAGACGGGCCTCGATCAGCGCGAGCTGGCCAGCGGCCTCCAGCATCGGTCAGGACTTCTCGGCCTTGCAGGAACGGCGGACATGCGCGAGGTCGAAGCAGCAGCAGAGCGCGGCGAGGCGCGCGCCGTCTTGGCCCGTGACGTGTGGGTGCACCGGGTGAGTCAGGCGGTGGCGGCGATGGCCGTGTCGGCCGGTGGTGTCGATGGCTTGGTGTTCACCGGAGGCATCGGCGAGAACGCCGCATCGCTGCGCGCTCGTGTGCTCGAGCGGGTGTCATGGTTCGCGAGCGACGCCGAGGTGTTCGTCATCGAGGCGCGGGAGGACATCGAGATCGCCCGCGGCACCCGCGACGTGCTGAGCCGGTGAGCCGCCGGGCGAACGCGTCGTTTGCACGACGATCACCTGGCCGCGACCCACGACGCACGGATCGGCGCGCTCGTCGCGCTCGACCCGCCGCCGTAGTGCCAACGAGGTCGCCGACCTCGTTCTGGCGTCACTCAGTGCGGATATCCGCCCCGTTTGACGCCAGAACGAAGAGGAGGATCAGTCAGTCGTCGAGGTGCTTGGGGCGGAAAATGTCGTCCAGGTCTTCGGCGGTGAACGCTCCGAGGACGGTGCCGTCCATCGCGTAGCGGTACAGCGCCACGTCGACAACGGCGTCGAGCGCTCCGGAGATCAGCATCAGACCACCGAACACCACGACTGCGGCGGCGATCCCGAGTGGAGCAGAGATCGCGGCGCAGAGGATCACGACGAAGATCGCGGGGATCGCGGCGAACATCACGGCCAACCCGACCGTGCCCTGCGCGACCACCGACTCGCCCCACTTCGACTTGAAGATCGACGCAGATCGTGAGATCGAGTCGCGGACGGACCGGTCCTCGAGCGCGATGACGGGTATCACGAACATCGTCGCCAGATTCCACCCGAGGCCGAGTAGCCGAGCCACGAGCACACCCGCCAGCCGGAAGCGCTCGGCGATGACCTGCAGCAGCAGCCCGATCGCGATCGTGATCATCGTCCACGAGACAATGCGGTTGAGCTTCGCCGTGGCGACGGTCATGCCGTCAGCCACCGTCGGGTCCTCACCGCGCAGCCGGCGGTCGGCCATGACGGACACGACGACGTTGCAGTAGGTGGTGACGACCGTTCCGAGCCACAGCACCGGCAAGGCGACGAGGTATTTCGGGAACTCGAAGTCGTCAGCGGTGGGGAACCGGCGGAACAGCAACAGGAACAGGCCGCCGGACACGACCACCATTCCCACCAGCCCGACCGCCAGCACGACCAGGATCGCAGGCTCGGCGACGATCACCCGCCAGCTCACACCAGCCAGCTTGAATCCTCGGCGTACTCGGCTCACCGCGACCTCCTCGTCCGGTCGTGCTCAGGGTACGCCTGAACCTCGGCCCCCGGAACGCGATCGGTCGCAGATCGACGAAACTGAACCCATGGCCAAGACCTTGCACGAGACCGAGCGGTTGTCCTTCGCCGGCGCCGTCGACGCCGACGGCCACATCCTCGAGCCACCGGATCTGTGGGAGACCTACATCGACCCGAAGTACCGCGATCGAGCGCTTCGAATCGTGCGGGACGAGAACGACCTCGAAGAGCTCGAGATCGGTGGTGACCGTTCGAAGCTCAGCCGCCGAGGATTTCCGTCGACCCTCGGCGCCATGGGCGATCCCGACCTGCGTTCGATGCAGCTCGATCCGAGCCGCACCTACGTGGGCGAGGCGCCCTTCGGCAGCATGGATCCCGACGAGCGGCTGAAGCTCCTCGACGCGGAGAACATCGACGCGGTCGTGCTCTACACCACCGTCGGTCTGCTCTGGGAGGCCGAGCTCGAGGACCCGGAGCTGTCCCAGGCCTATACCCGCGCCTACAACCGCTGGATCTGTGAGTTCTGTTCGGGCAGCGATCGGCTCGTGCCCACCGCGCACCTGTCGTTGAGCGATCCGGCGGCGGCGGCGAAGGAGCTCGAGCGGGCCGTCGGCGAAGGCGCGCGCGGCGCGTACGTCGCACCGTTCACGCATGACGGTCGCCCCCTCGGGCACTCCGACAACGACCCGGTCTTCGCCGCCGCGCAGGATCTCGACGTGCCCTTCGCCATCCACCCGACCTTCGAGCCGCAATGGACGAAGGGAACGCGCATGGGCTCGTGGGAGAACGTGAAGCAGCTGCGGCTGTTGACGTCGGTCACCGCATCCGACGGTGTTCGCCACCAGTTCACGACACTGTTCGACTACGGCGTGTTCGACCGGTTCCCGCAACTCCGAGTCATCGTGCTCGAGTCGGGCGGCGGGTGGATCGGCTACTGGCTCGATCGCATCGACGCCGTGTACGGGCACACGTTCATCGGCCAGCGGGTTCCACTCGAGCACAAGCCGAGCGACTACTTCCGTGATCGCATCTGGATCTCCTGCGACCCCGACGAGCGGACGATCCCGGCGCTGGTCGAGCGATTCGGCAACCGGTTCTTGTGGGCCTCGGACTTCCCTCACGCAGACCACACACCCGAATACGTGCTCGACCTCGATGACCTCGCCGGCTCGTTCCCTGAAGATGCTCGCGCCGCGTTCCTCGGACAGAATGCCCGCGAGTTGTTCCGCATCGGCGCGTGACGCCGACCTTTGGCGACGTGTGCGCCGCCGGAGAGCGGATCGCCTCGTACGTCAATCGGACACCGGTGATGACGAGCAGGACGCTGGACGAGCGCGCCGGAACGAATGTCTTCTTGAAGTGCGAGACCTTCCAACGCAGCGGCGCGTTCAAGGCCCGCGGCGCACTCAACGCCGTGCTCCAACTGTCCGAGGCAGAAGCATCGCGTGGTGTCGCAGCACACTCGTCGGGCAACCACGCTGGAGCCCTCGCCATGGCGGCCCGCGAGCGTGGCATCCCGTGCTACGTCGTGATGCCCACGGGAGTGCCGCGCGCGAAAGTCGACGCCGTTCGTGCCTACGGCGGTCATGTCATCGAGTGCGAGCCGACCCTCGACGCCCGAGAAGCGCGCCTTGCCGAAGTGCTCCAGGAGACCGGCGCGCACGAGGTTCACCCGTATGACGACGCCCGCGTGATCGCAGGTGCCGGGACGGCGTGTCTCGAGTTGCTGACCGAGCATCCTGACCTCGACCTCGTCATCGCTCCGGTCAGCGGTGGCGGGCTCTTGAGCGGCACGGCCATCGCGGCTCACGGTGTCGATCCGCAGTGCCGGGTCTGGGGTGCCGAGCCCGCCGGCGCCGACGACGCCTACCGATCACTCGAGCGGGGTGCGCTCGTGCCTCGCAACGAGGGCTCCACGATCGCCGACGGACTCCTCGCCGAGCTGAGCGCACAGACGTTCGCGATTCTCAGCGCGCACATCGAAGGCATCGTTCGTGTGTCAGATGACGAGATCGTCGATGCCATGCGGTTTCTCTTCGAACGATGCAAGTTGGTGGTCGAACCGAGCGGCGCAGTGGGCCTCGCGGGAGTGTTCTCGTTCCCCGAGGCGTTGCCAGACCGAGTCGGGGTCATCCTTTCGGGCGGCAACCTCGATCTGAGTACCGGCAACATCTGGCGCGAGGAGACGGAGCACGTGCAGTCATGACGAAGACGATCGACGTCCGGAGGTCCGGCAGCCGGCCCCACACCAAGCTCGGGTGGCTCGACAGTCATCACAGCTTCAGCTTCGGCCAGCACTACGACCCGCAGAACACGCATCACGGCCTGCTGCTCGTCTCGAACGACGACCGGGTCGCCGCCGGCACGGGATTCAGCACCCATCCGCACCAGGACATGGAGATAGTCACCTGGGTGCTGTCGGGACGGCTCGAGCACAAGGACTCCGAGGGCAACAGCGGCGAGCTCTACCCCGGTCTCGCGCAGCGCATGAGCGCGGGCACCGGCATCTGGCACTCCGAGATGAATCCGTCCACGACCGAGGACGTGCACTTCGTCCAGATGTGGGTCCTCCCCGACGCCGAACGGATCGATCCCGGCTACGAGCAGAAGGACATCAACACCGAACTCGACAAGGGAGGGCTCCAGCCGATCGCGTCAGGACGAGGACACGATGCAGCCATTTCGATCCAGCAGGGCGATGCCGTGCTCTGGGGCGGGCGGCTGAAGCCGGGCGAAGCGGTGGCGGTGCCCGACGGCCCGAACGCCCACCTGTTCGTCGCTGAAGGAGAGGTCGACCTCGAGGGTGCCGGCGCCCTCGTCGCGGGTGATGCCGCCCGGCTGGTCGCGGCGGGCGAACCGAAGCTGGTCGCTGGCGCGGACGGTGCCGAGGTGCTGATCTGGGTGACCGGATGACCACCCACAAAGAGCCTGAAGCCGGCCTCAAGGGCGACGCCCGCGACGAGGCCACGCGCAAACGCGACGAGATCCGCGAACGCCATCTCAACAAGGGCCCGGACCGTCCGGCATCCTCCGCGCGCGGCGTGCATCACGTCGCGTTGTTGAGCAACGACGTGGAGCGGACCGTCGACTTCTACCAAGGCCTACTCGAATTCCCGCTCACCGAGATGTTCGAGAACCGCGACTACGGCGGCTCGACGCATTTCTTCTTCGACATCGGCAACGGCAACGCGCTCGCGTTCTTCGATCTGCCCGGGCTCGATCTCGGTCCGTACGTGGAAGTGCTCGGTGGTTTGCACCACCTCGCCATCTCGGTCGAGCCGGAACGGTGGCAGCACCTCAAGGACAAGCTCGACGCGGCAGGCGTGCCGTACATGCATCTCGACGGCGCGTCGCTGTACTTCAACGACCCCGACGGCGCGCGCCTCGAGCTCATCAGCGATCCACTGGGCGAGATGTACGGCAACCCGGTGTTCTGACCTCGGTAGCGGGTAGGGCATGGCGACGACACTCGACTGGTACGGCTGCGCGACGTTCCGGCTGCGCACGGCCGGATTGACGGTCTTCCTCGACGCATACATCGACCGCGCTTCCGACGCACCCGGCACCGGGCTCACCGCAGACGACATCGACGAGTGCGACTGGATCGTCGTCGGCCATGCACATTTCGATCATCTCTACGGCGCCGAGCGCATCGCGGCGAACACGGGCGCGCGCATCATCGGCAGCTACGAGACGATTCGCGTGATGGACCAAGCGGGCGTTCCCGTCGACCAGATGATCTGCGTGGCGGGCGGCGAGACGATCGCGTTGTCGGAGTCGGTCACAGTGACGGCGTATCCGAGTCAGCACTCGTGTGTGTGGTCGCATCGGCAGATGAAGCAAGCCGGCGACGTCTGCATCGGTGATCTCGGGCTCACGTGGCAAGAGCAGCAAGCTCGCTTCGCGGAACTGGCGCAACACGTCTCGACTGGTCTGTCTCGCGAGTCGTTCGATCACCTCCTGCTGGCGCAACAAGGCGATCGCGGCGATGGCGGCGCGCTCGTCTACGTGTTCGACACGCCGGACGGAAGCCTGCTCTACCAGGACACGTCTGGTCACTGGTCGGGGATCCTGCGCGACCTGCATCCTGACGTTGCGATCGTCGCGGCTGCGGGCCGAGGCAACATCGACGGCGAGCCGATCCAGGGCTCGCTCGCGCAGTTCGTGGCGCGTGAAGTCGAACTCGTCGGCGCCAGCCGTGTCGTGCTGTCGCATCACGACAACTGGCTGCCGGGATTCTCGGTGGACACGGATCTGGCACCGATCCGCGACGAGCTCGCCCGTGTGGTGCCGCAGACGAAGCTGGTCGAGCTCGGGTATCTCGACGGCACGATGATTCTTCCGTAGGTCGTCAGTCGGGCAGCAGAGGCAACACCATCGACAGCGTGTCGGGGCAGCATCTGTGTCTCGACGTCCACGCCCGGAGCTGTTCCCACGGGACGAGCTCGATCCGGTCCACCTCGCCGTCCACGAAGGTGAAGGGCCCGTCATGGGTCGCGACGAAGATCCGTCCGACGACCCGCACGTCGTCGTCCTCATAGGTCCCGGTGCCGAGCACATCGAGCGCGGCTTCGATGCCCGCCTCTTCGGCCAGCTCGCGGCGAGCACCGTCGATCCAGTCCTCACCGGGCTGGAGCACGCCGCCAAAGGCGAGATCCCAGTAGCCGGGCCAGACATCCTTCCAGTCGGACCGACGGTGCACCACGACATCGCCGCCCGCGGTCCGCACCAGGACGCCGACTGCTCGATGGCGAAGATTGCGCGCCCGCATCTCAGCTCGGGTCACAGTGTCGACGACTCGGCCCGACTCGTCGACGATGTCGACCAGGTCCGGCCCTTCCACCCCTCGATCGTCGCGCTCGGGCGGTCACGGTTATCGTTGTCGCCGTGCCGGCGCCGGTCCGCCTGCGGCAGGTGGTGCTCATCACGAACGATCTCGCCGCGGTGAGCGCACGCGTCGAGCGTGAACTCGGTCTGTCGGACCCGTTCATCGACCCCGGCGTGGGCGAGTTCGGCCTCGAGAACCGGGTCTATGCCGCCGGTGACTGCTTCCTCGAAGTGCTCACCCCCATCAAGGAGGCCGCCGCCGGCGCCCGCTGGCTCGCCCGCCGCGGCGGTGCCGACGGCGGCTACATGGCCATCTTCCAGTTCGCCGAGCGGGCCGCGCCACGCCAGCGCGCCGCCGATCTCGGCATCCGCATCGTGTGGCGAGCCGACCTCGAGGACATGGCTGGCACCCACCTGCATCCGTCGGACATCGGTGCGGCGATCGTGTCGCTCGACTGGGCCGATCCGCCCGAATCGTGGCGGTGGGCCGGCCCCGCATGGCGAGGCAGCGCACCTTCAGGCGCCAGAGGCGGTGTCACCGCGATGACGATCGCGGCGGCTGATCCGGCAAAGGTCTCCACCCGCTGGGCCGAAGTGCTCGGACCGGGCGCACGGCTCGTCGACACGTCGATCCGTCTCGATGACGCGGGCCAGGAGCTGTCCTTCGTCCAAGCCGCCGACGCACAGCATGAAGGCATCATCGGTTGCGGCTTGGCGCTGCCGCTGCGGACCGGCACCGGCGAGCGCGCCGTCGAGATCGGTGGTGTGCGATTCACGGTGCGCGCCTTGTAAAAAGCCTGATGGCCGAAACCTGCACGCACCTCGACCGGGTAGCGGAAGTCGAACCGTCGAGTCGGGGGTGCGAGGACTGTTTGCGCATCGGCGGGCAATGGGTGCACCTGCGCATGTGCATGTCGTGTGGTCACGTCGGTTGCTGCGACAACTCTCCGAACCGCCATGCCACCGCGCACTGGCGGGCGCACGGCGATCATCCGTTGATCCGCTCGTACGAACCGGGTGAGGACTGGTGGTGGTGCTACGCCGACGAGCTGTTCTTCGACGTCGACGGCGCGCCACCGGCACCGTCGCATCCGTGACACGCTGAACCGATGGATGTGCGGACCCTCGGCACCATTCTCGGTGTCTGGGCTCATCCCGACGACGAGGCGTACCTGTCCGCCGGTCTCATGGCCATGGCGACGCGCGCCGGCTCGCGTGTCGTCTGCGTCACTGCGACGCGAGGCGAGCTCGGATCCACGGACATCGACCGATGGCCGCTCGACACGCTGGCAGAAGTGCGGACGGTCGAGATGGCTGCATCGCTCGACATCCTCGGTGTGACCGAGCACCACTGGCTCGACTATCCGGACGGTGCGTGTGCGCACATCCCCGAAGGCAACGCGATCGGTCGTCTCGCTGAGCTGATCTCGAGCGTCCAGCCGGACACCGTGGTGACATTCGGGCCGGACGGTATGACGGGGCACCTCGATCACCAGACGGTGAGCGACTGGACGACGAAGGCGTTCGTGCAAGCGGCGGATCCCGGCGCGCGCCTGTACTACGCGACGAAGACGGCTGAGTTCGACGATCGCTTCACGCCGGTGCCCGCCCATCGCATGGCCTTCGGCGAAGGACCGCCGCGCACACCGGAGGTCGAGACCGATCTCGCCTTCCGCCTCAGCGACGAGATCCTCGATCTGAAGGTCGGCGCGCTGCAAGCTCAGGTGAGCCAGGTCACATTCCTCTACGAGGAGATGGGCGCCGACCTCTATCGCGACTGGGTGGGCGACGAGTGGTTCTGTCTCGCGGCTACGGCGTGACTCCCACGAGCTCCCGGAGCAGCCGGTTGTCGATGTCCTCGGCCAGCACACGCGCCGCGTCGATGGCACCGGCATCACCGAGCCGAGCTCGATGGACGTACGCCCGTGCCACGAACTCGCGCATGCCCGTGATCGCCGCGATGCGCTCCAGATCGTTCGTCCATGCCATGGCGGCGGGATGTTCCTCACGCACGGCTGTCGCGCACAACGCGTCGACGACGTAGGCAACAACCCATTGGTAGCTGTCGGGTAGTCCACTGCACCTCGCGCGCGCGTCTTGCAGGCGATCGATGCCGTTGATCGACGACGATCGCACGACTTCGATCAGACCCGCGCCGCGGCCTGCCACTCCTTGCCAGCACGGGTCGTCGATCTGGCAGGCGAGCGCGAACGCGTGATCGAACCCCTCCGCCGCTCGTTCGACATGGCCGTCCAAGAGTTGCAGCTCGGCGCTGAATGCCTCCGGCCACGGCAGGAATGCGGTCCAACCTTCGGCGCGCACGAGATCGACGCTCTCGTCGAGTGCCGCCATCGCCAGTTCGTAGTCACCGCGGAGAAGATGGGCGCGACCGAG
Source organism: Acidimicrobiales bacterium (assembly GCA_036257895.1). Lineage (GTDB taxonomy): Bacteria > Actinomycetota > Acidimicrobiia > Acidimicrobiales > JACDCH01 > DATAES01. The sequence goes on from DATAES010000208.1 coordinate 15,072, forward strand.
AAGAGAGAGCGACCATGCCGCCTGCTTGGCCGCGTCCGCATCCCGAGCGAAGCCGATCGACCTCTGCAACGTAGCGATCGCCTCCGGGTAACGGGCCGAGTCGGATAGTGCCATGCCCCGGATACCAGTCACGCGAGCGAGCTCGGCGGCGTCGCCATTTGCGCTCGTCTCGGCCCGCTCGAGCCAGTGCTCGCCTCGCTCGTGACGGCCCTGCTGCACGTCGACGAACCCGAGCTCTCGGCACGCGGACGCGACGATCGTGCCCGCGCCGATCCGCTCGGCGACACCGAGCGCGTCGTGCAAGGCGGCCGCACCCTCGAGATCACGCCCGCGCACCGCATGGACGAGCGCACTGCCCAGACCGAAGAGCGATCGAGCGAGCAGGTCGTCGTCACCACATTTCTCCGCTTCCGCCACCGCACGACGCAGGCACTGCAGCCCTGCCTCGACCGCTCCGGCCGCGATGGCTGCGTCGCCCGCCTCGAGCTGTGCTCGCACGGCGGGTCGGCCGCCGAACGGCGCGACCGTGGACGTCCCGGGCGAGACTTCGGCGGCGAGACGCAATCCCGCGGTGGGCTCGATGCCCAACTCGCGGCGGAACAAGTCGGTGCACACACGGACGCGTTCTTGAGCGCCGGGACGGTCACCCGATGCCGCGAGGCTGCGTACGAGCAGTGTCTGCGCGTTCTCGTCGAACGGGTCGAGTTCGACGAGCCGTAGCGAGACATCGATCGCCGCGGCATGTTCGCCCGCGGCGACCAGCGCGAGCCCGGCTTCGTACAGCATCGCACTCGCCAGCGCGCGGAGGTGCCGGCGAGCGGTGAGCAGCCATGCGTCGAACGCCGGCGCGGCACCGAACTCCATTCCTTCGAGCAGGTCGTGGCCGAGACCGTCGAGCGCGATTGCGTCGGTCCATTGGCCGTGGCCCAGCACGTCGACGTCGATGGACGCGTCGTGCAACTGCAAGTCGATCGGGTCGCCGAGCAACGCGCTCGGATCGCCGAGCAACCGCCGCAGTTCGGCGAGGTTCCACCGGAGTGCTGCCATGGGATCGTCGGCCTCACCGAACAGCAATCCCGCGAGACGCTGGCGAGATGGCGGCCGTTCGGCGAGCGCGAGATAGGCGAGCAGAGCCCACGCCTTGCGTCCTTTGGGCGGGGCGACTCGTACGCCACCGCGGACGAGGCTCGGCTGCCCCAGCAAGCTCACCTCGACGTCCATCAGTCGGCCTCCGCCGCCATCATGCCCTTCTCGGTCGCGACCGGGGGTGGAAACGGGTGCCATGACACCCGCTTCCACCCCATCTTCGCCCGCCCGAGCGGAAGCAACGCCGGTCAATGGCGGGGCAAGGTCTCGAGCACGATCCGTTGATCGACGAAACGCGGTTCGCCGGCGGCAAGCGTGCGAAGTCCCTCCGACCACGCCAACGTCTCCGGACGATCGTTGTTGACTGCCGCCTCTTCCTCCGAGGCGAACGAGGCGACGATCGTGAACTGGTTGGGCCGATCGCAGTCGGCGAGCAGCCGCGCGCCGCGATAGCCGGGTGCGATCCCGCACTGCTCCGCGTGCCAGGCGGCGACGTGCTGGGCGAGTGCGGTCTCGTTCGTGGTGTGGACCGTGATGGTCTGCACGAAACTCATGGTTCCTCTCTTCTTTCGTGGCTGCCGTCGAAGCTGCCGTCGAGGGCAACGATCCACCAGCGGCGTTTGAACGGGTGTGTGAAGCGCAGCGCTCGTTGCGAGATCGCGGGGAACCGGTAGATTCCGCCGTCGATGGCCGGCACTGAACCCACCACTGACACGAAGGCCGACCGGTTCCTGGCGCTGCACCGGCCCGGTTCGCCGCTGTTGATGCCGAACGCGTGGGATGCCGGGTCGGCGAAGTTGTTCGAGTCACTCGGGTTCGAGGCAGTGGCCACGACCAGCAGCGGGTTCGCCGCCACGCTCGGCCGGCTCGACGGGTCGGTCTCGCTCGACGAGGCGATCGCGCACTCAGCGGTGATGGTCGCCGCGACCGATGTCCCGGTGTCGGCCGACCTCGAGAACTGCTACGCCGAGGATCTGGCGGGCGTGGCCCGCACGGTCACCCGTGCGCTGGAAGCGGGTCTCGCGGGATGCTCCATCGAGGACTACACGCGCGAATCGGACGAGATCTACGAGTTCGCTGTCGCGCAGGACCGCGTCGCGGCCGCCGCCGAAGTGGCGCACCGCGGGCCGGCGCGACTGGTACTGACGGCGCGCGCCGAGAACTTCCTCCACGGCCGACCCGATCTCTTGGACACCATCGCGCGGCTGCAGGCATTCCAAGAGATGGGTGCCGATGTGCTCTACGCGCCGGGAATCCGCACGGCGGAGGAGATCCGCGCGATCGTCACGTCGGTGGATCGTCCGGTCAACGTGCTCGCTCGGTCAGGCGCGCCCACAGTCGCCGAGCTCGGCGCGCTCGGGGTCGGCCGCATCTCGGTCGGCGGTGCGTTCGCATGGGTCGCCCTCAGCGCGGCCGTCGAAGCGGCGAACGAGTTGCGCGCGAAGGGCACGTACGACTACTTCGACCGAGCGATGGACGGAGCGAAGGCGGCGCGCGCCGCGTTCAATCGCACCTAGCGAACGCGCGCACGGGGAACGTCCCGAACCCGCGCACCGTGGGCGGCACCGCGAAGAAGCGGCACCCGGTGTCACGTAGCGCGCCGAGGTTGGTCATGTGCTCCACGATGGCGATGCCGTTGCCGAGCAGCTGAGTGTGCGCGGGTCGGCTGCCGTCGGTGACGTCGTCGATGTTGACCGAGTCGATCCCGACGAGCGCGACGTGGTGCTCGACCAGCGCGGCGACGAGATCAGCGGTGAGGAATGGCGCGCCCGTCCCATAGGCATCCGTGCCCCAGTGGCGATCCCACCCGGTGTGGAACAGCACCGCGTGACCTTCGATCGAACTCGCCGGCAACACATCTCGGTCGATGGCGGCAGGCTGCTGTTCGGTTCGTCGGACGACCGTCGAGGGCAGGTCGGCCAGCCGTTCGAGCTCGAGGCCGGCCAGGTCGACACCGTCCTCGTGGAAGTGCCAGGGGCTGTCGAGATACGTCCCGGTGTTGGCGACCATGTCGATGCGACCGATGTGGAACGACGCGCCGCTACCGAGCCGCTCGCCGGACTCCTCTCGGCTGACGTGGGTCGTGATGTGCGGCGCGGGCAGTCCCGGGTACGTCGTCATGCCGGCGACGATGTCGTGGCTCAGGTCGATGAATCGTCCCATGGCTCACCAGCATGGCCGTCGGGTTGTTGCACGGTCAGACCGGCGCCTCGAGTTGGAGGCGCGGCTCGTGTGCCGGGGGTTGGTTGTCCCAGAGGTCGGCGAGCAGATCGTCGCGTTGCGATCTGCAGGCGGGATCGTTCCAACGGTTGTGTTGCTGCAACGGATCGTCCTCGAGGTCGTACAGCTCACCCTCGGTGCCATCGTGCACCGTGCCCGTTCGGTACGCGGAGCACACCCAGCCGCCGCGAGTGATCGTGCGCACGTGGACACCGACGCCGAACAACTCGCTGTCCCACTCGGTGAGCACCCGTTCGAAGGACCGCTCGTCCGCGTCCGCATCGGTCTCAGGAAGGGCTTGCCCTTGCATCCACTCGGGCGTCTCGAGTCCCGCGATCGTGCAGAACGTCGGAGCGAGATCGATGAGACCGACAGGTGAGCGCACGACAGCGGCGGTCGCGCCAGCGCTGCGAGCGGGCCGCCACACGAGCGGCAGGCGCATGAGCGCGTCGACGTGGTACGGCCCCTTGAACAGCAGCCCGAAATCGCCCTGCAGTTCGCCGTGGTCGGTCGTGAACACGACGTCGACGTCGTCACCCCAACCTCGCTCGTCGATACGGGCGAGCACGCGGCCGAGCGCTTCGTCGATCAGTTCGCATTCGACCGCGTTGCGGGCGTTGACCTCGCGCACCTGATCCGGCGTGAGCGTCGCTGGCACCCATTCGGCCGGTGCCTCGTAGTTCGACACGAGTTCGCCGTCGTACCAGAGCCGCCAGTGACGCGGCTTGTCGTCGATGATGCGCTCACGATCCGACGCGTCGGTCGAATAGCCCGGCGGCAACGGCACCTCGTGCCAGTCGATGCGCCCCACTTCGCTCTGCGGCGGGTCCCACGGATGGTGCGGGTCGGGGAAGCTCATCCAGCAGAACCAGTCATCGTCCGCTCCGAGCGAGTCGAGCCACGCGATCGTTCGGTCGGCGACCCAGTCGGTGTGATACCACTCACGCGGCACCGGATTGACGTGGACCTGGGGTGCGCCCGTGTCACCGTCGCCCGCGGCATTGACCTGCAACGCGCTGTCCAGCACCGAATAGAAGCCGCCGATCACCTCGGGATGCTCAGCCAGCAACCAGCGCGAGTAGTGCAGTGGGCCGGCCGCCGTGTGCGTCGCGAACTCGAGATGTTCGAAGCCGCGGTGGGTGCCACCGGACGGCGTGGTGCCGTGTTGCGCGATCGCGTTCTCGGCGAATCGCAGGAACGGATCGAGAAAGGGTTCGAAGTGCGGCTTGCCGATGAGCGCCGTGTGATAGCCGGCTCGGTGCAGGACGGCTGCGACCGACGGCGCGTTGACGGGCAGCGGAACCCCGTTCATCCAGACGCCATGGGTCGTGGGGTACTGGCCGGTGAGCATCGTGGCGCGAGACGGCATGCACACGACCGACTGCGGATGCGCGCGTTCGTAACGGATGCCGCTCGCGGCGATCGCGTCGACGACCGGTGTGCTGGCCAACGTTCCACCGTTGCAGCCGAGCGTGTCGTAGCGCTGCTGGTCGGTCGTGACGAACAGGATCTTCCGACGAGGCATCAGCGTGGTTCCTCCTGGACCTCCAACCGATCGCGCAGCTCGAGCAGCGCGCTGCCGGCGGCGCCGGCGATGATGAGGGCCATCGTGCCGGGATCGGCGTCGGCGGCGTACGTCACGAGACTCGTGCCGTCGCCCAGATCGACCACGTCGATGGTGCTGAGATGCTCGTTGAACATCCCCGCCGTGATCCGGTACTGGAAGCGGCGCTGGATCGGATCGTTGGTGACGATCTCCTCAGGCATCGGCAGTCCGCTTCCCGTGGTGACGACGCACGTCGTGCCATCGACGGTGCTGCTGTCGATCCCTGTGAACCACTCCTGTACGCGCGCCGGGTCGCCCACGATCGCCCACACTTCGTCGGCGGGTCGCTTGATCCGGACCTCTCGCCGCACCGACCCACGAGCCACAGCTACTTCCTAGCGGTTGAGGTTCGCCACGGGCACCTTGTCGACCGAGTCGCCCACGCTGACCGTTCCCGGCTCGATCACCCGCGCGTTGACGCCCCGGAGTTGCAGCGGGCTTCCTTCGGGGGAGCGCAGCAGTCTCGTGGCCTCGACACCGAATCGTTCGGTGAACTTCTGGCAGCCGGTGTGCGGTTCGACCGAGATTTCGAGGATGGCAGCGCCGATACGCAACCGGGTGCCGGCCGGCACGTTGTCCGATGACACGTCGAGGTCCACGTAGAGCTGGTCGCCGGCAAGGGGCCAGCGCGATCGGTCGCCCGCGAACAACGCAGCGGCGCGGCTGCTCATGAGCGTGACCTGACGAGGGAGTTCGGCCGAGCCGTCGGGGGACTGTCGGCTGCCGCGAGCCAGCCAGCCGTCGCCGACGAGACCGTCTTCGAGTGTCAGCTCGCCGGACGAGAGGGTCTCGCGCTCGCCCGGGACCGGCCGGCACACGATCAGTTGCAGCAGGCCATTGTCGCGGGGCGCCGCCCGCACGTGGTCGAGCCCCGCGAGCAACTCCGCCATGTTGCGATGTCCCACCTCGCCATCGTGCCCGACACTGCGCCGTCGGGGCGAGGCGGTTTCCCGAGCGCTTCTCGGGCCACGCGAGTAGGAACACCTCATGCCGTCCGGTGGACACCTGCTTCCGCACCAGCCCATGACCACTATCGACGAGTACCTCGCCACAGACACGGGCGGGCTCGGGGTGGCCCGAGCCCAGGAGATCGGTCCTGCCGCCACGATCGAAATGATCCGGCAGTCGGGGTTGCGCGGCCGCGGTGGCGGTGGATTCCCGACCGGGCAGAAGTGGTCCGGCGTCGCGGGTCAGAACGCGACGCGGCGCTACCTCGTGTGCAACGGCGCCGAGGGCGAGCCGGGCACGTTCAAGGACCGCGCGCTCATGCGTGCCAACCCGTACCAACTCGTCGAGGGCGTGATCATCGCCGCGTTCGCGATCGGAGCCGTAGAGGCATACATCGCGATGAAGTCCCACTTCACGCGAGAGCTCGAAGCGGTCACGCGCGCCGTGCAGGAGATGCAGCTGGCCGGCATCTGCTCCGACTGCACGGTGAACATCGTCGGCGGACCGGACGAGTACCTGTTCGGTGAGGAGAAGGCTCTGCTCGAAGTGATCGAAGGCGGCGACCCGCTGCCGCGTCTGCTGCCGCCCTATGAGCACGGCCTGTTCGCGACCGCTCCGCAAACGGGCTGGGAGGGCCGAGGCACGCACCGATCTCGAGGTGCCGAGTCGAACCCCACGGTCGTCAACAACGTCGAAACGTTGTCCAACGTGCCGCACATCCTCGCCCGCGGTGCCGACTGGTTCCGCTCGCTGGGAACGAGTGAATCGCCGGGTACGCAGGTGTGCACGGTCGTCGGCGACGTCCTCACGCCCGGCGTCGGTGAGATCGCACTCGGTACGCGCCTGCGCGACGTGCTGACAGAAGTCGGCGGCGGTACGAACGACGGACGGTCGGTGAAGGCGGTGTTCTCGGGCGTTGCCAATCCGGTCGTGACCGCCGAAATGCTCGACGTCCCGTTGAGCTACGAGGGATTCCAAGCGATCGGCAGCGGCATGGGCGCCGGCGGCTTCATCGTGTTCGACGACAGCGCGTGCATGGTCGAGGTGGCGCGGATGTTCTCGCGGTTCTTGTGGGTCGAGTCGTGCGGACAGTGTCCGGCGTGCAAGCGAGGCTCGAGCGAGATCACCGCGCGGTTGGAGCAGATCGAGGGAGGTAACGGCTCGGACGACGACATCGCCGAGATCGCCAGCTGGCTCGACAAGGTGACCGACGGCAACCGCTGCTATCTCGCCGTCGAGGAGCAGGTGCTCGTGGCGAGCATCTTGCGCGCGTTCGGCGACGAGTTCGCCGAGCACTTGCAACTCGGCCGCTGCCCCCGCCCCCGCGACATCACGTTCCCCAAGATCGTCGATCTCGCCGATGGCACTGCCGTTTACGACCTCCGCGTCCCGCTCAAGCAACCGGACTGGACCTACGCTGACGAACCCCACCTCATGTGAGGGGCGGGAATGTTGGTGCGCCGTGGCCCCTATAGGGGCCACGGCGACCCGAAGTTCGAGGGGCAGGACGAGACCTGTTTCAATCTCGCCGTGGACATCGACCTTCCGAGTGAGGACGACCCGCGCCGGCTCGAGGTGCGCGCCTGGTTCGACGAACACCCCGAGCCCACGGCGGCCGACCTCGTCGAAGCCGGCTACGTGGTGCCGCACTGGCCCCGGCCGTGGGGACTCGATGCCGAGCCCGAGCTGCAACTGATCATCGACGACGAGATCAAGCGCGCCGGCGTGGCCAAGCCGATGAACCCGATCGGCATCGGCCACTGCGGTCCGGTGATCGTCGTGCACGGCACGGACGAGCAGCAGCAGCGCTATCTCCCGCCGATGCTGCGCGGGGAGGAGCTGTGGTGCCAGTTGTTCTCCGAGCCCGAAGCAGGCTCCGACCTGGCCAACCTATCGACCCGGGCCGTCCGTGACGGTGACGTGTTCGTCGTCAATGGTCAGAAGATCTGGACGTCGCTTGCGCAGGTGGCGAAGTTCGGCATCCTCATCGCCCGCACCGACCCTGACACGAGCAAGTACACCGGCATCTCGTACTTCATCGTGCCGATGGACCTCCCGGGCATCGAGATCAGGCCCTTGCGCAACATGGTCGGCACGTTCGGCGATGCAGGCTTCTGCGAGGTCTTCTTCACCGACGTCCATGTGCCTGCGGCGAACCTCATCGGCTCGCTCAACGGCGGTTGGTCGATGGCGAAGGAGACGCTCGCGAACGAACGGGTGTCGCTGTCACGTGAGGGGTTGCAGTGGGGCCACGGACCGACCGTGCGCGACCTGCTCGACCTCCTGCGCAAGCGGGGCGGGGCCCGCGATCCGATGCTGCGCCAGCAACTCGCCGATGCCTACATCGAGGGCGAGATCATGCGCTACCACCAGCTGCGTCAGATCTCGGCGAAGGTCAACAAGAAGCCCGGCCCGGACGCCTCGCTGCGCAAGGCCCTCAAGGACCCGCATGGCAAGCGAGTGTTCATGCTGGCCAAGGACATGATGGGAGCCGAAGGCATGCTCGCCATCGGCGATCTCGACGCGTCATGGGACCCGTGGGCCGCTGGCTTCCTGTTCAGTCCGGCGCTCACGGTCGGGGGCGGTACCGCGGAAGTGCTGCGCAACATCATTGCCGAGCGTCTGCTCGGCCTTCCTCATGACACCGATGTCGAAGCGGGCCTCACGTGGGCCGAGGCGCACGCGTCAGGTCGTTCCCCTCGGTAGGTCGCGGAACGGCAACATCTTGTCGACGCGCGGCTCGGCGGGGAGGCCGAGCACGCGTTCGCCGATGACGTTGCGTTGGATCTCGTCGCTGCCGCCGGCGATGCGAATGGCCGGCGCACCGAGGAACGAGAGCTGCCATGCGCCGCCTGCGGGTGCGTCCTCACCCGACAACATGCCGGCTGCTCCCTCGATGGCCAACGCGAGCTCGCCGTTGCGCTTCAGGTTCCAGGCCGCTGCCAGCTTGGCGACGGACACCTCCGGTCCCGACGGCAGACCACGACTGGTCTGCGTACGCACCCGCATGTTCGTGTAGCGCGCCAGCTCGGCCCGGCTGAACGAATCCGCGAGGCGTTGCCGGACGACCGCGTCGGTGTCCCGCGCACTGCAGGAAGCGAGGGATGCGAGATCGGCATACCCGAGCGCCCGGCTGTGGCTCCCCATGAACGTGCGCTCGCTGGCGAGCGTGGTCATCGTGACCGCCCAACCCCCGTTGACCTCCCCGAGGACGTTGGCGTGCGGGATGCGAACGCCGGTGAGGAACACCTCGTTGAAGTGTGCGGTGCCCGTGATCTGGCGCAACGGCCGGATGTCGATCCCGGCTGTTTGCATGTCGAGCAGGAAGTACGTGATGCCTCGATGCTTCGGCCGGTCCACATCGGTGCGCGTCAGCAGGATCCCCCAGTCGCTGAAGTGCGCTCCCGAGGTCCACACCTTCTGGCCGTCGATCACCCACTCGTCACCGTCACGCACCGCCCGAGTGGACAGACCTGCGAGGTCAGAACCAGCGCCCGGCTCGCTGAACAGCTGACACCACACCTCGTCACCGCGGAGCATCGGCGGCAAGTAGCGCCGCTTCTGCTCGTCGGAGCCGTGGGCGATGATCGTCGGACCCGCCATGGCGATGCCGACGGCGAACGTCGCACCGAACGCACCGACGCGCGCGGACTCCTCGGCGAAGATCGCGGCCTGGGTCGCCGTACCGCCGCGCCCGCCGTATTGGACCGGCCACGTGACGCACGCCCAGCCCTCGTCGGCGAGAAACCGCTGCCACACCTTGGCAACGGCGACCCAGTCGAGGTCGTCGTCGGGGGTCAGGCCCTCGAAGTTGTGTACCTCGCGCACGACTTCGGGGCGCGCGAACCAGGCGCGGACCTCGCTGCGGAACGCGGCGTCTTCAGGGCTCTCGTCGAAATCCACTACGCGTCAGCGGGCTCCTATGCGGCGTGGAAGCGCACCGGTAGGTGCTTGATGCCGCCGATGAAGTTCGAGCGAAGGCGGTCAGGCGGCCCGAGCCCTTCGACGCGCTGCACGCGCCGCGCCATCTCCTCGAACAACACGTGGATCTCCATGCGTGCCAGCTGGGCGCCGAGGCAGAAGTGGGGGCCACCGCCGCCGAACGCGATGTGCGGGTTCGGATCGCGCTCGATGTCGAACCGGAACGGATCGTCGAAGACTTCCTCGTCGCGATTGGCGGAGATGTAGTAGAGGGCGATCTTGTCGCCGTCCTTGATCGTCTCGCCCCGCAGCTCGAAGTCGCGCGTGGCGTTGCGGCGGAAGTACATGACCGGTGTCGCCCACCGCAGGATCTCCTCGGTCATGCCCGCTGTGCGCCCGTCGATGTCGCTCGCGAACAGGTCCCATTGGTCGGGGTTCTCGAGGAACGCGTTCATGCCGTGCGCGATCGCGTTGCGCGTCGTCTCGTTGCCGGCCACCGACAGCAACAGGAAGAACAGATTGAAGTCCATGTCGGACAGCGAATCACCGTCGACCTCCGCCGACAGCAGCGCGGTGATGATGTCGTCCTGTGGGTCGGCCCGGCGCTTCTCGGCAATCGCCTGCGCGTACATGAACATCTCGACCTGCGCTTGGAACACCTCCTCGTCCTTCACCATGTACTCGGGGTCTTCGGAGCCAATCATGCGGTTGCTCCACTCGAAGATCTTGTGGCGGTCTTCGCTGGGCACACCGATGAGTTCGGCGATGACCTCGAGGGGAAGCTCGGCGGCGATGTCGACCACGAAGTCGAACTCGCCCTTCGAGAGCGCTTCGTTGAGGATGTTGTTCGAGAGCTCACGGATGTGCGGCTCGAGCTGGCCGATCATGCGCGGCGTGAAGCCTCGGTTGACCAGCTTGCGGTATCTCGTGTGGTCCGGGGGGTCCATCATGAGCATCATGCGGCCCCCGGCCTCCTCGGCCTCAGTCTGCGGCATGCCCTGCTCTTCGAGACCGACCACACCGCCGCGGGCCTGTGCCGACGAGAACGTGCCCGCGTCACGGTTGCACTGGATGATGTCCGCGTGTTTCGTGATGACCCAGAAGCCGGGCCCGTCGGGCTCGGCGTGCTTGTAGATCGGACGGTTCTCGCGCAACCACGTGAACCACTCGTGCGGGATGCCTTCGGTGAACCTGTCGCGGTCGAGCAGGTCGATCTCGGCCAACTGCATGAGCTGCTCCTACTGTCCCTTGAACTGCGGTGTTCGCTTCTCCATGAAAGCCGTCGGGCCTTCCTTCGCATCGTCGCTCATGAACACGTTCATGCCGATGCTCGAGTCGATCCGCATCGCCTCTTGCTCGGAGATGCACTCGGTCGCACGCAATCCTCGCAGCACGGCCTGCACGGCGACAGGCCCGTTGGCCGCGATCGTCGCCGCAACTTCGCGCGCTCGATCAAGGGCATTGCCGTCGGGTACGACCTCGCTGATGAGCCCGATCTCCTTCGCTTCCGGTGCGCGGACGTGGCGACCCGTGAGGAGCAGGTCGGCAGCGACCGTGTAGGGGATCTGCCGACGCAACCGCACGACCGATCCACCCAGTGGATAGAGGCCCCACCGCACTTCGGACACGCCGAACCGAGCGCTCTCGCCCGCGATGCGGATGTCGGTGGCCTGCAGGATCTCGGTGCCGCCGGCGACCGCGGGTCCCTCGACGGCGGCGATCAGGGGCTTGTCGAGGAGGAAGCCCTTCAACAAGGGCTTGATCACTCCGCCGGCCAGGTCCGACGTCGTCTCGTTGTCGCGGTCGGCGAACACGTCGCCGGGGTGGGTCTCGGTCATCGCCTGGAGATCTGCACCGGCGCAGAAGCAACCACCGGCACCGGTCAGGATGGCGACGCGGATGTCGGGGTTCGCGTTGACCTCGTCCCACGCCGCCGCCAGGCCCTCCATCATCGGACCCGAGAGTGCATTGCGGCGTTCTGGCCGGTTCATGGTGACGATCAGGACGCCGCCGTCGCGCTCGACGAGCAGGTGCTGATCAGCAGGAGTGACTTCCGGACGCGGGGCCGACAACTGCGAAGACGAGTCAGATCTCGAGACAGAAGCTGGCACGCGCGCAGTAGAACACATTCTAGTTCTGGGCGCCAAGGGGCTGGCAGGGGGCCTGCGTTGCTGGTCAGCGGAGAACGTGTTCTACTTCGCGAGTGGCGTTCAACCTGGCCGATCTGATCGAGCACGCCATCGACGCGGTGCCCGAACGGACGGCGCTGATCTGTGGCGACCGGTCGATCACGTACGCCCAACTCGAGGAGCGAGCGAACCGCCTCGCGCACCATCTCGCGGCGAACGGCGTCGTCGAACGTCAGCACGTCGCCATCTACGCGTACAACAGCATCGAGTTCGTCGAGACGATGCTCGCCGCCTACAAGCTGCGGGCTGTCCCCATCAACGTGAACTACCGCTACGTCGAGGACGAGCTCGTCTATCTCTACGACAATGCCGATGTCGTCGCGACGGTGTTCCAGTCGGAGTTCTGCCCGCGCATCGCGGCCGTTCGCGACCGGCTCCCCATGTTGCAGCACCTCATCGTGGTCGGTGACGGCGGCGGCGCGGTCGACGGCGCCGTCGAGTACGAGAGGGCCTTGGCGGACGCGTCACCCGAGCGTGATTTCGGTCCTCGGGATGCCGGTGACCTCTACATCCTCTACACGGGAGGCACCACCGGCTTTCCGAAGGGGGTGATGTGGCGCCACGAGGACGTGTTCCGCACGCTCGGCGGCGGCATCGACTTCGTGACCGGCGAGTGGATCAGCGACGAGTACGCGCTCGCCCGGTCCGGTGCCGAGAATCCGTTGGGTCACGCGCTCGTGCTGGCACCGTTGATGCACGGCGCCGCGCAATGGACGACGTTCGGGGCGCTGTTCCGTGGCACGAGCGTCGTGCTGCTGCCGAAATTCGATCCTCACGACGTGTGGACCGCAGTGGAGAAGTACAAGATCGGCGGTCTGGCGATCACCGGCGACGCCATGGCCCGCCCTCTGATCGAGGCGTTGATAGAAGGTCGTCGCGACTTGGGCGCGCGCGGCGAGGGAAGCGCCAGCGACGAGCCGCAGGCAGGCGGAGACAGCGAGCGAAGCGAGCGCTCGGAGCCGACCAAGCGATATGACGTGTCGTCTGTGTACTCGGTCAGCTCGACGGCGGCGGTCTTCTCGCCGGTGATGAAGGAGCAGTTCCTCGAACTGTTGCCGAACGCGTTCATCAGCGAAGCCGTGGGGTCGTCGGAGAGTGGCTTCAATGGCCTGCGCCTTCTCGAGAAGGGCGCGACCGCCAACAAGAGTGGGCTCATCAACGTGAACATGGGTCCCGACACGATCGTGCTGGACGACGACAACAAGCCGGTGAAGCCCGGTGAGGTCGGGCGCATGGCGCGCGGCGGCAACGTGCCGCTCGGTTACTACAAGGATCCGGCGAAGACAGCGGCCACCTTCATCGAGGTCGACGGCAAGCGCTACTCGGTCCCGGGTGACCTTGCCCGACTCGAAGAGGACGGCACGATGACGTTGCTGGGCCGCGGCTCGCAGTGCATCAACTCAGGTGGCGAGAAGATCTATCCCGAGGAAGTCGAAGCGGCGCTCAAAGCGCACCCCGAGGTGTACGACGTGTTGGTGGTCGGAGTAGACGACGAACGTTGGGGCCAGAAGGTGGCTGCGATCGTGCAGCCTCGCGAGCGAGCTCGCCCGGAGCTCGACGATCTGGTCGAGCATTGCAGAACGCGGATCGCGGGCTACAAGGTGCCGCGCGCGCTGTATCTCGTCGACGAGATCCCGCGACAGCCGTCGGGAAAGCCCGACTACCCGCGCGCACGCAAGGTCGCGATGGATGCGATGGAGGTCACGACATGAAGAACCGCCTCGCCGAAATGTTCGGCATCGAGTTCCCGATCTTCGCCTTCTCCCACTGCCGCGACGTTGTCGCCGCGGTCACGAACTCCGGCGGCATGGGTGTGCTCGGCGCGCTGGCGTTCTCGCCCGATCAGCTCGAGCTCGAGCTGAAGTGGATCGACGAGCACGTCGGCGGCAAGCCGTACGGCGTGGACGTCGTCATGCCGGTCAAGACCGCCGATCGCGACGCCGGCATCCATCAGGTCGAGGACATCGGCGCGCAACTGCGGACCATGATCGACCAAGACCACTGGGACTACGTCGACAAGATCCTCGCCGACCACGGGGTCGACGTGAGCGGCGACGAGGAGGTGCTCGAGTCGGGCGCAGGCATGGGAGCCGGCGTGCTGGGCTGGACCGAAGCGACCGGCGCGCCGCAGATCGAGATCGCGCTCGCCCACCCGATCGCGTTGCTCGCGTCTGCGCTCGGTCCTCCGCCAAAGGCGGCCATCGATCAAGCGCACGAGCAGGGCGTGAAGGTCGCGGCATTGATCGGTCGCGTCGAGCAGGCGCAGCGTGACGTGCAACAGGGCGTCGACATCATCATCGCCCAGGGGTACGAGGCGGGCGGCCACACCGGCGAGGTGGCGACGATGGTGCTCGTGCCCGACGTGGTCGATGCGATCGCGCCGGTGCCGGTGTTGGCCGCCGGCGGGATCGGATCGGGTCGGCAGATGGCGGCAGCAATGGCGCTCGGCGCCGATGGCGTGTGGACGGGTTCGATCTGGCTGACGACGATCGAGAACGACTACGGCGGTGTCGTGACCGAGAAGCTGCTGGCGGCGACGTCGTCCGACACGGTGCGATCGCGCTCGTTGACGGGGAAGCCGGCGCGCCAGTTGCGCACCGCGTGGACCGAAGCGTGGGAGGCGCCGGAGTCGCCGGGCACGCTGCCGATGCCGCTGCAGTTCATCCTCAACTCGTATGCGAATCGCAAGATGGGCCCGAACCCGCCGCGCGAGCTGGTCGGCATGCCCGTCGGTCAGATCGTCAGCCGAATGAACCAGGTGCGCACCACGAAGCAGGTGGTGTTCGAGATGGTCGAGGAGTACATCGACATCACCCAGAGGCTCGCGTCGGATCTGGACAGCTGACCCTCTGTCGTTTCGGCGTTCGATCTGGCCCCTATGGGGCCACCATGTACGCCGAAACGGGCGGAGGTCAGGTCGGGGCGCGGTAGCCGGTCACGGTGAACAGGTTCGAGTGGGTGAAGCCGAGGTGTTCGTAGAGCCGGATCGCGTTCGCGTTGTCCTCGCGAGCATGCAGGATCGGTGTCTCGCCTCGCTCGTGGATGCGGGCGACGAGATGGCGGACGAGGCGGGCTGCGAGGCCCTTGCCGCGGTGTGACTCGTCGGTGCAGACCGCACTGATCTCGCGGTAGGGCGACGGGAACATCCGCTCGCCGGCCATCGCGATCAGTGCGCCATCGCCGTCGTCGTCCCGGATCCCGAAGTATTCGCCCAGCTCGATCGTGCGCGGTCCGAACGGTCCGGGCTCGGTCCGCTCGACGAGGGCGAGGATCTCGGTGACGTCGTCCACCGACAGGCGTTGTGCGTTGTCATCGAGCTCACCGTCGACCGACGTCGCCACCATCTGGACCGCCGCCACGGACACGACCTGCTCCCAACCCAGCCGGGGCGGGACGACGTCACGGGCCAGAAATGCGTACCCTCCGGGTCCGACGACGTCACCCAACTGGTCCCACGCTTCGGTTGTCGGATCGTCGGGAAGCGCAGCGAACAGGGCAACGTCCGGTTGGTACCGGAAGGCGAGCGGACCGCCTTCGGCCACCGCTGCCTGCGGTCCACGCAGCGCGTGCCACGCCGGGTTGGCCAGAACCGGGTCGATCACCTGGTCACTCCGGTGCGGGCTCGGCTTGATAGATCGCGACCGCCCATGAGACCGCCGGGTCGCGATTGCCGAGGTCGATCCGACGCAATGCGAGCGCACGGTCCGCGCTGCTGATGCTGCCGGCGGCGTAGTCGCGGTCGAGCGCGGCTGCTGCCTGCTTGTACGCGAGTTGTTGGTCGAAACCGACCGACGACCACCTTGCGATCAGACGCAACGACGGATCCGCATCGCGGGTTTCGATCTCGTTGTCGCTGGCGACCACGAGATACGCGCCCACAGGTCCGTCATCTTCCTGACGGTTCCCACCGACGACGAGGCCGCGCGGTGACGGCATTCGAGCGTCGTAGCCGCGCCGTTCGAGTTGCAGCACCAGGCCGCGCGAGTACCACGAGGACGCTTGGAACCCGTCGTCGACGATCACTTGGCCGTGCTTGCTGTCGGGGTCGCTGTCGAGCGTCTCGAGGACCCGAGGCAACAAGGTTGCGAGCACCTTCGAGTCGGCGTGCTGTGGTACGCCGGCTGTGGCCGCGGTCGTGACATTGACGATGGTGCACACGGCCAGACCCACCAGTGCGATGGCGGGCAACACTCGGCGCGCGACGGCGGGTCGCCACCGTTCGAACCCGAGCGCCGCACACCACACCACGGCGACGAAGCCGACCATCCCGAGGACCCACGTCCAGCGCAGTCGGTAGTCGAAGACAAGATCAATGGTTCGCGCGACTGCGAGGACGCCCAGCGCGAACGTCAGGGTGATCGTCGCAAGCAAACGAAGACCGTCGGTCCGCTTCATCTGCCAGTAACCGACCCCGGCACCGGCGACGAGAAGGAGCAGCACAGGGAACGGTGCCTGGTAGAGGAACGATGACTCTCCCGACAACGCGAGTGGTGAGCGATGAGACGTCATCCACTCCGGGACCGCCGCGAACTGTCCGGCGACGACCCGCCATCCCTGTCCGATCGTGTGGACCCCCGCGCGAGCGTCGCGAAACCATCGGATGATCCGCGACACGTTGCTGTCGCGATGGATGACGGTGTCGACGATGACCGGCAGCCAGAGAACAAGGCCGATCGAGAACGAGAGAGCCGCGGTCCGGACCAGGCGCCAGCGGGCCGCGGTGTCCTCGGAACGAAACGCCGACACGGCCAGCCAGATCGCGCCAAACGCAAGAAGCGGCAACGCGAGCGCCACGAACCCGACGTGGGTCTGGCCGAGAAAGGACGCGACGACGACACCGACCGGAAGCGCCCAGAGCTCGCCTGAGACCATCGCCCATACGAGGAAGATGAGCAAACCGAATGGCAGCACGGTGACGTAGTTGTTCCACGGATCGCGCACGAAGTCGGCTCCCAACGTGCGGACCAGCAACGAGCACCCGAGCAACGTCCACAGCATGAGCATCGCACCGCCTCGCCGTCGCGCCACCAGGGCCATTCCGACGATCGAGGCTCCGTTGATCACGAGTGTGCCGAGACCCATGGCGATGGAAGCTCCACCGGTGAGCCAATAGAAGGGAGCGAGGACGTAGAACAGCATCGGTCCGGGATGGCTCCAGTCGTCCCGCGAGTACAACCCGGTGAGGACGGAATGGTGTCCGATGTCGCGGACGTGCATCTCCGTCAGGGCCTGATCGCCGATTGGCAGGTACGAGCCGCGAACGACGACGACCAGCACGATTGCGCCGACGAGGAACGGCAGCAACGTCAGGCCGAGTGCCGCCCAGTCCAGCACCCGTAGGCGTTGTCGTCCTTGGTGCACGTGTGGAACGCTCCCGCGTACACGAATCCGGTCGGTCTCTTCGCGCACGCCAACCCTGCGCTCCGTTGCGCCGACGGTACATGCCGCGTCATTCCCGGAGTGCCCGCTGCGAACGGCCGGCGCCGGCAGCACTGGATCGAAAGTAGAACGCGTTCTTGTTTCGTGGACGGGCGGACCGGCAGACTGAACGCTGACGGCACCGCACGGGGCCGGGGAAGGACTCCATCCATGGCAGCAGCGACCGGGGTCGCGGACCGCTACACGATCATCTCGGCGGACTGCCACGCGGGCGGCAGCCATGCCGCGTACCGCGAGTACCTCGACCCGAACTACCTCGAGGACTTCGACGCCTGGCGGGGGAAGTACAAGAACCCGTACAAGGACCTCGGCGACAACCGAAGACTGCGCAACTGGGACAACGAGATGCGCAACTCGCAACAGGAAGCCGACGGCATCGTCGGCGAGGTCGTGTTCCCGAACACCGTGCCGCCGTTCTTCCCGAGCTTCGTCCTGTTTGCCGGGCCGCCTGAACCGGAGCACTACGAGCACCGGCTCGCTGGCATCCGTGCGCACAATCGCTGGCTCGTCGACTGGTGCAACGAGTACGCCGAGCGCCGCGCCGGCATCGGTCAGATCTTTCTCAACGACATCGACGACGCGATCGACGACGTCAGGTGGATCAAAGAGCACGGTCTGCGGGGCGGTGTCCTCCTGCCGAACATCCCGCCGTCCGCGACGTGGATGAAGCCGATCTACGACACCGAGTACGACCGGCTGTGGGAGGTGTGCCAGGACCTCGAGGTCCCGATCAACATCCACGGTGGCACCGGCGCGCCCGACTACGGCCCGTATCCCGTGTCGATGCTCCTCTACATCACCGAGGTCAGCTTCTACAGCCAGCGCCCACTGGTCCACATGATCCTGTCGGGCATCCTCGAGCGGTTCCCGCGACTGAAGGTCGTGCTCACCGAGCAGGGCTGCGCGTGGGTGCCGCCGTTGCTGAAGAGGCTCGACCAGGTGATCCGAGGCATCCGCGACACCGGTGCCACTGGGGAGATCCGCTACGGCCAGGACCACATCCTTCCGAAGGACGCGACCGAGTACTTTCACCAGAACGTGTGGATGGGTGTGAGTCAGCCGGGGCCGGAAGACGTAGCCGCCCGGGACAAGATCGGTGCTGGCCGGTTCATGTGGGGCAGCGACTATCCGCACGACGAGGGCACGTGGCCGTACACGCGGGAGCATCTGCGCTCGCGCTTCCACGACGTACCCGAGAAGGAGTTGCGCGAGATCCTCGCCGGCAACGTGGCCCGCCTCTACGACTTCGATCTCGATGCGCTCGCACCGCTTGCCGCGCAGTTCGGGCCGGCGGTCGAGGAGATCGCGGAGCCGATCGACGCGGTGCCGGAGAAGAACCTGCAGCGACTGTCCGAAGACATGGATTCCAAGGCGATCAAGTGAGCGACCTGGTCCTGGTCGACTCGCCCGCGCCGTACGTCCGCCGCCTCACACTCAACCGTCCGGAGAAGCGCAATGCGCTGAATCATCCGTTGCGTGGCGAGCTCATCGACCAGCTGCGCGCCGCGGATGTGGACGACGACGTGCGCGTCACGATCGTGCGCGGCGCAGGATCGTGCTTCTCAGCCGGTTACGACCTCGGCGGTGGCAACGAAGGACATGACTATCCCTTCTACACAGCCGGCGGCGAAGGACAGTGGCCGCGCCATGTCACCGACGGATGGATGAGCATCTGGGACCAGGCCAAGCCGGTGCTCGCGCAGGTGCACGGCTATTGCCTCGCCGGCGGCAGCGAGCTCGCAACCGGGTGCGACCTCGTGTACGTCGCCGAGGACGCCAAGATCGGATATCCCGCGGTGCGCTTCGGTACGCCCGACATGCAGTTCCATGCATGGTTCCTCGGCATGCGCACCGCTATGGAGATGATGATCACCGGCGACTTCATCACCGGGGTCGAGGCCGCCGGCCAGGGATGGGCGAACAAGGCGTTCCCGGCGGCGGAACTCGAGGATCGTGTCGTCGAGATCGCCACGCGCATCACGAAGATCCCGCCGGACATCGTGCAGATCAACAAGCGCACTGTGCACCGCGCCATGGAGATCATGGGACTGCGGGCCGCCATCCGCTCGGGAACCGAGATGTGCGCGCTGGCCACGCATCAAGCGAGCTTCCACGAGTTCATCGACGGCATGCGCACCAAGGGGCTGACCAAGGCCCTGCAGGACCGCGACGAGCCGTTCGGCGACTACCGGACGACCGAACCGCACTGAACCCGCCCGAACTCCGGGTCCCCGTGGCCCCTATAGGGGCCACGGCGCACCAACATTCGGAGCGGCGGTGTCGATCTACGGGAGAATCAGGTGGACGTCGCCGAACTCGTGCCAGAGGTAGCCCTCGGCGAGGGCGGCGGCGTAGGACAACTCGACGAGGTCGCGTCCCGCGATCGCCTCCAGCATGTCGAGGTGTGATGCCTCGGGCTCGTGCCATCCCGTGAGCAGACCGTCGACGGCGAACACGCCACGGTCCGGCGTGATCACCGTCTCGGTCCATCCCTCACCGGGATGAACGTGCCCGCGTTCATCTGCGACGGTCTCGAGCGCACGCACCACCGTCGTCCCGATGGCGACGACTCGACCGCCTTGACGGTGGGTGTCGTTGACCAGATGGGCCGTATGCGAGTCGACGCGGTAGTACTCGGCGTACGGCGGCTCGTGCGACTCGAGCGACGACACCCCAGTGTGCAGCACGAGCGGCGCGACGTTGACGCCCTTCGCCACGAGGCGAGTGATCACCTCGGTGGTGAACGGGCGCCCTGCGCTCGGCATCTCCGCGCTTCCCGGCTCGGTGGCGTACACGTTCTGGTACATCGCGATCGGCCAGCTGCGGCGCACGTAGCCGTACCGGATCGGACGACCGTGCACGGCGAGATACGTCAGCAATGGCAGCGGCAAGTGCAACGAGGCGACCCACAGGCGTCCGTTCGACCGCTCGTACCCGGCGAGCAACTCGACGGTGCCGCCTTCGGGCAACTGCAGAACCCAACCTGGTGCAGCGTCACGGAGGGGTCTGCCGTCTCGGCGTAGCTCGACGACCCACAAGTTCGCGGGCAGCTGTGTCGACAGATGAACCGCGAGACTCAGGCCGTCCGGGCCCGTCGCATCGACTTCCGCCGCGAGCGTGCCGGACGTGTTGATCACGACGAGATCGCCGGCGTCGAGAAACCGTGGCAGGTCGGCGAAGTTGGCGTGGACCAACCGGGCTTCGGACCTGTACGCGACCATCAGCCGCACTCCGTCCCGAGTGATGCCGCGTGCTTCCGGCGGCACGGACGCTTCGAGCTGCGGTGGTAGCTCGAACCGGATCCGACTCGGACCTCGGAGCACGTCGTCGACTTCTGCGACCGCGCTCACGCCGGTACCAGCTCTTGCGCGCGGTACCGGCCGCTCGGCTCATCGCCTTCGAGCAGCTGGACGAGACCTGGAACCGCGACCTCGGGGAGCGGCCGGTCGGTGATGTCCTCGCCCGGGAACGCCTCCTGGTGCATCTGCGTGCGGAGGTCGCCGGGATCGACTCGGTAGACCCGGAGGTGCGGATGCTCCGCGCCGAGCACCGCAGTCAGCTGCTCGAGCGCAGCCTTCGACGATCCATAGCCCCCCCAACCCTCGTACGCCTCGACGGCTGCGTCAGAGGTGATGTTGACGATGCGCGCGCCCGGATGCAGAGCCGGCAGTGCTGCCTGCACGAGTGCGAGCGGCGCGAAGACATTGACCTCGTAGACCTGCCGAACGACATCGAGCGGGTACTCCGCAAGCTCGGGCTGCGGGCTCGGGCCGAGATAGCTGGCGTTGTTGACGACGGCATCGATGCCGCCGAGTTCGCTGGCGGCGTCGACCAGCGCACGCCGGTGGGCCGGATCGGTGACGTCCCCGGGGATGGACCGTACGGTGGTTCGGGATGCGAGCCCGGCCTCGGCGGCGGCGAGTGCATCCGAGCCCCGAGCGTCGATCACGAGCGCCCACCCGCGATCTGCGAGCTCTGTCGCAAGGGCGAGACCCAGTCCCCGGGATGCTCCAGTGATGATGGCTACCTGCATTGGTGAGCCTCCCTGTGTGGTTCTCACAGTAAAGATAGTTGTTTCTTACTTTATTCCGCCGCAGGCGTCAAGAACCGATCTCGGTAACGTGCGATCCCATGACGATCAAGGTTGGCGACAAGGTTCCCGATGTCGAAGTCCGCACCATGGGATCGGACGGACCCACCCCGGTACGCACCGGCGAGGTGCTCGGAACCGGGAAGGTCGTGCTGTTCGCGGTGCCCGGCGCGTTCACACCGGGATGCTCGAAAATCCACCTGCCCGGGTTCGTGAGCGGCGCCGACGAGCTGAAGCGGCGGGGCGTGGACACCATCGCCTGCATCGGCGTGAACGATGCCTGGGTCATGGACGAGTGGGGCAAGGCGCAGGGCGCCGGGGACAAGATCCTGATGCTGGCCGATGGCAACGCCGACTTCGCCGACGCCATGGGGCTGTCCTTCGACGGCTCCGGCTTCGGCCTCGGCACTCGTTCGCAGCGCTACGCGGCGGTGATCGAGGACGGCACGATCGTCAAGCTCGATGTCGAGCCCGGGCCTGGTGTCGACGTCAGTGCTTGCGAGAGCGTGCTGAAGCAGCTGTAGTCCGCATCACCCGAGGACAGCGATGAGCCTTGTCAAGACTGCCGACGGTGCTGCGCGCCGGCATGGCCACGACGCGGTGGCGCGCGGCGCGACGGCGATGATCTTTGGCGTCGGCTTCTTCGCCGTGCACGACATGGTCGGCAAGCTGGTGGTCGAGAACTATCCGGTCGCGCAGATGCTCGCGCTGCGTTCAGGCATCGCGTTGCTGATCCTCGTCGTCATCACGTTCCAGCGCGGCGGGCTCCCGCCGCTCCCTCGCGCCGCGGTGCCGGCGCACCTCGTCCGCCTCGCTGCCATGCTCGGCGCCATCTTCCTGTTCTTCAGCGCGCTCGAAGAACTGCCACTCGCAGACGCGACCGCGATCGCGTTCGGGGCGCCATTCGTGATGCTTCTGTTGTCGCGACCGCTGCTCGGTGAGCACGTCCCGCGCAATGCATGGGGTGCCGTGATCGTCGGCTTCATCGGCGTGCTGGTGATCGTCCGTCCCGGTGGCGACGTCAAACCGGCCGCGCTCCTGGCCGTCGGCGCGAGCGTCCTGTACGCGCTCGGCATGCTGACGACCCGCCGGCTCGGGCGCACGGAGTCGGTGTTCAGCATGTTGTTCTGGATGATCGCCGGGCAGTTCGTGATCGCGTTGGTCGTGTTGCCGTTCGTGTGGCACCCGGTGGAAGTGCGCCACTGGCCGCTGCTCGGCGCGCTCGCCGTGTTGAACCTGCTCGGACAACTCGGACTCGTGCGGGCCTTCTCGCTCGCGCCTCCGTCGGCGATCGCGCCCTACGAGTACACCGCGCTGCTCTGGGCCGCCGCGCTGGGCTTCCTCGTGTTCGGCGACGTGCCGTCGGCGCGCCTCTGGGTCGGTGCGGTCATCA
>DATAES010000209.1:0-5130 GCA_036257895.1 Acidimicrobiales bacterium
AGCTTGGTCTTCAGGTGCGGGTCGGGCTCCACACGGGCGAGATCGAACAACGCGGAGACGACATCGGCGGTATCGCCGTCCACATCGCTCAACGAATCCAAGCCCTCGCCGGACCCGGCGAAGTTCTCGCATCGTCAACTGTCAAGGATCTGGTCGCAGGGTCGGGCATCACATTCGTCGACCGCGGGTCACACCGTCTCAAGGGTGTACCCGAGGAATGGCGACTCTTCAGTCCAGCGGGATCGTGACGTCGGTTCGTCGCCGCAGTCGTCGGCTGTTCGCCGACTGTGCGCCAACCTCCCTCTCACGGCGGTTCACGCACACTCGTTATCGACGCCGCGCGATCAGCTCGTAAGCGAGCACGACCTCGACGAGTCCCACCATGGAGCCGATCACCATGCCGAGCAAGCCGTTGAGGAGGAAGGCCGGCACGAGCGGATGCTCGAAGATCTCGGTGTAGTGGATCGCATGCAGCGCGGCCTGCTCGATCTCGAGCGGCACCGTCACGAGCAGCAACGTCAACCAGAAGCTCGGGCGTACGAGCTGCCACGATCGTCTCAACGCTGAGCCAACGGCACGATCTTCGATCGTGATCACCGGTCCGACGAGTGACCACAGCGTGAACAGGACGATTCCCGGGACGACGAACAGCGCGAGTCCGGCCACCGTCCCGAGGGCGAGGACGACGTCTGCGCGCACGAGGCGGCCCAGCGGCAGCACGTGCCAGATCTCCTTGAGGCTGAGGTCGGGATGCCCGTGCAGGTGAGCACCGACCACCTTGTCGAGGATGCCGGCGTAGATCACCACGCCGACCATCGCGAAGACCCCGGCCACAACGGATGTGACAGTGGCCCCGATCGGACGCGAGACGTGACGGTCGATGATCAGGACGGTGGCGATCGCGTCCACGACAGCGACGACCCCGAAAACGGCGAATGCCGTCCCCGCGACCCGCCAGAACCGCTCGCGATACGTTCGCAAAGCGAGCTCTACGACATCGAACGCGCGCGGGCCTTGTTCGATCTCTTCAGGAATCACCGTGGTCCCGACTCGGCTCGCACAACAAGTCGCTTACCGGGCCCAGCCGACGTACCGCGACGAGAACAGCGCCGGCATGCCGCCGGTGTGCATGAAGACGACCCGTTGGGATGACGGGTCAATCCGACCTTCACGAGCCGCCGCGATGAGCGCGACCATCGCCTTACCGGTGTAGACGGGATCGAGGATGATTCCTTCGAGTCGGGCGGCGAAGAGCAACGCCTCGCGGCATGCGTCGGTCGGATCGCCATAGTCGTCCCCGAAGTGATCATGGTCGACCTGAACCGTCCCCGCTGGTGGAGACAGCTTCGCGTGTGACGCGACGTCAGCCGCCATGGCAGGCACGGCGTCGTCGAGATCGGGACGCGTCCCGACGTCGACACCGAGCACTTTGCCATGATCGCCGAGACCAGCAACGAGTCCTGCGTGCGTGCCGCCCGACCCGTCGGCCACTATCACGAGATCCACGTCGGACACCTGCGCGACGAGCTCGTGGGCGGCATCGACGTACGCGAGCGCCCCGATGGTGGAGGCACCGCCGATCGGCATCACGTACGGGTTGCGTCCTTCGCCCCGGATCCGTTCCGCCTCGCTGGCGATGCGCGCCTCGAGGGCGGGATAGTCGAGGTCGCCTGCCCACACCATCTCGGGCCCGAGGAGTTCGTCGAGCAGAACGTTGCCCGTCGCCGTGTCCGGCCGATCCGATGCCAGCACGACGGTGCACGCGAGCCCGAGACGGTTCGCGGCACCCGCCGACATGCGCACGTGGTTGCTCTGCCGTCCACCTCCGGTCACGAGCGTGTCAGCGTCGTGCTCGAGCGCGTCGGCGCAGAGTCGTTCGAGCTTGCGCACCTTGTTGCCTCCGCCGCCGAGGGCCGTGAGGTCGTCTCGCTTCACCAGCAATCCACCCGATGGAAAGCCGAGTTCCGCGCCCAAGCGGTCCATCGGTTCGCAGGGAGTGGGCAGCGGCGCGAACGACACTCGACGAGCGGACACGATGTGGTTCCTATCAGTCGGTCGCGAGACCGCGCGAGCCGACGCGGGCGCAGCGGCCTCAGTTCCCGAACATCATGAGCCATTGCTCCGCGGTCTTCGGACGGAACACGAAGTTCATCCGCCGTGTCTCGCCCATCGAAGCGGATGGCTCCATGGAGTAGAGGTGTCCCGGGAACAGAATGGTGTCGTCGGGGATCTTCGCCAGCTTCTGCGTGATGCTCTCGTAGAGCGCCAAGGGATCGCCACCGGGAAGGTCCGTCCGTCCGCAGCCTTCGAGGAACAACGTGTCGCCCGCCACGAGCCGGCCGTCGACGAAGAAGCACTGACTGCCGGGCGTGTGCCCTGGTGTGTGAATCAACTCGATCGGGACGTCTCCCACCATGACTGTGTCGCCCGAGGTGTGTTCGACGAGGTCGGATGTGGATGCGCCGGTGACGCGCATGACCCAAGGCGCTTCATCGGCCTGCACGTGAATGGGCACCGGATTGATCGTCAACAGCTCACGCACGCCCGAGATCGCGTATCCCATCATCTCCCCGCCGACGTGATCGGGGTGGTAGTGCGTCGCGAGCGCGCCGACGAGTCGCATGTCGTCAGCCGCGACGATGTCGAGCAGCCCGCGAATGTCATACGCCGGATCGATGGCCACGGCTTCGCCCGTCTCTCGATCGCCCACGAGGTAGACGAAGTTGACCATCTGGCGCGCGATCGGATCACTCGTCGCGTAGTCGCGTCCCGCAAGGAGCTGACGGAAGTAGAGCCGGTCTTCCATGCCGGCAGGATAGGGAGCGGTCAGACGTTCGAACGAAACCAGTCGCGCAGCACCTTCCGGTAGGCGACGTCGAAGCGGTCGTACTCGTCGCGCAGGGCGCGTCCGGGCCAGTTCGGTGGGAGTAGTTCCTCGGGCAACAGCGGATCGGTCTGCAGGTGTCGCAGCACCGCTGCCGATGTGATGAAGCCGGGAGCGAGTGCGCTCGTGTCGCCACGGTCGAGCAGCTCGACGAGCGCGGCCATGTCGCGTCGCAGAGCTGCGGCCGTCGAGGACCACTCGTCCAGTGCCCATAGCTCGTCGGTGATCGCGGGATCGATCATGGCGTCGGTGACGATCGCGCAGTGCTCGGACACGACGTCCGCCCAAGCGACGTCGATGTTGTCGGGACGGGCCCAGACGCCTTCGCGCATCTCGGCGAGGCGCGCCGCGCCCAGTCGCTCGCGCAGCTCGGATCGATCGGCCGCGTCTCGACGTTCGGCGGTGACGATCGCGAGCAGCCATCGACCACGCCAGCGCTTGGTGTTCGCTCGTCGGCTCGTGGCCTGACGGGCTTGCCGCTCGAGCAACCGGGAACCGACCAATGAGTACATCCCGTCGGTCGCCGCGAGCTCACCCGCTGCGACCATGCGCGAGAGCGCGACTCGGGTGGTGCCCTCGGAGATGCCGAACAGGGCCGCGGCCTGCACGAGAACGCGGCCGGAGAGCACCGGCGGCTCGGTGCCCAAGAGGGTGCTGGCGATCACGGATCGAGCGGGCAGCTTACGAAGTTGCGTCACGTGTCCAGAAACTGTAATACTCGCCGGGTGGCGATGACCATGCTCCCGTCGCAACAAGAACTGCCCGACGTCCTGCCGACCGACCGGCTGCTGGCGAACGGCAAGCCCGTTCCCGATGTGCGAGCCGAGCTCCGCCGGGTCCCGAACCTGCTCAACGTCTGGTCGGTCGTCGCGTTGTGGCTCAGCACGATTGCAATCATCACTGCGGCCATCTGGATCGACCATCCACTGACGTGGCTCGCTGCCTTCGTACTCATGGGACCGCAGTTCGCGCGCTTTGCCAGCCTCGCCCACGAGGCCGCGCATCGCCTGCTCTTCTCCAACAAGCGCATCAACGATTTCGTCGGACGATGGGTGCTCGGCTATCCCGCCTTCACGTCGACCGACTTGTATCGGCGCGGACACATGGCGCACCACAAGGACGAGTTCGGGCCCAACGAGCCCGACATGAACCTGTACAACGGCTATCCCATCACGGCTCAGTCGATGTGGCGCAAGTTGCGCCGTGACATGTTCGGCAACAGCGGTTGGAAGAACTTGAAGAGCCTGTTCCGCGGTCTGCGCTATGAAGCCTCGCGTGTGCACGCACGCCGCATCCTCGGCTGCCAGGTCGTGTTGTTCGGCGTGTTCCTGCTCGCCGGGTGGCCGCAGCTCTACTTCCTGCTCTGGTTCCTTCCTTGGATGACGGAGTGGCGCGTCATCAACCGTCTGCGCGCCATCGCGGAGCATGGTGGGATGCAACGGTCAGACGACCGCCGGCTCACGACCCATTCGGTGCGCCAGTCGCCGCTCGCCCGGTTCTTCATGGTCCCGTACAACATCGGCTACCACCTCGCCCATCACGTCGACATGGGCGTGCCATGGCGGAACTTGCCGCAGATGCACGCTGAACTCGTCGAGTCGGGGTGGATCACGCCGGGCCTCGAGTACCCGACGTACCGTGCGCTGTGGCGCAAGTTGTCGTCCCGCCCCGGCTGATCTCACTGCTGTCCTCGTGGGGTGCGGACGCAGCCACCGTCGCACCCGTCGCGTCCGACATCGTCGCCCGCTACTCGGAGCCGCATCGCCGCTACCACACGCTCGAACACATCGAAGAGATGCTTGCCGTCGCGGATTCGCTCGACGCGACCGCCGAAGTCCATTGCGCGGTGTGGATGCACGATGTGGTCTACGAACCGACTCGGCCGGGCAGCGAGGCTCAGAGTGCGGCGTACGCGGACGACGTACTCGGGATTCTTGGCGCACCCGTCGCTTTCCGCGACGAGGTGACGCGATTGATCGAGACCACGGTGCAACACGACCCCGGTGAGAGCGATGTCAACGGGCAAATCCTGGCCGACGCCGACCTTGCGATCCTCGGTGCAACCCGCGACCGGTACGAGCGCTACGCGCGCGATGTGCGTACCGAGTACGCCCACATCGACGACGACGGCTGGCGCGCCGGGCGCACGGTCGTACTCGACGGCTTCCTCCACCGACCGGTGCTGTTCCACGCTTGGCAACTGCGCGAGTCTCGTGAAACGCAAGCGCGCGCGAACCTACGCGCTG
>DATAES010000210.1:0-9111 GCA_036257895.1 Acidimicrobiales bacterium
GAGCCAGATGCAATCGGTACGTCTTCCGGCAGGGGGATCGCACCGCTCTGGGTCACCGCACCGACTTGGACCGACAGCGTCGCGTTGTGGATCTTGACTTCGGTGGCGGTGTTGTTCTGCAGCCAGATCTCGCCCTGGACCGTGCTCCCGCCCGCGAGCAAGAGGGCCGTTGACGACCCGGCGACGTCGAGGGCCACAGGCCAGCAGCCTCCTACGAGTCGTCGGGATCGAGGACGCGAACTCGGATGCCGCGTTCGCCGCCGAACGTCTTCGACGGACCGAGGGACTTGTGCTGTCCGCCGTGTCCGATGGTGTGTCCGATGCGCTCGACGACCTGCGGGCGCTGCGGACTGTCGATCAGCTGCTGTGACTCACCGTGATAAGTGACACCGACGTACTCGACCCCGAACATCGTGTAGCCCACGTGGTGGTGATACGGCTGACGAACTCCGGTCTCCGGCAGCGGTGCCAGCCTGAGCGTCTGACATGTGTCGACTGCAACCGGCTTGAGGTCGATGTTCTCGTTCAGGGTGACTGGCTTGAGGTCGACGCTCTGCGCGATGGGTTTGTCGGTGCCACCGAGGTTGAGGTTCTCGGTCACCGTGACCGGCTTGAGCTCGATGGTGTCCGTAACGGCGAGCGGCTTGTCGGTGCCGCCGAGGTTGACCGTGAGCGGCTTGAGCTCGATGGTGTCCGTCACGGCGAGCGGCTTGTCGCCGCCCTGCAGCGTGATGGTCTCGTTCATCTTGTCGAGACCCGCGATCGTGAGGTTGACGTTGCTCGTCACTGACGAGCTGCTGCTGCCACCTCCCCCCGTGAAGGCGCCGATGATGTCGTCGATTCCGAACATGGACCGCCTTCCGTCGAGTCGAGTCGAGTGACCAGCGAGCCAGGTGACCGATGGAGCCGAATCGAACGCTAACAGGCAGCCATCGTGTGCTCAACGATGTGCAGTGGTGACCGCATGTGCAACTCCACCTTCCAATCACTTCCTGTCGAGGCGACCGCGGCGACATAGCCGCGCGGCGCGCTGAGACGGCGCAGCGCAACGCCGGGCGGCCACGCGCCGTCGTACACGCACGCGGTCGCCTTGCTGGCGGCCTCGAGCGCCACGAACTCCTCGAGCGATCGCACGTCGAGTTCTGCCAGCGCGTCGAGGTCGAGGTGTTCGGGCTCTTCTTCGATGTCGATGCCAACAGGACGACCGCAGCCGAGCGCCAGCGCGATCCAGTGTCCGCTGTGCGACCAACTCACTGTCGTGTCGACGCCGCGGAACGAAGGAGGACCGTCGTCGTCGAGTGGAACCTCGCACGCCGCGATCCCGAGGCGCCGGCCGGCCTCGATCCGCGCCGCCACGCGCGCGCACACCGCACGATCGCGATCCCGCCGCCATCCGAGCCGCCCCACCCGCTCGATCTCGCGATGCCCGAGCACGGACAGCATCGCCGGATCGTCGGCGGCACCTTGCACGACTGGGAAGAGCCACGCATGGACCATCGGCGCGGCGATCACGATCGCAACTGCGAGCGGACGATCCGATACTCCCAGGCCCCCGACGCCATCTGCTCGTACACCGGTGATCCGGGGACGGCGAGGAAGTTGTCGATGGCCGCATCACGAGCGCCGAACGCCGCGGTGCGGCTCTCGGCGATCTCGTTGCAGGACGCCAACACGTTCGCGGTGATGTCGCGATCCGAGATCACGGCGAAGCCGAGTCCCGCGAGAACCGCCTGCACTTCGAGCCACCGTTGGCCGGCGAGAAGGTCGGTGTGGAGGAACTGTCCGTCGGGCCGGAGCACCCTGCTGACCTCACGCAGAAAGGCGCGCATGTCCGGATAGGTGTGCGAGGACTCCACATTGACGACGACGTCGAAGGACCGGTCGTCGCAAGGGAGATGCTCGGCGTCACCGACCTCGAAACGGGCACCGGTCGCTCGATGCGCGGCGCGACAGAACGTGACCGCCTCGGGCGACAGGTCGACGCCGACTGCGGCTGCGCCG
This sequence comes from Acidimicrobiales bacterium, assembly GCA_036257895.1. Classification (GTDB taxonomy): domain Bacteria; phylum Actinomycetota; class Acidimicrobiia; order Acidimicrobiales; family JACDCH01; genus DATAES01. Next base: position 2,002 of record DATAES010000210.1, read on the forward strand.
AACTGCTCGGCGAGCAGCGCGGCGGTTCCGCCGCGGCCGCACCCGACATCGAGCACGTCGCGACCGGTGAGCGGCGTCTCACCCACGAGTTCGAGTGCGAGGCGGACCGAGTTGCGGTTCGGCGTGGCGTCCGGCACGTCGAACACCGCCTCGTCGTCCGGGCCCCGGCTGACGTACCCGTAGTTGAGGAAGAAGGAGGCCTCGCCCATGCCCGTGGCCGCCAACCGGCGCGTCACGTCGTCGTAGAAATCGCGATAGCCGGCTTTCGCCGCTCCACCGGGTCCTTCGGCGAGGTCGATCGACGGCGTGGCAGTGTCGGTCGTGTCTGTCGGTTCCGTCGAGCTCGGCGAGTCGGGTGACCTCAGCGGTGCCGTTTCTCCGGCCACCGCCGCCTCGACCACCCCGGCCAGATCGTGCACCGTCGGTGCCTTGAACAACTGGAGCACCGGCATCTCGATCTGGAAGCGGTCGCGGATCTCCGAGGCCACCTGCACGGCGAGGAGCGAATGCCCGCCCAGCTCGAAGAAACGATCGTGGACGCCGACCTCGAGCAGCCCGAGCTGGTTGGCCCAGATCTCGGCGAGTGACTGCTCGGTGTCGGTCGCCGGCGCCACGAACGGCGTCGCGAGGTGGGGGCGCGGGTAACGCTCGGCCGGCGCGGACGCGCTGGAGGGCTGCGACCGGCGGACCCACGATTCCAGCCGTGCATCGAGGTCGCCGACCGCGACGACAATCCGAGAATCGACGGGGGTGCGCAACATGCGGACGAAGGCAGCTTGGCCTTCGGCAGGCTGGATGGCGACGGGCATGCCCGGCATCTGCGCCTCGGCGGCGTTGTCCCATGCGTCCCAGCCGATGCTGAGCCAGCTCGGACCTCCTTGGGCCGCGATGCTGTCGAGCACGGCGTTCGCGCCTGCGTAGGCGGCGAGCCCAAGGCCACCGAGCACCGACGAGATGGACGAGTGCAGCACCCAAAGCGATGGCTCGCGCCCGCGCATCGCCTCCCGCAGCAACTCGAGCCCGCGCAGCTTGGGCGAGATCTGGTTGTCGATCACTGAAGCGGTCGTCTCCTCTGCGGAGCCGAACGCCGAAGGTCCGACGTTGGCCGCGCCGTGCACCACCACGTCGATCGTGCCGAATCTCGCCAGTGCGCTCTCGACCGCGGCGCGAACTTCCGCCTCGTCGCGCATGTCGGCAGACACGACAAGGACGTCGTCGCGAACGGCGCGCATGGCCTCCAGCCGTCGAAGCGTTTCACGCATCTGCTCGTCGACGTGGCGGTCCGCGGCCTGCTCAGCCCACTGCTCCGGGTCCGGCAGTGGGGACCGTCCGAGGAGGACGAGGCGCGCGTCGAACGCATCGAAGACCGCTTCGGACAGGGCCATGCCCATGTGGCCGAGACCACCCGTGACGAACACGACCGGGCGGTCGGGCAGGTCGGCCGACGCACCGTTGTCTGCGATCGCAGCCTTCCTGTAGTCGCGCACGTAGCGTTCACCGTCCCGCAGGGCGACTTGCGGCTCCGGCGAGCTCGTCGTGAGCTCGGCGATCAACAGGTCGGCGAGCGCAGGGTGGTCGTCGACGTCGACATGCGTGAAGCGGTTTCCGGGGTGCTCTTGGGGCAGCACGCGCGTCGCGCCGATGCTGAACGCCCGTGCGGGGTCGACCTCGTCGCCCTCGCGCACGCGATCGGTGCCGCGAGCGGCGACCACGAACGGAAGCGGTCGCACCGTGGCGTGATGGCCGAGTGCTTGTGCGAGTCGGAGGGCTCCTTGGAACAACACGTGGCCACCGGTGTCGAGATCGGTCGTACCAGGCGGACATGCGGCCCAGCAGTCGACGACCCCGGCGAGCCTGCCGGTGGCGCAGACCGATGCAGCCACGCGCGCGTAGGAATCGGCGTCGTCGGGGTCGACCACATGGACATCGCCGTCGATGTCCTTGGTGTCGTCGGCGTCGACCGGTCTGCGCCGACGGACCAGATGGGTACGGGCACCAGACTGTCGCAGGCGGTCGGCCACTGCCGCGCCGAGGCCATCGCCTTCGTCCATCACGAGCACGGGCGCGTCGGCGAGGGAGTAGTGAGGCGCTCGGGCTGGCCCTGACGGACACCATTCGGGCACGTAGAACCAACCCGAAACGTCGCGCGCCTCTGGCGGCGCGGTGTCGATCGCACGCACGGGCGGACCGATCCAGTAGCTCTGGCGTTCGAACGGGTACGTCGGCAAGCTCACGCGGCGCCGATCGTCGGCGTGCAGCGCGGTCCAGTCGACGGGCGCCCCGCGTTCCCACAGGCAGCCCACGGCGCTCATCAGGGTCGCTCCCGTGTCGGGCTCGTCCGCCGACGGCAGCGTGGTCAGCGTGCGCCACGCCGCGTCGATCGTCTTCGCGGTCTGGTCGGCGAATGTCTTGAGCGCGCGACCGGGGCCGACTTCGACGAACACGACCTCGTCCTTGCCCAGGATTGAAGGTGAATCACCGAGTGTCCGGAGTGCGTCTTCGAAGCGCACCGCCGAACGGAGCTGGCCGCTCCAGTACTCGGGTCGGGCCGACTCGGCTCCGGCCCACGCCCCTGTCTTGGTCGCGACGTACGGCACGGACGGCTCCGCCAGGGCGACCGTGCTCACGACGCGCTCGAAGCGGTCGAGGATCGGATCCATCATCGAGGAATGAAACGCGTGCGAGGTGTGCAGCCGGCGTGACGCGATGGCTCGCGACTCCAGTTCGCGCTCGACGCGTTCGATCGCGGAGGTCGGGCCGGACAGCACGCTCAGTCCCGGCGCGTTGGCCGCAGCGAGGGCGATGTCATCGCCGATGAGATCTGCGATGTCCTCCGCCGCGGCCATCACCGACAACATGCTCCCGGCAGGCAACGCGGAGATCAGCCGGCCTCGCTCGGCAAGGAGCCGTAGCGCGTCCGGGAGGCTCATGACGCCGGCGACGGTGGCGGCGACGAACTCGCCGACGCTGTGGCCGATCATTGCGGACGGACGGATGCCCCATGACCGCCACAGCTCCGTCAGCGCGTACTCCACCACGAACAATGCCGGTTGCGCGAGCGCGGTATCGCGCAGCTTGCCGTCGGCGCCGTCTCGTTGCTCGTCGTCCGGAAACAGCACGTCACGCAGATCGAGGCCGAGTTCGGCGTTCAGGATGTCGCAGCACTCGTCGATGGAGTCGTGCACGATGGCCTCTGTCGCATACAGGCGCGACGCCATCCCCGGGTACTGCGTTCCCTGACCGGGGAACATGAAGACGACCTTCGGCGCGTCCGCGACCTCCGACGCGGCGAGTCGGTCGACATCGCTGAGAAGAGCGACGGTCCGCGTCCGATCGTCCCGGTCGACCGCAACCGCCCGTCGGTGGTGGAACTCGCGCCGCCCGACGTGCAGCGTGTAGGCGACATCGGCCAAGTCCTGCTCCGGATGCCGGTCGATGTGCTCGCCGAGCCTTCGCGTCGCCTCGTCGAGCGCGGCGCGGCTCCTGGCCGAGAGCGTGAGGAGCACAGACATCGGAAGGTCGGTGGTCTGGGAGGGTGGCGTTGGTGGCGCTTGTTCGATGACGGCGTGCGCGTTCGTGCCCCCGATGCCGAACGAGCTGACGGCGGCGCGGCGCGGCGAGCCGTTCTCGACCCACGGCTGCAGCTCGGTCGTGACGTAGAAGGGGCTCGAAGCGAAGTCGATGGCCGGATTCGGCGACTCGTAGTGCAGCGTCGGCGGGATGGCGCCGTGCTCGAGCGTGAGAACTGTCTTGATGAGGCCGGTGACGCCGGATGCGCAGGACAGATGGCCGAAGTTCGACTTCACCGAGCCGATGCCGCAGAAGCCACGACGATCGGTGTGGGCTCGGAACACCTCTGTCAACGCGGAGAGCTCGATCGGATCGCCGAGGATCGTTCCCGTGCCGTGTGCCTCGACATAGCCGATCGTGTCCGCGGAGACGCCCGCCGCCTCGTAGGCGGCAGCCACTGCTCGGGCCTGACCGCGGACCCCCGGCGCGGTGTAGCCCGCCTTGTCACTGCCGTCGTTGTTGATGCCGACCGCGCGGATGACCGCGCGGATGTTGTCTCCGTCGACGAGAGCGTCCTCCAACCGCTTGAGCACCACCAGGCCGACGCCGCTGCCGACGATCGTCCCTTGCGCGTTGGCGTCGAAGGGCCGGCAATGTCCGTCGGGAGAGAGGATGGAACCGGCGACGTAGAAGTAGCCGCCGCGTTGCGGCACGCGCACGGTCACGCCGCCGGCGAGCGCCATGTCGCACCGACCGGCGCGGACGCTCTCACACGCCATGCCGATCGCGACCAGTGAGGTCGAACACGTCGTCTGCACGACGACGCTCGGCCCTCGCAGGTTGAGGCGGTACGAGACCTGCGTACAGAGATGGTCCTTGTCGTTCGTGACCATGATCTGCATGCCGTCGATGTATCCGAGCGCCTCAGGGTTCTGGTGCAGTTGGTAGAGGTAGGAACTGAGCTCGCAACCGCCGAACACGCCGATGGGGCCGTCATAGCGCGACGGGTCGTAGCCCGCGTCCTCGAGTGCCTCCCACGCGGTCTCCAGGAACACCCGGTGTTGGGGATCGGTGAGCGCCGCATCGCGCCCCGAGAAGCCGAAGAAACCGGCATCGAACATGTCGACGTCGTCCAGCAGCGGCGCGGCGTTCACATAACCAGGCAAGCTCGTGATGTGGTCGGGTACACCGGCCGCGCGCATCTCGTCGCGGCTCAATGGTGTGATCGACTCGACGCCTTCCGACAAGTTGCGCCAGAGGATCTCGAGATCGTTCGCGCCGGGGAATCGGCCGCGCATGCCGATGATGGCGATCGGATCGTTGCGTTCGGTCATGGGCGCGACCCGTGCTCGTTGGCGCGGATGCGAATCGGAATGCGCAACGCGGGGTCGTCGCCAGTGCTGACGCGCAACTCGCCGAGATAGCTCACCCCCACCGAGAACACGTCGGTCAAGGCGATCGAGCACGAGATCTGTGCTGACCCATCGGGGGGCAACTGGAGCGAGTCAGGCGAGATCACCGCGGCCGGGTCGAACGCCGGGCCGATGCCGTCTTCTCGGCGCATATCGGTCACGGAGCACTGCACAGCGGCGGTGTCCGGCTTGTCGTTGGAGACGACGAAACGGCACTCGACCGACTCTCCGACTTCGCCTGACAACTCGATTGCGTCGGGGCGGTCGTCGGGTACGACCGTGCTGAGGTAGCGGAGGCCGAGGTCGGCGTTGAGGCTGTCGAGGCGAGCGAGAAGATCGAACCAGAGCGAAGCGAGGCGCTCGACGAGCACCGCGGAAGACGGCTGGGAAACGACGGTGATGTCGGCGTCCGCCGATGACGGAGCATCCTCGGCAGTAGCTGCTTGTTCGACCACCGCTCGGAGTGCGTCGCGTTGCGCCGACCGCTCGTGTTCCTCGTAGGCGACCAGCCGGGAGAACCACGTCATCCAACCGGCTGGGTCGACCTCGGGAGGCTCGATGCCGGACACCGCTGCCGGTTCGACCGGTTCGGCCGATCCCGGAGTCATCTCGTCGATGAGTTGGCGCGACTGCTCATAGCTCAGCTGCACCACCTCCGTGAGGAAGTGCATGGTCAGCTCGCTGATGGCCAGCGCGTGTTCGGGACCGTACGCGTTCCAGAACCAGTTCAGGCCTCGATCGAGGAGTTTGGGGTCGACCTCACCCGACGCAATCCGTTCGAGCAGGCGGCTGTAGCGCTCGCGCGTCGTACGAGTCGATGCGGCCTTGCGCTCGACGTATGCCTGGTAGCGCGACGCCAGCTCAGCGGTCTCGCCGGGACCCGAGGCCGGTCTGCCGCCGTCCACCGCAACTGTGAGCGTCACGACCACCCACACGTATCAGGCGGCATTGCGTCTCCCAATAGTCGTCCAGGACGTCGTCGGCTGAGCAACGTAACGGCCGTGACCATGGTCGTAAAGAGCGCGCGGAGTTTTCGGACCAGCTGGGACGACGCGCTCTGCGCCATTGTCCCCACAGTGCGTTGCAGCGGAGTGTGCTCTTGCATGGCAGGCCACCATGAGCTCGATCGACGCGCACAGCCTCGGCAGCGACTTCTCGCTTCGGGCGACCACAGATGCGCTGACCCTCCGCACCCCCACGCCTTCGATCATGTGGTCTGCCATGCTCTCGATCATGTGGGGCTGGTCCGGCGGAGTTCGCGGCTTCTTGCATACTCCTGATTCTGCGATCGAGGACGGTCTCGTCGCGCATCATCTCGAGCTTTGGCGATTGCCACCCTCGAGCAGCCAGATCACTGCCTGGCGCGATGAACTCGTGGTCATTCGGTCTGCGCTCAGTGCGGCCATCGTCGCCGAGGTTCGTGCAGCCGAGGAGTGGTCGCTGGTGTTCGAGTACGAACTCCCGCTCGAAGGTGGTCGTCGACCCGATGTCGTCGTCCTCACCGGCAGTTCGATGGCCGTGCTCGAGTTCAAGTCGTGCTCGGTACCGTCCCAGGCCGACCTCGATCAGGTCGCCGCTTACGCTCGCGATCTCGGTGACTACCACCAGGAATCGCACCATCGGGTCATCCGGCCGATCCTGGTCGCGACTCGAGCTGCACCCGGCTTCGCCGCTGAGGTCGATGGTGTCACCATCGCTTCACCAGAAGCGTTGACGGCCTATCTCCTAGACGTCGACGAGCCGGGATCGATCGACCTCGACGCTTGGCTGAACGCGGCGTACGAACCGCTGCCCTTCTTGGTCGACGCTGCCCGCCGCATCTTCCTGCACGAGCCACTTCCTCACGTGAGATCGGCGCTTGCCGCCGGCATCCCCGAGACCGTCGAGCTGCTCGGCCGGTTGGCTGACGACGCGGCCGAGCGCAGCGAGCGAGTGCTCGCTATCGTCGGTGGTGTCCCGGGCGCCGGTAAGACGCTCGTCGGCTTGCGGTTCGTGTACGAGCGCACGGTCCAGCACGGTCGAGCCACTTTGTTGTCGGGCAACGGCCCGCTCGTCACCGTCCTGCAGGACGCGCTGAAGAGCCGAGTGTTCGTGAAGGACATCCACGCCTTCATTCGTTCGCATGCGCTCAACAAGGCCGCTAAGCCACCGACCGAGCATGTCACTGTGTTCGACGAAGCGCAGCGAG
>DATAES010000211.1:0-31817 GCA_036257895.1 Acidimicrobiales bacterium
TCACCGCGTTCGGAGCCGTGTCGAGATGCGCTCCGTCAGCCGGGCTCGTCGCCTCCAGGGTGGCGTGCGCGGCGGCCGGCCCCGCGCTCACGACCCCCAGCACGACGGCGAGCGCCGCACCGACGACGAGACGGCGAACGATCATCGTGCGCGAAGAATGCGGCCCACGCCGAGCATGAGAGGTAGTCGCACGGGCAGCGCAAGGAGTTCCCGGACTCCGTCACCGCTCGAACTCTGGGTCGCCGTGGCCCCTATCGGGGCCACGGCGCACCAACATTCGCAAAGCGTCAGATGTCGTAATAGAGGTGGAACTCGTACGGGTGGGGACGCAAGCGGATCGCGTCGATCTCGGTCTCTCGCTTGTAGGCGAGCCACGTGTCGATGAGGTCGGACGTGAACACGCCACCGACCTTGAGGAAGTCCTGGTCGGCTTCGAGCGCATCGAGCGCCGCGTCGAGCGAGCTCGGCACTTGTGGCACCTTCGCCAGTTCCTCGGGCGGCAGGTCGTAGAGATCCTTGTCGACCGGAGGCGGCGGCTCGATGCGGTTGTTGATGCCGTCGAGTCCGGCCTGCAGCATCGCCGAGAACGCCAGGTACGGGTTGCACGAGGGATCCGGACACCGGAACTCGAGTCGCTTCGCCTTCGGACTCTTCGAGTAGAGCGGGATGCGCACGGACGCGGAGCGGTTGCGCTGCGAGTACACGAGATTGACCGGTGCCTCGTAGCCCGGCACGAGCCGCTTGTACGAGTTCGTCGTCGGCGCCGCGAAGGCGAGGATGGCCGACGCGTGTGTGAGCAGGCCGCCGATGTACCAACGGGCCATGTCGGAGAGTCCGGCGTAGCCCGTCTCGCTGAAGAACAGCGGCTCGCCGCCCTTCCACAACGACTGGTGGCAGTGCATGCCCGATCCGTTGTCCTGGAAGATCGGCTTCGGCATGAACGTCGCCGTCTTGCCCGCCGCGTTGGCGACGTTCTTGACGACGTACTTGTAGAGCATGAGCTTGTCCGCCATGCGCAGCATCGTGTCGAAGCGCATGTCGATCTCGGCTTGACCTGCGGTACCGACTTCGTGGTGCTGGATCTCGACCTCGATGCCGAGCCGCTCCATGGTAAGGATCATCTCGGACCGAAGATCCTGGTACTGGTCCATGGGCGGGACCGGGAAGTAGCCCTCCTTGTACCGGATCTTGTACCCGAGGTTGCTTCCGCCTTCGTCGCGCGCGGTGTTCCACGCGGCTTCGATCGAGTCGACCGAATGCGATGCAGAGTGCTGGTCGTAGTGGAACCGCACGTCGTCGAAGATGAAGAACTCCGCTTCCGGTCCGAAGTAGGCGGTGTCCGCGAGGCCGGTCGACACCAGATGGTCCTCGGCCTTCTTCGCCACATAACGGGGATCGCGTGAGTACGACTCGAGCGTGATCGGGTCGCGCACGAAGCAGTTGAGGTTGAGCGTCTTGTGCGCGCGGAACGGATCGATGACCGCGGTGTTCGGGTCGGGCACGAGGATCATGTCCGACTCCTGGATCTCCTGGAAGCCGCGGATCGAGGAGCCGTCGAACCCGAGTCCTTCCTCGAACGCATCGGCACTCAACTCGTGCGCCGGCGCCGAGAAGTGCTGCATCAGTCCCGGCAGGTCACAGAACCGGAAATCGACGATCTCGACGCCCTCGTCCTGGGCCAAAGCCAGGACTTCGTCGGGTGTGCGTTCCTGCACGGTCTCCTCCTTTGGGATGCGACCGGCGCAAGCTAATCGGTGGGCCGCCTCGATGCAGAGGCGACCCACCAGCGACGGGCCCGGCTACGCCTGCAGCTCGTGCTCCAACGCTGAGCAGACCGTGTCGACGATCATCCTCGTGACGACGTACGGGTCGCAGTTCGCGTTCGGCCGTCGGTCCTCGATGTAGCCCTTCTTGTCGACCTCCACCTGCCAGGGGACACGCACGGACGCGCCGCGGTCGGACACCCCATAGCTGAACGAGTGCCAGGGCGCCGTCTCGTGTGCTCCCGTGAGACGGTGTTCGATGTCTGCGCCGTAGTTCTGCACGTGTTCGTCGGCCTTGGCGCCGAGAGCTTCGCAGGCGGTGATGATGGGGTCGTAGCTCTCGCGCATCGCGTTTGTGGAGAAGTTCGTGTGCGCGCCCGCGCCGTTCCAGTCGCCTTTGACCGGCTTCGGATCGAGCGTCGCCGAGATGCCGAAGTCCTCCGCGGTGCGGTAGAGCAGCCATCGGGCTAACCACAGTTGGTCGGCGACCTCGAGTGGTCCGAGCGGCCCGACCTGGAACTCCCACTGTCCCGGCATCACTTCGGCGTTGATGCCGGAGATGGCGAGGCCGGCGTCGAGGCAGTTGTCGAGGTGCTGCTCGACAACGTCACGGCCGTACACCTCGTCGGCGCCGACGCCGCAGTAATAGAAGCCCTGCGGAGCTGGGTAACCGCCGGCCGGGAAGCCGAGCGGATGTGCCTTCTTGAAGAACGTGTACTCCTGCTCGATGCCGAACAGCGGCTCTTGCGATGCGTACTTCTCGCTGACGGGTCGCAGCAAGGCCCGGGTGTTGGTCGGGTGCGGCGACATGTCGGTCAGCAGCACCTCGCACATCACGAGCTTGTGATCGCCGCCGCGGATCGGATCGGGTACGGCGAGCACGGGTTGCAACACGCAGTCGGAGTTGCTGCCCGGAGCCTGGTTGGTGCTCGATCCGTCGAAGCCCCAGATGGGAAGCTGGGCACCGTCGGGGAGGACCTTCGTCTTCGACCGCAATCGTGCGGTCGGCTCGGTGCCGTCGATCCAGATGTACTCGGCCTTGTAGGTCACGTCCGTCCTTTACAGAGATCGGGTTTGTCCGCCACCCAGGTTCCCAGCGGCTCGTTTCTCCGCCGTTGCCCAAGTGTGAACAACATGTGAATCGGCGCACGAGCGGCCGGGGGGCCCGGCCGGCCATGTCAACATGGACACGTGATCGAGCGTCAACAGGACTACGTGCTGCGCACGGTCGAGGAACGGGGGGTCCGGTTGATCCGGCTCTGGTTCACCGACGTGCTCGGGCAGCTCAAGTCGTTCGCCATTTCGCCTGCCGAGCTCGAGAACGCGTTCGAAGAAGGCATGCAGTTCGACGGGTCGTCGATCGACGGCTACAGCCGCGTCCAGGAGAGCGACGTGCTCGCCCGCCCGGACGCGAACAGCTTCGAACTACTCCCGTGGGGCATCGACGACGCCCCCTCGGCGCGGATGTTCTGCGACATCGCCAATCTCGACGGCTCGCCGTTCGAAGGCGACCCTCGACAGGTCCTGAAGCGCAACCTCGAGCGCGCCCGCGAGCGTGGCTTCACCTTCTACGCCGCGCCCGACATGGAGTTCTTCTACTTCGGATCCGCCGACCCGTCCGAGCCGCCGCTGCCACTGGACACATCGTCCTACTTCGATCTCACGACCGCGGACGTCGCGGGGGACATCCGCAAGGAGACGATCCACACCCTCGAGGCTCTCGGCATTCCTGTCGAGTACTCGCATCACGAGGACGCGCCGAGCCAGCACGAGATCGATCTCCGCTACACGGATGCGCTCACGATGGCCGACAACGTGATGACGTTCCGTCTCGTCGTCAAAGAGGTCGCACACGTGCACGGGGTGCATGCGACGTTCATGCCGAAACCGATGGAACGGGTGCAGGGCTCGGGGATGCACACGCACTTCTCGCTCTTCGAGGGAGACACCAACGCCTTCCACGACGCCGGCGATCCGTACGGGTTGTCGAAGATCGGTCGAGGCTTCATCGCCGGCGTGTTGCGCCACGCTCGCGAGATCAGCGCCGTCACCAACCAATGGGTGAACTCGTACAAGCGGCTCGTGGTCGGCTTCGAGGCACCCGTGTACATCTCGTGGGCTCGGAACAACCGGTCCGTGGTGGTGAACGTCCCGCACACGAAGAAGGGCAAGCCCGAGTCGACTCGGATCGAGTTCCGAGCTCCGGATCCCGCATGCAATCCGTACTTGGCATTTTCAGTCGTCCTCGCGGCCGGTCTGCGCGGGATCGAAGAGAGCTACGAGCTGCCGTCGGAGACGACGGCCAACCTGTACCAGCTCACCGAGCAAGAGCGTCTGGCCGAAGGCATCGAGATGCTGCCGAGCTCGTTGTCGGACGCTTTGGACGTCATGAACGATTCCGAGCTCGTTGCCGGAGCCCTCGGTGAGCACGTGTTCGAGTGGTTCATCCGCAACAAGCGCGCCGAATGGCGCGAGTACAAGACACACATCAGCCAGTTCGAGCTCGACCGCTACTACCGCAACCTGTGATGGAACCCCTGCTCCTGTTCCCGGATCCGCCGCCCGCCGAGTTGGCGCAGTCCCTCGACTTGGGCGGCTATCCGTGGAAGTCCGTGACGGACGAGCGCGCCGCCCAGGCCGCCGAGCCCGACGACGGTTGGGCCGGCGCCATCGTGTGCGCCGATGTCGACCCCGAGGGTGCGTTCGCCCTGTGCCGCGCCATCCGGAAGCGCGACGCTCCGCTCGAACCGCTGTTGCTGCTGCTCCCGGGATCGAGACTGCACGACCTCGAGTTGCGCGACGACCTGTTCGACGACTTCTGCCTGACACCGTTCCATCCGCGCGAACTCGAAGCCCGGGTGAAGCACCTCTTCTTCCGCGCCGGACGTGGCACCGGGCCCGAGCTCATCGAGTACGGCGAGCTGATGCTGAACCTCGAGACCTATCAGGCCGCGTGTGCAGGTAGGCCGCTGGACCTCACCTACATGGAATACGAGCTCCTCAAGTTCCTCGCCGCCCATCCCGGCAAGGTGTTCACGCGCGAGACGTTGCTGTCGCGAGTGTGGGGCTATGAGTACTACGGAGGCGCTCGCACGGTCGACGTCCACATCCGGCGTCTGCGCGCCAAGCTCGGCGAGGAACACGCCAACCTGATCCAGACGGTTCGCTCGGTCGGCTATCGCTTCGGCCAGAGCCGCTGGGCCGTCTGACGCCCGGATCCGCCCGCGCGGCGCGCGCCGAACTCTGGCGGCCTGTCTCCCCCGCCTCGTGACTTGACTGCCGAGAAGGGCTAGACGGGGTGCACGTCCTTCGCCTGGAGGCCACGATCGGTCTGCTCGGAAGTGAACTCGACCTTCTGGCCCTGCTCGAGCGTCTTGAACCCCGAGCCCTGGATGTTCTTGTAGTGGACGAACAGCTCATCACCACCGTCGTCCGAAGCAATGAAGCCCCAGCCCTTCTCAGAGTTGAAGAACTTCACGGTGCCGGTCGCCATGCCGGTAGCCCTTTCGCGCCCTTGGGTAGCGACGACTCGCCCTGCGAAACGTCTTCCCCAGCTGTTGCTACGGAAATGTCGGAGCGCACCTTAGCGACCGCGCACTGTGGGCGCGTGTAGGGGTCTAGCGGTTCAGGTCGATCAACTCGCTGCCCTCGTGGGTGTTTTCACCGTTCTGCTTCAGCGCGGAACCGAGGACGATCGCGACGAACAAGCCGCTCACGATGAAGACGATCGGCAGAACGATCACGAGCACGACCACGACGATGACGACGCCGACCACGACAAGTGTCTACCCCAACCAGGCCCACGCCTCCACCTCCACCAGCGCTCCCAGCGGGAGTTCGGCGACGCCAATCGCGGATCGCGCGGGGCGGTGATCACCGAACTCGTCGACGTACACCTCGTTCATGAGCGCGTAGTCGCTCATGTGTCGGAGGAACACGGTCGTCTTCACGACATTGGTCAACGAGCCGCCATTCGCATCGAGTTGCGCGCGCAGGTTCGCCATCGCCTGGCGAAGCTCGGCTTCCAGTCCACCCGCCACGAGCTTGCCGTCGACGATGCCGACCTGTCCGGAAACAACGAGCCAGTCACCTGCTCGCACAACCGGTGTGTAAGGCCCGATCATGTCCTCGCATGCTCCGGGCGTCGCTTCGCTCCTGCCTCCGCATGACGGTCGGCACGACGCTGGCGCTTCGCGTGCCGACATGTACGAGAGTGATCCTCTGTCATCGAATCCTCACTCCTGTTGGGAAAGTTGGGGGACAGCCTTGCGCGACCCAGGTGGCGGCGGCCACTGCGGCGAAGACGGCATCGCTGCCGTTGCGCGGCGGGCCGACGTCGGACTCGATGTCCACCGTGATCGGCGGCGTGTCGATCGCTCGCAGCACACCGAACGAACGAATCGTCAGATCGAGAGGCTCGCCTCCGCCATCGACGGCGATGCCTTCGGACGTGACCCAGCCGAGCGCCATGTGTGCGGCACCGATGCAGAAGGATCGAAGCACGACGTCGTCCAGCGGGTCGCCGGCGGCGACGCTCACGTGCACACCATCCGCATCGATCGATGCGCGAGCGCGAGCACCGTTTGGCGCAACGACCTCGTCGGCGCTTCCTCGCGCGCCAGCGAGAAGCACCGCTGCTTCCGCCCAGCCCGCCGCACGCAGATTGCACGAAGTCACCGGCCCCGCGACGTCGACCTCCTCGACGCGCAACGCGGGCGCATGTGACGTGATCGCTGCGGCGACGCCTGGCGTACGGGCCACGCGCACGATGCCGCTCCCGTCCCGACGTACACCGGCCGCGATCGGGGGTCGCTTGGCTCCCAGACGCACCGTGTCCTCGCGTGACAGGAGCACACGGACGGCACGTCCATGCTGGTCGGCGAGTTCGCGCGCGACTCCCATCGCGCCGGAGTCGACCTTGCCCCCGAACGCACCGCCGTTGGCGAGCGGTGACGCCGGCTCTCCGCCGGGCCGGCACCACGAGGCGTCCGTCTCGAGATACGCCGGTTCGACCCACTGCGTCTGTAGCGTCGCCACCCAGTCGCCGTCCGGCACCGAGATCGGGTGACCAGTGGCCACCGTCGTTCGCCGTCCCTGCACCTTGGCCGCGGCGCGGCGCGCGTCGACCAGCGTCTCGGCCACGGACCATCCCCCACGTCCGTCTGGTACGGCGACGAGCGCTTCAGGAGGCGCGACGTCGTCCGCGAAGCCGCCGCCGCCGAGCGCTACGCCGGGCGCAACGACTTGGTGGTTGGCGCCCTCGAGCGAGGCCCGAACCGACGCCCGCTCGAGATCTCGTCGGGATGCATCCGGCGCGCTGCCGTAGGCGCGCCACGCGTCGAGGATGGTGCGCCAGCCGGTGCACCGGCACAGGTGCGCCAAGAGCGCACGCTCGACGTGGTCGAGGTCGTCCCGCTCGATGCCGCGCTGACGCAACCCGTCGAGGCGCACGATGATGCCGGGCGTGCAGAACCCACACTGACTGGCGCCTGCCGCGCAGAACGCATCGGCCCAGCGCTGCGCCCGTTCGCCCATTCCGTCGAGGGTCGTGATCGATCGGCCTGCCACGCGGCGAGCCGGGGTCACGCACGCGACGCGCGGTTCGCCGTCGACGAGCACGGTGCAGCATCCGCACTGCCCCTGCGGGCTGCAGCCGTCCTTCGCGGACGTGACCCCGAGGCGTTCGCGCAACACCTCGAGGAGCGACGCACCGTCGTCGGCCACGGTGACCGAACGACCGTCCACTACGAGAGAGACCTGACTGCCCACGGTCATGGTCCGACGATAGGTTCGCCCGGTGACCGCCGGACTGAGCCGAAGGTCCTTCCTCATCGGATCGGGCGCAGTGGTGCTGGCCGCGTGCGGCGGCAGCAGCCAGCGGTCCGGGACGGCGTCGTCGCCCGACACGCGCCCGGAACTCACGATGATCACGTTCTCCGACACGTCGGCGCTGCTGCCAGGGCAACCGCAACGGGTCACGATCGGCTTCGCGGACAAGGACGGTGTCGTGCTGTCCGATCCGCCGACGAAGGACCCGATCGTGTTCACCGTCGAATCGAACGGTCAGCGCGTCGGCGATCCCATGACGGTCGAGGCGCACGCCGCAGGCATCCCGAAGGCGTACTACCCGATCGTGTTCAACCCGCCCGCGGCCGGCGTGTACTCGATCAGCGCAGGCGTCAGCAGCGCGCCTGTCGACAGTACGTTCCAGATCGGCAGCGACACGTCGGTTGTCGCGGTCGGTCAGAAGATGATCCCGTTCGACACGCCGACCGTGGCAGACCCGCGTGGGGTGGAGCTGCTCTGCACTCGCAACCCCCAGTGCCCGTTGCACGACATCACACTGCGTGAGGCGCTCGCCGCCGGTGTCCCGGTCGCGTTCCTGATCGCCACGCCTCAGTTCTGCCAGCAGGCGATCTGCGGACCCGTGCTCGACGTGCTCCTCGGCCAGAAGGACGCGTTTCCTGGCGTCAAGATGTTGCACAGCGAGGTCTATCCCACCGTTGCGGACGCTCAGCCGAACGCGCTCAAGGTGACAGAGGTGGTCTCGGCGTACGGGCTCACGTTCGAGCCTGCGCTCTACTTGGCCGCCACAGACGGGACGATCGTGAACCGGCTCGACACCATCTTCGACGAGGCCGAGCTGCACGACGCCCTGGCCAAGCTCGCGAGCTGATCGGCACGAGCCGCCGGAGTTGGCTGACTCGGCCGCGGTTCCGTCCGATGCCCTCGTGATGAAGCACACCGCGAGCACATGGCTTGCGACAGACTTTCGATGGTGACGCAACCGGAGGCAGACGAACCCGTCGACGAGGCTCATGGTCACGGACTCGACGTCGACAGCATCTTCGGCGTACGCGTCGTACGCGACCCGGACGCTGCCGCCTACGCGCAGCGGCTCGCCGACGAGTCCGGCGGCGAGATCTTGCGCGACCTCCAGCACGCACGCCGAGCGTTCGCCGCTCGAGCCGAGGCCGGGCGGGTCGAGCCCGTCGTCTTGAACGACGCGGAGCGGGCCGAGCTCGAATCGAGCGCCAATGCCCCCGAGGACGCCGACCCGGCGGTCACCGAGGTCGCCACCCTGGAGCTCCAGCAACTTGCCGACGAGCTGGTGATGACCGAGCGCATCCGGGCGGACACCGAAGCCGGCATGACCGCTTTCCTGAACCGGCGCCTGTCCGCAGCGAGCGCGGTGGCGATCCATCCGTCCACGATCCGCCAGGCGGCTGCCGCCGTGACGGAGGCCGAAGCAACAGTCGCCGCCTGCGACGCAGATGTCGCTGCGTTGGGCGAGCGTCCTGCAGCCGAGGGGATCGATGGCGAGCCCGCCCCAGTGCCGGCGACCCCGCCGGCCGGCGACAGAGGACCCGACGAGCACGCAGACCAGCGAGACGAGCCCGCCCCAACGCGCGACGGACGCGCGGTTGCGTTGGCGATCGTCATCGGCGTCGTGTTCGCGGCCGCGGCGGTGGCCTTGGTCCTGGTCGGCGTGTCCGTGGGCGTGCCGATCGCAGTGTTCGTCGTCGGCCTCGTCTTGGCGTTCGTGTTCTTCAGACGCAGCCGGCGGGACGGGAGATCCGACCGGAGCGGCGAACCGACGGCGTCCGCGCCGGCGGGCGGCGACACGGAACACGAACGTGCGGGTGCGAGCGCGTCGACGCCGTCACCGAATGGACCTCAATCGTCGGTCGCCGAGATCTCCGAGGACGAGTGGGTCGCCCGGCGAGCGCACATCGATGCGGTGAGGGAACGAGCCACCGAGCGACTCCGTTCGGCTCGCCGGCACTGGGATTCGCTGGTGGGTCCCGATGCCGATCCGCACGCTGTCGACGAAGTACTCCGGGTGCGCGATCCGCAGCTCGAGCTCGTGGGTGCCGCGTCGAAGAAATCTCCCACCGTGCGCACCGTCAGCGCCGTGCATCGCCGCACGCGCGCCCGCTGGCGGGTCGCCTGGGCTGCTGTCGGCTACGACGAGCCGCCCCCGCTCGACGAGGTGGACGCCCATCTGGAGCGACTTCGGGCTTCGGGTGGCGAGGCTGCGGAGGCGGCCCGGGAGCGGTTGCGGGCGGCCCAGGCATGGTCGGACGCCTGCAGGACGATCGACCGTCCGCTCGTGCTGGTCGAGCCCGAAGAGTGGCTTCCGAAGGACATCCTCGAGTCGATGCTCAACTCACTTCCTGCGGGCGCGGAAGTGATCGTCGTGGAGCCTGATGGGACCGAGGTTGCCGAGTCCGCCGAACCAGTCGCCGTCGACGCTTCCGACACCGCTGAGCCGGAATCCGACGGAGGCGAAGCCTCCTAAGAGAAGCTCTGCCCGCAGCCGCAGGTGCGCTGGGCGTTGGGGTTGTTGATGGAGAACCCCGTCTGCTGCAACCCGTCCTTGTAGTCGAGAACGGCGCCCTCGAGAAGCGGAGCGCTCGACGGGTCGACGACGACGCGCACGCCGCTGAAGTCGCCGGTCAGGTCGTCTTTCGCGACGTCGCTGTCGAAGAACATCTCGTAACTGAACCCAGAGCAGCCACCTGGGCGGACGGCGACACGCAGCGCGAGATCGGCTTCGCCCTCCGCATCGATGAGACCCTTCACCTTCTCTGCAGCTGCATCGGTCAGCGTGATCACGAGGATCCTCCTTGGAAACGCTGCATCGAATTTACTCCCGTCACTCCGCGACGCCACCCACGTCGGCCAACTCCACCTGGCAGGGCGTCCGGTCGACGAGCGTGTGGAAGTCCACGACCTCGACCTCGTCGGCGCCGACCACCTCCACGAACCCCTCCACGAGGCCGCGGTGAAGGCTG
Organism: Acidimicrobiales bacterium; assembly: GCA_036257895.1. Taxonomy (GTDB): domain Bacteria; phylum Actinomycetota; class Acidimicrobiia; order Acidimicrobiales; family JACDCH01; genus DATAES01. The sequence goes on from DATAES010000211.1 coordinate 10,562, forward strand.
CACACGAGGTCCGGGTTCGCCTCAGCGAGCTCCCGGAACGGACAGTGTGCGAACGCGATCGTGGCGGTCTGATCGTCGCCGGCGATCGTAGGGTCGAAGCCCAGGCGGTCGAGCTCGGCGACCAGCGCATCGAGGCAGGGACGGTGCTCGAGCGTGGTGCCGTCGGCGCGGCCTTGCTCCCTCCCGGCATCGGCAGCCTCCTCGGCGCCGGTTCCGGCGAGGTCGGCCGCTCGCAGCAGCATCCGGGCCAGGACGAGGAATGCCGGGGGCTCGAGCCCGAGCGACGGCGCATCCGCGGCCAGGAGGTAGCGATGTTGCGGACGGCCGACGGAGCCGCGGTTCTCGCTCTGCACCTCGAGCAGCCCGACGTCGCGCATGCGCTCGAGGTGGGGGCGAACCGTGTTGACGTGCAGCCCGAGGGTCTCGGCGATGTCGGCGGTCGCCAGGGGCTGGGGCGAACGCGCCAGCTCGAGGTAGATCGCGTAGCGGGTGTTGTCACCCAGCGCCTTGAGCAAGTCGAGGCGAGGGGCGTCGGTGGTCACGGCTGCAGGCTACACCCGGAGATTGCACGGCCTCCGCCGGTAGAATCTCTGCATGCCCATGCCGGTGACGCCGGAATTGACCGATGTGATGGGCGCGCTTCGGGGCGTGATCGACCCTGAGCTCGGGTCCGACGTGGTCGAGCTCGGGATGATCAAGGCCGCCGACATCGACGGCTCGACGGTCAGCGTGACGATGGCGCTGACGACGGCTGGGTGCCCGCTGCGGGCGCAGCTCCAGCGCGACATCCGGTCCCGGGTCGGCTCGCTGCCCGGCGTCGAGAAGGTCGACCTCGTGTGGACCGAGATGACCGCCGAGGAGAAGACGACCGCCATGGAGCGGGCCAGGTTCAACATCAGCCAGCGAGTCGAGCAGACGTCCGTCGCGCCGACGACCCGCGTGATAACCGTCGCGTCAGGCAAGGGAGGCGTCGGCAAGTCGTCCGTGACCGTCAACCTCGCCGCCGCCCTCGCAGCTCGAGGACTCAAGGTGGGCGTGCTCGACGCGGACATCTGGGGGTACTCGGTCCCGCGCATGCTCGGCGTCGACGGTCGGCTCGCCGGCGTCGTACGTGATGACCGCAAGCTCATGGTTCCGAACGAGCGGGCCATCGGCGACGGACTCGTGCGCGTCGTTTCGATGGGCTTCCTCGTCGAGGACGAGGGGTCCGCGCTGATGTGGCGGGGGTTGATGCTGAATCGCGGTGTGCAGCACTTCTTGCAGGACGTCGCCTGGGGCGACGACCTCGACTATCTCCTGATCGACATGCCGCCGGGCACCGGCGACGTCCAGATGGGCGTGGCCAAGCTCGTGCCCCGGGCCGAGGTGATCATCGTCACGACGCCCGCGCTCGCGGCACAGAAGGTCGCGGTGCGCGCCGCGTCGATGGCCCGCAAGAACTACCTACGGATCGCCGGTGTCGTCGAGAACATGAGCGCGTTCACCTGTGAACACGGCACGAGCTACACGCTGTTCGGCGAGGGCGGAGGGGAAGCCTGCGCACGCGAGGCGGGCGCGCCGCTGCTCGGATCGGTGCCGCTCGAGCCCGGTGTCGCGTCCGGTGCGGACACCGGCACGCCTGTTGCCCTCGGCGACGGGCCCGCGGCCGATGCGTTTCGTTCGATCGCAGCCCGCATCGTCGACGAGGCGGTGCCGCCCGTCGAGATGGCCGGTTGCAGCGCCCGAGTCCTCGAAGCTGCCCTGCAAGCACTCGACGACATCGACACCACGGTCGACTGACCGGCTCCTCCCGAGCACGCGTGTCGGCGTGAGCGAAGCGGCAACGCGAACCACCTGCACTACCGTGATCCGTCGTGCTGCACCGGCGAACACGGCGCGCCGCGGCTTCGGCTGCAGTGCTCGTCGCACTCGGCGCGCTGACCGGCTGCGGCGCCCCAGCCAAACTCGATCGACAGGAACAGGTTGCGTTCGCTCGCGCCTGCGCGAGCCTCATCGAGCGCAACGTCGTTCAAGCCGATCCACCCGTGCGCGAACTCGACGGCGAGCAACTCGACCTCGACGATCCCGCCGCGTTCTACTCGACGCTCGAGCGTCTTCGAGGGCCCGACACGTTCGACTTCCACAAGCCCGATAACGCAGACAACTCGCCCAAGGACATGCTCGACGACAACTGCCGGCCGCGGGATGCCTCGCGCAAGTGAATGAGCTCGTCACCCTCGAGCCTCCCGCGACTCCGGCTGAGGTCGAGGCTGACGCGTCGAGTTCGAGGCGCAAATGGTTGGACTTCGGCGTTCCGACGGCGCTCGTGGTCGGAACCGCGGCGACCCGCCTGCCCTACCTGAGCACCCCGAGGGCGTTCGTCTTCGACGAGATCTACTACGTCCCCGACGCGGCATCGATCCTGCGCAACGGCGTCGAGCAAGGGGGCGTCGTCCACCCTCCTGGCGGCAAGTGGCTCATCGCCGGCGGCATTCGCGCGTTCGGCTTCACCCCCTTCGGGTGGCGCTTCGCGGCGTTGGTCTGCGGCTGCCTCATCGTGTTGCTCACCTACTTGACCGCGCGCCAACTCGTGCGTGGTCACCTCATCCCTGCGCTCGCGGCGGGTGCCGTTGCGCTCGATGGCGTGTCGTTCACGACTGGCCGCGTCGGGATGCTCGACGTCTTCTTGGCACTGTTCACCACGTCGGCGGTCACGTTCACCGTCTTCGCATTGCGCCAACGCGAGAACAGACGCCGGGTGACGTGGTGCCGCTGGGGAGCAGCGCTCTCGCTGGGAGCCGGGCTCACGGTCAAGTGGAGCGCGGTGTACCTCCTGCTGGCGGTGCTGCTCGCCTTTCTCTGGCTCGACGCGAAACAACCGCAGGGACGGCGACAGGGTCAAGCCGTGCTCACGACGGTCCTGCTGTTCACCGTGGTACCTGCCGCCGTCTATGCGCTCGCGTACGTGCCTTGGATCGTCAACGCGGACAAGACGTACCAGCACCTCTCCGACTGCAGCCGGGACGACGACTGCTCGTTGGCGCTCACCAACCGCATCCGCCAACTCATCGAGGACCAGAACCGTGTCCTCGACTTCCAGCGGACGAGCAAGCAGGAGACGAACAGCAACGCCGCGCCTGCATGGGAATGGGTGAACCAGCAGCACCCGACGGTGATGTTCCGCACCGAGTGCGACTCGGCGTTCAACCAGGCGCCGGACGACTTGGCCGCCAAGGCGTGCAGCGGCGCCGGTGACGGCAAGATCGTGGAGATCGTCACCGTCGCCAATCCGGTGGTGTGGTTCACGGCGATGGGCGCTGGCGTCGTGCTCATCGTCCTCACGATTTGGCGCCGCGACATGATCCTGCTCTTCCTGCTTCTTGCGGGCGCGTACCAGTGGTTCTTCTGGGCCGCGAACGACCGACACTCCTACAGCTTCTACATCGCTCCGCTCATCCCGGTCTTCGCGTTGTGGATTGCCGTCGTGTTCGCACAACGTTGGTTCCGCTACATCGTTCCGGTGTTTGCGGTGCTGCTGGTCGCCGCGTTCGCCTTCTACTATCCGATCTGGGCCGGGCGTCCGCTCACACCCGACCAAGCGCGGGCCCGCGAGTACTGGCTGGCCTATTGACCGAGTCCGTCGCGGTCCGATCGCCGTGGGTGACGATGCGGTGGGTCGCACTCGGCACGTACGCGGTCGTGCTCTTCCTGTGGTGCATGGAGTACGGCGTCCCGATCGGTCACGACTACGTCTTCGTGTGGATCATCATCGGTCTCGCGTGCGCGTCGATCGGCCGCACGTGGAAGTCGATGGTCCACCTGCTCGTCGACTGGGGCCCGTTCCTGCTCGTGGTGATCGCCTATGACCTGTCGCGGGGTTGGGCGGACAGCGCGGGCTTCCCAGTGCACTTCACACCTCAGATCGATGCGGACAAGGTGCTGTTCTTCGGTCATGTGCCGACCGAGTGGCTCGAGCGCAGCCTGTATCGCACTGATCTCGTTGTCGGTTTGTCGAACGGACATCTCACAACCGCAGTACGACCGACTGCGCCTGTGCAGTGGTTCGAGGTCGTCTTCGATCTCACCTACTTGTCGCACTACCTCGTCTCGTTCATCCTTGCCGGCGTGCTGTGGGTGAAGTCGCGTGCTCGCTTCCAGGCGTACGTGCGGCGGTTCACCACATTGAGCGCGCTCGGATTCCTGACCTATGTGGTCTTCCCCGCTGCTCCGCCGTGGATGGCCGCGCAACAAGGCTTTCTCGATCCGACCGTCGGCCGCATCGGTGGGCGCGGCTTCGGTTGGCTCCACCTCCACGTTGTGCGCAACATGATCGACACCGGTACCACGACAACCAATCTCGTCGCCGCGATCCCGTCACTGCATGCCGGGTTCGCCACGCTCGTCGCCATCACGCTGTGGCGGAGCGTGCCGAGATGGTGCCGCCCCGTCGTCGCGTTCTATCCGGTCTTGATGGGGCTGTCACTCGTCGCGACCGGCGAGCACTACGTCGTCGACATCCTCTTGGGCGTCGGCTACGCGTTCGTGGCCCACTTCTCGTGGAACTACATCGAACGCTGGTGGCAGCGACGCAAGGACGCGAGGGCCTCGGATGGGCGGGAGGTTCGGGGGGCAGAGCCACCTGGCGGAGCCCCCCGGCTGCTGGTCGATCCGGCTTGCCCGGCCGACCAGCGAGAAGGTGTCAGCGCCGTCCGAAGGACGGCACCCTTCAGCTGAGCCGACAGGCTCCGCCTCTCGGCTCAAACAATCAGTCGGTCATCCGAAGCGCTACAGCCGGCCTGATACGACTGGCCTGCGTTGCCGGTGCCGCGACAGCGACCAACGACGCGCCCAGCGCGACAGCGCCGAGCACGAACAGGCTGATCCACGGAACGGTGAACGGGAGTGGTTCCCCGCCGAAGATCGCCGACTTGCTGAGCACGGAGTAGCCCGTGATCAACCCGAGCACACCGCCGATGAGGATGCCCTGCACGGCGATGAACGTCGCCTCGACCATGAACGAGCGGCGCACGACCTTGGCACCGAAGCCCATGGCTCGCAGCATCCCGATCTCACGACGGCGCTCCCGCACGGCGCGCACCATCACCACACCGAGGCCGGCGATGCCGATCAGCAGACCCAGCGACAGGTAGCCCTCGAGCAGGGAGATGAACTGCGCCTGACTGTTCAACCGGTCGTCGACGAGCGAGCGGAACGTGTCCGCCTGGACACCATACGGAAGCAACTCGCCTTGCAATCGCTGCGCCACCTCGTCGGGGTGCGCCCCCGCCGCTACCTTCACGTAGAAGCGAGACGCGGATGTCCGATCGACGAACGTTGGTAACTGACGCGCGGAGACCATCGCGCCGTTCTCGGCAGGGTCGAGACTGCCGTTGATGCCGGCGATCGTCAGCGGACTGCGATGTCCCGTCGCCGGGTTGATCAAGGTCATCTGCTCACCCACACGGACCGAGTCTCTGGCCGGACCGCCGCCGATGGCGAGGAAGTTGGCGGGCACGATGACCAAGTCGCGCGATCCAAGCACGGCGCGCCAGGCCGCTTCATCACTGTCGAAGCGGGGGTCACGCGATGACAGAGCGGGAACCCTTCGCGCGAGCAGCGACTCGTCGAACCCGGTCAGCCTTTGCGGAATGATGTCGCCACTCGACTCAGCTTGGAACTCGGCTTCCGATCGCACGAGTGGGATTGCCTGCTCGACGCCGTCTTGAGCCTGGAGTTGGTCGGCGTTCACGGGATTGCCGAGGCTGCTGTCGACGCGAAGGTCGTAGCCCGCGCTGGTCTCCGCGGTCATGCGTGGAGCCTGCGCCTGGAACACGGCTGCGACCACAGCCATGAAGACGAGCGCGAACACGATGAGGGCGTACATCCCGAGCAGCAGCCCGGTTCGAAAACGCTTCGCCAGCGGGTTCGCCAGACCGAGACGGGTGGCGAGTCCGCCGCCCGCGTCAGCCAGTCGTCTGCTGAGCCACCGAAACCGATCGTCGTTGGCGACGACGAGGACGATCCCCGACAAGACGAGGACAAGGCCTTGCACGAAGAACACAGGGATGTCGCTGTCATCGAACACCGACGGCAACAAAGTGAATGCGAAGACGCCGTAGACGAGCAGCGCGCCGCTGGGCAGGGAAATCGCGAGTCGCCGCGACACCCGCGTCGTGAGCAGTGGCACGAGGCAGAGCGCCACGAGTGACGGGCCGAGCAACGCGAGAAGCGGGTCACGACGGGCGACACCGACCGCGAGGATCGTCGCGCCGCAGGTCACACCAGCCACGGCGAGTCGCAGACTGCTCTGGTTGTTGTGCTTCGGCGGGTCGGGCGTGTCACGGATCGCACGGATGATGTTCAAGCGGCTGATGCGGACGCTCGTACCCCACACCGTGAGCAGCGCGATCGCGAGGCCGATCGCAAAGCCTGCGAGCAGGCTGACAGGAGACACCGCGAACTTCAGCCCGACGATGCCGCGCTGTCCTTGGGCGAAGATGCCCTCGGTGGCGCGTACCACGACGCGACCGACTCCGATGCCGACCAGCACCCCGAGTGCCGCGGCGACGACCGAGTACGCCGTGCCTTCGAAGCCGAACACGCTCACGAGATGTCGTCGTGTGAAACCCAGCGCGCGCAGTGTCCCCAACTCGGACTTTCGCTCCTCCGCGAGCATCACGAACGTGTTTATGAGGAGCAGGACACCGGCGACCACGACGAAGCTGCCGATCAATCCGAAGAGTCGCGAGAAGTTCTCTCCCTGCTGGTCGGCGAACTCGAGCGTCTGCTGCTTCTCGTCGGTGATCTCGACCGGGCCGAGGCCGGCGGTGCGGATCTGCAGTTCGAACACCACCGCGTCACTCGGGCCGGCGCTGTCGAACACACCCCCTTCGTTCGAGACGAGCACCCTCGCCTCGGGCAAGATCGCGCCGGGCGGCGCAGTCTGCGCCATCGCCGTGAGCGTGCCCGGCGCAACGAAGACGTTCTGTGCGCGGCTGGCAAAGCCAGGATGGAAGCCGGCGAGGCCGAGGCGCGGCACGACGTTGCGCACCGTCAATGGGCGCTGCTGGCCATAGGCGAACAGACCGATCCGGTCGCCGGGACCGACGTGCAACGTGTCCGCCAGATCAGCGCCGATCACCGCCTCGTCGCCTACCGGCGTCGGACCCGCATCGGCGAGGCCCGTGTCCGCAGGATCACCGCCGAAGGCGCGCCCCTCGTCAAAGTCGAGCTCCTGCGCGAACGCGTTCGGAACCGCGAGCCGGACACCGGGCTCCTTCTCGGTGGCGACGGCCACGCTCGCGGTGGCCTCCGCAAGTATTCCGTCCGTTCCGGCCAACGGTTCGCCGGTGATGCGTTGCAACGTCGGGTCGAGCAACGTGAGATCGTGCACGAGCACGATGACGTCGATCGGACCGAGACGGGTGCGAGCCTGGTCGCGGATCGTCGCGTGCAGGGTGTCGCCGACCACGAAGGACGACGTGACGATGGCCGTGCCGAGCAGTGAGCCGAGCACGACGAGCAGTGCTTCGCCCTTGCGCCTGAGCGTGTTGCGACCCGCGAGCCGGACGCGAACGGCGAGCAGCCCGGAACGCATCAAGGAGAGGCGGCTCGGTGCGAGCGCGTCCAGTACCGACCGGGATCTTCGCCGAGCGCAAGCGAAGGGGGACCGTCCATTGTGATGAGGCCGTCGCGAACCTGGAGGACACGATCTCCGTGCGCGCCTATGGCGCGGTCGTGGGTGACGAGGACGACGGTCCATCCCGAGGCGTGGACCTCGAGCAGAAGGTCGATCACCGCAATGGCGGTTTGCGTATCGAGATTGCCGGTCGGTTCGTCCGCCCACACGATCGCCGGCTCTGCCACCAGCGCGCGCGCGATCGCCACTCGCTGTTGCTCGCCTCCGGACAACTCTGCCGGACGGTGATCGAGCCGCTGACCCAGCCCGACCCGTTCGAGCATCAGCGTGGCCCGTTCACGCGCCGCCTTGCCCTTCATGCCGATCACGAAGAGCGGCAACTCGACGTTCTCCAGCGCGGTGAAGACAGGGATCAGGTTGAAGCTCTGGAACACGAAACCCATCCGCCGGGCGCGATGCGCCGTCCGCTCGGAGTCCGGGAGGTCGTGGATGTCGACACCGTCGACGAGCACCGTGCCGCCGTCGATGCTGTCGAGGCCGGACAGGCAGTTGAGCATCGTCGTCTTGCCGTTGCCCGACGGGCCCATGACGACGACGAGTTCACCAGGAGTGATGTCGACATCTATCCCACGAAGTGCCTCGACGTCGTGCGCCGCGGTCCGGTACGTCTTGCGCACACCGCGTGCCGACAGGATCGGCTGCCGCATCACCCGCGGCTGCGCGTCGGGGACCATTCACCATCCGCGTCGTCGACGTCCTTCGTCGTCACCCGGCCCTCGGTCGCGAGCTTGCGCAGATGAGCATGGACGGTCTGTTTCGCGCGAGGCACCAGTTCTTCGATGAGGTCGGGATAGAGCCGCGCCACGATGTCGACCGTCGTTCTGTCGCCGGCAACCAGAGCGGCAACGACCTGTTGCTCACGTTCGAGACGATGGCGGATGTAGTCGTCGACGACCGCGCGCGGTTCGTCGATCAAATGTCCATGACCGGGCGCGATGAAACGCAGTCGCATCGATCGGATCCGCTCCAGCGACTCGAGATACGCCGCCATGTCGCCGTCGGGCGGAGCAATCACGACGGTCGATCCCTGCATGATGTGATCGCCGGAGAAGAGAAGCTGTTCCTCCTCGAGCAGGTAGCACAAGTGATTGGACGCGTGACCCGGTGTGTGCAGTGCACGGAGCCGGAACTCGGTCGCTTCGATGCGAAACCCTTCGGTGATCTGGGTGTCGACTTCGAGCCCATCGCGCGACGTGAACGCGAGCACCTCGGCACCCGTTCGCTTCTTGAGCGGAGCTGCTCCCGGCGAGTGGTCCGGATGCGTGTGCGTGCACAGGATCCAGCGGATCCGGTCACCGCCACAACCGACGATCGCATCCAGGTGGGATTCGTCGTCAACGCCCGGATCGATGACGGCCACCTCGTCGATCCCCACCAGGTAGGTGTTCGTACCGGGCCCCGTCATGACACCCGGGTTCGGCGCGAGGACGCGTCGCACCATCGGGCTGAGGGCCGACGCCACTCCGGTCACCAGCGGCTTCGGCGCCGGCTTGTCAGGTTCGATCACGGCGTGCCCTCGATGGGCCGCCGGATCGACCGCGGCCGGGGAAGCGCCAGCGTCCGGCCGCTCGTCGAGCGCAGGCGCAGCCGAAGCGAGACCAACAACACGATCACGGGGAGCCTTGGGTTGCGAACACGTCGTCGACGGCGTCGTAGGTAGCGAGAGCTTGCAAGGTGTGGCGGGTCGGCTCGATGAGGTCGACTTCCGCTCGATCGGCCGCGGCGAGCACGTCGGCCGGTCGCATCCACACTCCTTCCGTCGTTTCCCACCCGTCGTGGCTCGGGTCCTGTCCCGGCGGCGCAGGGGCCACGAAGAAGCGGGTGTCGAAGCGACGCGGTGGTCCGATGGGTGTGATCCAGTGCCCGAACGGCATCAGGAGGTCGACGGCAAGCGTCAGCGACTCCGCGGCGCAGACCTCGAGGAGCGAACGCTCGCCGGCATTCAGCGCATCGCGATGGTCGGCGTAGCGGTCGACGTCGGTGACGAGATCACCGTCGCGGCGAGCAAGCAGGAGTCCCGCCTCTTCGAAGCATTCCCGCGCCGCAGCGACGAAGTAGCCGAGGCCGCCAGCGGGCACGCCGAGCATCGCGGACGCGGTGGCGTCGTCGAACCCGTCGCACCGAGGCTCGACCGCCGCCATCCGGTCCTCGGGGTCGAGGGCTCCTCCCGGAAAGACATGCGCGCCCGGTGAGAAGACGGCGTCGATCGTGCGGCGGACCATGAAGACCTCGAGACCGTCGGCGTCGTCGCGCACCACGGCGACAGTTGCCGCCTCGCGCACAGGCACCGACTCAGGTGCGGTCAAGGCTCGAGCTCGGGTGGTTGGCGTGACCCGGGCCCACCACCCTGTTCCCACTCGTCGGGCGTGACGTCGCGGGAGCGTGTTTCACGGGACTCGACATCCCGGTAGACGACTCGCCGCCCGAATCCGTCGATGACCCGCACGGCGAGCGACCCTCGCCGGCGGAGGCTTCTCATGAACAACGCCCGTATGCCGACCCGCACCGGCGGCAGGAGGAGGGCGATCCCAATCGCATCAGTGATGAAACCCGGTGGGATGAGCAGGATCCCGGCCGCGAGGATGAGGAACCCGTCGACGAGCTCACGGTGGGGGACCTTTCCCTCGGCGATGGTGTTCTGCAGCCGGCCGAGCACTGCGACACCTTGGCGCTTTACCACCCAGATGCCGACGATCGTGATCGCGATGAGGAGCCCGACCGTTTGGAGCGCGCCGATGGCGGACGCCACCTGGACCATCACCCACAACTCGGCGATGAACAGCACCACCAAGAGGGCGAGCATCCGCAAATCGTACCGTTCGCTACGGTCTGCTCGATGAGGACGGAGGAGGCCGCCGCCCCGGTCTCAGAGCCTTCGGGCGGTGAGACGCCCAAGCGTGTGACCCGGCCTCGACGAATTTTTCCGAGAACCGTGCTCGGCGTATCCGTCCTGCTCTTCTTCATGGGGGTCGCTGCCGCATTCAGCGGCGCCGTGCTGTACGCGTACTACGAGTCACGCCAGGAACAGACCGTGAGCAAGGTCGACACCTTCGTCGGCGGGTTCGGTGATCAGCTCGACGCGGCGAAGAAGGTCGTGCAGGCCGAAGGCGACAGCGCCAAGCAGGACATCCGCAACCAGCTCGACGAGCTCCAGAAGTTCGCCGCCAGCGGCTCCACTCTCACCGGTCTGCTCGACAAGGCGAAGCCATCGGTGTGGTTCGTCAGCACGCTGGATCAGGCAGGTGCGCCGTCGGTCGGCTCCGCGTTCGTGGTGTTCTCCGACGACAAGTCGTCATTCCTGCTCGCGTCGTACACGACGATCCAGGCCGCGACGCAGCAACCGGGGCCCGAGGTCACTTTGCGCAAACAGGGCGAGGAAGACCTGCCCGCGACGGTGTTCACGTGGGATCCCGCGCACGACCTCGCGCTGTTGAGCGTCGACCGGCCGAGCCTTCCGCCGCTGCCCTGGGCGACAGGCGATCCGCCTTCGAAGATCGGCGACCGCCTCTTCGCGATCTCCGGTCTCGGCTCGACGGGCGCAGCGATCACGCAAGGGTTCGTTGCCGACGTGTCCGCCGACGGCTTGCAGCACGACGCTCCGGTGGGTTCGCAGTTCCAGGGCGGACCGCTCATCAACTCCGACGGGGAGGTCGTGGCGGTTGCATCGCGCACGTACTCGCCGCTGGGCTTCCAACCGGAATCGGTGTTCTTCGCGCCGCTCGTGCGCCTGTCGTGCGACACCGTCCTCCGTTGCCCGAACGGCAATCCTCAGCCGGGTTGACCCTGTCCCGCTAGTTCCCGAGCGCTGCCGCGGGGGAGGTCGTCGATGGCACCGTCGGTGAAGCTGACGGCACGCTCGTCGACGGCGTGGGTGCCTGGGCGTCGGGGGTCTGGACGCTGTACACGTACGGACCCTCGCCTGGCACGTCTGACGGGTAGCGACGGTTGCCGGGGTCGAACCCCTTGCGAGGGTCTTCCTTCACCGCACTTGCCGGCGGCTGGATCGGCGGCGGTTGGTTGAACTCGGTCACCGGCACTCCGTCGAGCGCTCGCTTCATGTAGCGCTGCCATGTCGAAGCAGGGATCGTCCCGCCGGTCACCTCGCGCACACCGTTGATGCCACGCAAGGCGCACGCAGGTCCGGCACCACAATGCAGATGTCCCATCCACACCGCCGTCGACAGGGTGGGTGTGTACCCGACGAACCAGGCGTTGGCTGCATCTTCCGCCGTCCCGGTCTTGCCCGCGGCGGGCTGCGCCCCCAGTCCCTTGCCCGCTGCGGTGCCCGAGATCAGCACCCCGCGCAGGACGTCGGTGACGTTGTCGGCAACAACGTCCGATACGACCGGCTGTGCCTGATCGGCGGCATGTGTGTTGTCGAGGATCACGTTGCCGTCGCGATCGAAGACCTGCAGCACCGGTGTCGGCGGTGCCCGCTTGCCGTGGTCGGCGAACACGCCGTACGCGGATGCCATCTGCAAGGGCGATACGTCGGTGACGCCGAGCGCGACGCTCGCGCCGTACACGGCGGGATCGTACGCAGGCATGTCGGCGCCGAGACGCTGGGCCATCGCCATCGTCTTGTCGACACCCGCGTCGAGCACGAGTCGTGCAAAGACACCGTTGACGCTGTGCCATGTTGCGTTGCGGATGTCGAGTCTGCCGAACGCTTCGCCGCCATAGTTCTGGATCGTCGTCCCGTCCGGTAGGCGCAACGGCGCGCCCGAGTACACCTTCGACGGCTGGATGCCCGCTTCGAACGCGGTCGCCAAGACGAAGGGCTTGTACGACGAGCCCGGCTGTCGCGGGGCCAGCGCGGTGTTGACCTGGGAGAACCCCCAGTCGCGGCCTCCGACCATCGCCTTGACGAAGCCGGTCGGCGGCTCGACCGAGACGAGCGACATCTGCAGCTCGACATCGTTCTTGCCCATCGTGGTCGCGACCTCTTCCTCCGCCGCCTGCTGCAGCCGAGGGTCGAGCGTCGTGACGACGCGTAAGCCGCCCTTGTCGAGCAATGGGCACGCGCGCAACTGGCAACCGGGCAGGTGCATCTCGAGCCATGAGTGGACGTAGTCGGTGAACCATGGCTGCGTCGACTGTCCCTGTTCAGGCGGGTACACGACGGTCGCGGGGCCGGGAGGCGGGCCGTTGATCGCCAACCAGATCGGTACCTGGAGCGCCAGATCGTGCGCGGCCTGACTGATGCGGCCCTGGCCGAGCATCTCGTCGAGCACGAAGCGACGGCGCTGCTCGGCTGCTGCAGGGTCGACCAGCGGGGAGTACTTGCTCGGCGACGGGATCACGCCGGCGAGCAGCGCTGCCTCGGACAGGCCGAGCTGGCCGACCGGCAGCCGGAAATAGGTCTGCGCGGCTGCGCCGACGCCGTAAGAGCCGCTCCCGAAGTAGATCGTCGACAGGTAGCGGTACAGGATCGTGTCCTTGTCGAGCTGGCGATCGAGCTGGCTTGCCAGGATGGCTTCTTGGACCTTTCGTCCGATGGTGCGTTCGCCGTTCGTGAACGCGTTCTTCACGTACTGCTGGGTGATCGTCGAGCCGCCCTGCACGACTTCGCCGCTGCGCAAGTCGTCGATCAGCGCTCTGACCGTCGCACCGACGTCGACGCCGCCGTGGTCGTAGAAGTGCTTGTCCTCTGCGGAGACCACGGCGTCCTTCAGTACTTGCGGGATGTCGCCCTGGTTGACCGGGATGTTCGTGTCGAATTGCTTGTAGATGCCGATCTCGTTGCCGTCGGCATCCAACACGTGGGTCGTGCTCGACTCGACACCGGGCCGCGCCTGGGGCAGCGTGGCCGGCAAGGGCATGAAGATCAGGGTGGCGAGCACGACCGCCACGCACACGATCGGCGTGATGACCAACACCAGCAGGCTGGCGAAGCCACGGACGATCTTGCGAACCACCACCCTCAACGCTCCCACGCCGGAGCGCAATCAGCCCGTCATCGCGTTCATCTGACTGCTTTCGCGCGATTCGACAGGGCTGCGAGCCGGCGGTCCCACGCCGACCCGACCCGTGCCATCCACGCCGCCGCGTCATCGAGGGGTTCGGCCCGCAGGAGATAGCGCACGGCTCGCCCGTCCTTCTCGCTCGCCACCAGCCCGGCCGTACGGAGCTGGTCGAGATGCTTCATGACGGCCTGGCGGCTGACCGGTAGACGCTCGGCGAGCTCGGTCGCGGTCAAGGGGCCGCGCTGGCCCACGAGCGCGAGGACGGCGCGTCGGGTCGGATCGCCGAGGGCGGCGAAGACGTGATCCGCCGACGAGCTCACGCCAGGGCGAACTGGCGCGTGATGCAGTGACGCTCGAGATCGAAGAGGCGGTCGTCCCACAGCGCGCCGAGCGGAATCCGCCGGCTGCCGCCAGCGACGGACGCGCGTGTCTCGGTGACGGCGACCTTGGTGCCGTGCTCGACCGGTGTGAGATCGAACACCACCCGGCTCTCCACACCCTCGTCGGCCTCCCACCACACGAACGACAAGAGCTCGCCTTCGCGAACTTGCTCGATGACGGCGTGCCGGACGGTGCCGTCGGGCTCGATGTAGGCAGCGACGCCTCCCGGCCGAAGGTCGAACGAGATCGGTGTGCCGAGCCACGCTGCGAGCTCATCGGGATCGGTGAGCAGGTGCCAGGCCTCGTCTCGGCTGGCATCGAGGACGACTTCACGTTCGACGTGCATCCCGCCAGCATAGTGCAACTCCTCGGTTGCACAAGTAACTGGTTATGTGCAACTGTTTAGTTGCACATCAACGAGGAAGAAACCGAGAGGACCGCACGCATGTTGATTCCGACCGTCATCGAACAGACCAACCGCGGTGAGCGCGCCTATGACATCTACTCACGGTTGCTGAAGGACCGCATCGTGTTCTTCGGCAGCCAGCTCGACGACACCGTGGCGAACTTGGTGACGGCGCAGCTGCTGCACCTCGAGGCAGAGGACACCGACAAGGAGATACAGCTCTACATCAACTCGCCCGGCGGCGACATGACGGGTCTGTTCGCGATCTACGACACGATGCAGTTCATCCAGTGTCCGATCAGCACGATCTGTGTCGGGCAAGCGGCCTCGGCCGCGGCAGTGCTGCTGGCCGCGGGCACGCCGGGCAAGCGTCTCGCACTGCCCAACGCGCGCATCTTGATCCATCAACCCCACGGTGGCGCGCAGGGTCAGACCACTGATGTCGAGCTCGCGGCGAAAGAGATGGCGTTCATGCGCCAGCGGATGAACGAGATCCTGTCCCGCCATACCGGTCAGCCGCTCGAACGCATCGTCGCCGACACCGACCGGGACTACATCATGCGCGGCGACGAAGCCCTCGCCTACGGGATGGTCGATCACGTCATCTCCCATCGCGAACTGCACGCCGTGACCGCGATCACCGCCTGACCCATTCGTTTCGGCGTTCGAACTGGCCCCTATAGGGCCACCTCGCACGCAATTTCGAGAAGAGCGTGAGAGGCGATCGCAACTCGTAGCATGCGCGGCCGTGCGGCCGCCTTCTGTCGATGCACTCGCCCGCTCGATCACGGACGTCCACCTTCCTCACCCGTTGCTGGTGGATGCCGCACGCGCCGCGATCGCGTCGGGACGCCCGGAAGACGCGCGGGAGATCGCCGAGGCGACTCGCCACGCGCTGTTGCGTCCGGTCGTCAATGCGACCGGCGTGCTCCTGCACACGAACCTCGGGCGCGCACCACTCGGCGTCACACAATCGGCCGACTACACGAACCTCGAGCTGTCGCTGGCCAACGGCAAGCGGGGGTCGCGCCGCGACCACGCCGGGACACTGCTCGCCCGAGCCTGTGGCGCAGAGGCGGCGCTCGTCGTCAACAACGGTGCGGCGGCGGTGTTGCTCGCGCTGGCCGCGCTGGCGCGCGGCCACGGGGTCGCCGTGTCGCGCGGCGAGCTCGTCGAGATCGGTGGCGGCTTTCGCATTCCTGATGTCATGCACGAATCCGGGGCGCGCCTGATCGAGGTCGGGACGACCAACCGAACACGCATCGCCGACTACGAGAAGGTCGCTCCGGACCTTGAGCTGATCCTCAAGGTGCACCAGTCGAACTACCGCATCTCAGGATTCACCGAGGACACTGCTGTCGAGCCACTCGCCGGGGTCGGGCCTCCCGTAGTGGTCGACCTCGGATCCGGGTTGCTCGACGCCGCCTGTCCGTGGCTGGCCGACGGTCCCCCACCGTGGTTGCGCGACGAGCCCGCCGTGCGCCAGACGCTCGCAGCGGGCGCGGCGCTGGTCGTGTTCTCCGGCGACAAGCTTCTCGGAGGTCCACAGGCCGGAATCCTCGTGGGCCGCGCCGAGCTCGTCGACAGTTGCGCTGGGCATCCGTTGTACCGGGCTCTGCGCCCCGGCGGGCTCGTGCTCGCCGCGCTGCAGCAGGTCGCCATGGCCTACCTCGCTCGCGACGGCGCTTCACTCCCGTTCTGGCGGATGGCGACTGCCGCGGTCGACGGACTCCGTCGCCGTGCCGAGGCGCTCGACGCGGGCGAGGTCGTCGCGTGTGCATCGGTGACAGGTGGCGGCACTGTTCCCGGCGTGGAGATCCCTTCGGCCGGAATCGCGCTCGACGGCGACGTGACGGCTGCTTTACGCGCCGCCGAGCCGAAGCCGATCGTCGCCCGCGTCGAGGACGACCGCACGGTGCTCGATCTGCGTACGGTCGACCCGAGTGACGATGATCTCGTCGCTCACGCGCTCAAGGGAGTGCAGTGAGCTCGCTGTTCGTCCAGGCCGGGCGCGACACATGGATGCCGACCGAGCTCGCACGCGGACCATGGGATCCGAGCGCGCTCCACGGGGGCCCGACCGCCGCCCTTCTCGCGATGGCGGTCGAACCGTTGCTGTGGCCGTTGCAGCCCGCCAGGTTGACGGTCGACTTGCTGCGACCGGTCCCGGTCGCGCCGTTGCATGTTGCCGCCCGGTTGACCCGAGAAGGCCGCAACATCCGTATCGCCGAAGCCCGCATCGACCACGACGGCACCGTGGTCGCGACGGCGGCTGTGCTCGCCATCCGCACGAAACAGCTGACGGTCCCCGAGCAACCCATCGACCGGCCCGCCGGACCGGAAGAGGGCCTGGAGCCCGATCGCTCGCTGGACCCGTACGAGGCGTTTCACAACAAGGGGGTGGAGCACCGCTTCGTGCGGGGCGACTTCGGCGTCCCGGGACCGGCGACCGATTGGATCCGGCTGCGGTTGCCGCTCGTCCCCGACGAAGTGCCGTCGCCGCTTCAACGCGTTGCCGCCGCCGCCGATTTCGGGAACGGCATCAGCGGTCTCGACGTGATGGCCGAGCTTCTGTTCATCAATCCCGACCTCACGATCCACCTCACGCGCCTGCCGGTCGGCGAGTGGGTGTGCCTCGATGCACGCAGCCGGTACGAACCCGACGGCATCGGTATCGCCGGGAGCAATCTGTACGACGAGGCGGGACCGATCGGCCTGTCGGTCCAGTCGCTGCTGCTCGACAGCCGCTGAGGCCCGATGCGAGTCGTCGCCACCGCAGGCCACGTGGACCATGGGAAGTCCACGCTGGTCCTTGCGCTCACGGGCATGGATCCGGACCGGTTCACCGAGGAGAAGCGACGCGGCCTGACCATCGATCTCGGCTTTGCTTGGACGACGCTGCCATCCGGCAACGGCGTCGCATTCGTCGACGTCCCCGGCCACGTCCGCTTCCTCAAGAACATGCTCGCGGGTGTCGGCGCGGTCGATGCGTGTCTGTTCGCGGTCGCCGCCACCGAAGGCTGGAAGCCCCAGTCGGAGGAGCACCTCCGCATCCTCGAGTTGCTCGGCGTGAGCCACGGGGTCATCGCGCTCACCAAAGTCGGCTCGGTCGACGATGAGTACGTCGAGCTTGCGCGCCTCGACATCACCGATCACGTCTCGGGGACATTCCTCGAGGTCGCCGAGATCGTCGCCGTCGACGCCCCGAGTGGTGTTGGGCTCGGTCCGTTGCGACTGGCGCTCGATCGCCTCGTGGACAGCACCCCGGCCGCAGTCGACCGCGACCGACCGCGCCTCTGGGTCGACCGTTCGTTCGCGGCATCGGGCGCAGGCACCGTCGTGACCGGCACCCTGACCGGCGGAGCGCTGCGAGTTGGCGACGAGCTCGCGCTCCTTCGCGGGCGTGTCGAAAATTCTGTCCGCGTGCGCGGGCTGCAATCCCTCGGCGCGTCATACGAGTCGATCGGACCGGGCAACCGGACCGCGGTGAACCTCGTCGGCGTCCACCACGACGAGGTCGGCCGCGGTGACGCCATCGTCCGCTCCGGGCAGTGGCACCGCACACAGACGTTCGACGCCTCCCTCAACGTTCTCGACTCACTCGACCACGACGTTTCGCGCCGCGGCGCCTTCGTCGCCTACATCGGCAGCGGCGAGCACGCCGTGCGACTTCGGATTCTCGGGCCGGGCACGCTCGCTCCTGGCGATGACGGATTCGCTCGACTGCACCTATCGAGCGCGCTGCCGCTCCTACCGGGTGATCGTTACGTCCTGCGTGAGAACGGCCGATCCGAGACGGTCGGGGGCGGCGAGATCCTCGACGTCGACCCGATCGCGCGGGCCGCACAAGCCCATCCCGACCGATCCGTCGACCGGGTGGTGGCCGAGCGCGGCTGGGTCACGGTGACCGAGCTCGAGCGCTTGACCGGCGAGGGGCACGGACCGACAGTCGGCACCTGGGTGGTCGACCCGAAGGCGCTCGCCGCGGCACGTGAACGCGTGATCGCGGGCGTCGAGGCCGCGGGGCGGCTCGGTCTCGACGTCGCGCCGCTCGACGATCGCGACCGGGCGGTGCTCGAGATGCTCGCGGCCGAAGGCGAAGTCGTGGTTGCCGGCGGCCGTGTTGTCCGGCCCGGTGCCGCCGACCCACTCGCCGGCCACCCGTACGTGGCCGCGCTCGAAGCACAGCTGTTCCGGCCGCCGTCGCCGACCGAGTTCGGCGTCGAGCCAGTCGAGCTGCGCGAGCTCGTTCGGCGCGAGCTCGTCGTCGAACAGGACGGAGTGTGGTTCGCGCCCGCGGCCATCGACGAGGCGGCTCATGCGATCGCCGCCATGCTCGCGGCGACGCCCGAGGGTGTTGCCGTGGCCGACGTCCGGGCGCACTTGGGGACGACGAGGAAGTGGGCGGTTCCGCTGCTGACGATTCTCGACAGCCGCGGCATCACGCGCCGTCGGGGCGATGTCAGGATCGCCGGGCCGCGTCTGCCCGAACCCTGAGCAGACCGGGAAGGCGCGGACCAACCAGCCCGCTCACGTCCAAGGCGCGGCAGGCGAGACGACTGGTTGCTACAGGCCTCGGTGGGAGAGGAGTTGCTTGCGCTCGATCTCGTTCAGCCCACCCCAGATGCCATGTGGCTCTTTGATCCGCACCGCGTACTCGAGGCAGGGGAGGCGAACCGAGCAGGTCGTGCAGATTTCCTTGGCGCGACCCTCACGCTCGAGCTTCTCGTCCTTGCGCTCGAAATGCGACGGCGGAAAGAACACAATTGCCTGCGGACCGCGGCACGCGGCTTTCGCCTGCCACGCATCGTCCGTGCGGAGTGCACTCATCCCCGTCCCCCTTTGACGGCGAGGCGACCCTACAACCGCCAAATTCCGATGAGCAAGGGTGAATTCGAGAGCACGAGACGTTACGGGCGGGACGAAAGCGCAGGTCACGACGGGCGTGACGAACGTCGCTCCCGGTAGTCGCGGGCCGCTCCGGCAAGCGGCTCGACGTCGAGGACTAGTCCGTCGATGGCTGCAACTCGCACCGGATCACCCGCGCCGATCGGTGTGGCCCGGTTTGTCCGCGCCCGCCACGGCGCCCCGTGCACCTCGACAACCCCTTCGGGAGACACCGGCGTGCGGGCTTCGCCTTGCTCGCCGATCATCCATTCGCGCCCGATCGTGGGGGTGGAGAACCGGGCCCGCACCATTGCCGGCATGCCCGTGAGCATGGCGATGGTCATGCCGACGATGCCGGCCAGCAGCGTGATCCATGACAGCACTATCCCGTCGTACAGCGTCAGGGACCCGAGCACGAACGAGACGGTGGCGATGCCGGTCCACACCCTCGGCACGCCGGTCTGGATGTCCACCGCGTACCCGACCATCGCGAACACCAACAGCGCGACCCCGATGCCACGCGTCGGCAGCACGCCCAGGCCGTAGCACCCGAGGAGGAACGCGCCCGCACCAACCACGCCGGCCACACCGACACCGGCCGTGAAGAGTTCGAACAAGAGCAGAGCCATGCCGATGACGAACAGCAGGTAGGCGACCGGGGGGCTCGCGACCGAGTGCATGAGGCGGTCGAGGAGGGACACCTGCGAGAAGCGCGTCTGGCCCGCGGGCACCTTCCGCGTCTGGTCGCCAACGGTGATCTCCTTCACCGGTACGCCGGGGATGCTGACAACGAAGTCGCCGATGGTCGCGGAACACCCTTCCGTCGAGCCCCTTGGACGGTCGCAGCTGGCAGGGATGTTGGTCTTGCCGGTACGGAATGCTTCGTCGGCACCGATGTGCTGGCCGTCCATTTCGAGGCGGCTGCCGGGCGCGAGGCCGCGGTACTTCGCCGCTTCCACCACCCGCGCCGAGCCGCCCGACGCCGCCGCGCCCGACGGGCCGACCCAGACGCCGACCGTGACCTTCGCGTCACGCACCCGCCCGACGACCCGGTCGAGCGCGGCGTCGTCGACCACGCTGCCTGGGCTGTCGAGTTGGATGACGAGCGCATCCACTTGGTCGGCCTCGGCCTGCTCGACCGAGCGTTCGATGAAGCTGACCTCGATCGGGTCGAGGTACCCGCTCACCTGGATCACCGTCACCAGGCCGTCGTCGTCGGTCGCCGCGGGGGCGGGAGCCGGCGCGGGCTGTTGCGCAACCGCAGACGGGGCGACAACGCCGGCCAGCACCAACACGATGCCGAGGCAGGCGAGCCCTCTGGGTAGATTGCGCACGCTCGCTCCGAAGGGTTGACCGTGGATCCAGCGCAGTTCTTCGCTGCATCCCGCCTCGTCATCGTGGCCGGGAAGGGCGGCGTGGGCAAAACGACGGTTTCGGCCGCGCTCGCCCGCGCCGCGGCACGATCGGGCCTGTCGACGCTCATCGTCGAGGTCGAGGGCAAGTCGGGTCTGGCCAGCCTGTTCGGGCGCGAGCCGCTCACCTACGAAGAGGTCACGCTCTCGCCAGGGGGCGGACCGGAAGGGGCAGCCGACATCCGGGGACGGACCCTGACCCCCGACGATGCGCTGCTCGAGTACCTCCGTGACCACGGCATGTCGAGGATCTCGCGGCGACTCGTCTCGTCCGGCGCGCTCGACGTCGTGGCAACGGCGGCGCCGGGCATCAAGGACATCCTGATCCTCGGCAAGGTCAAGCAGCTCGAGCGGACCGGCAAGGTGGATCTGCTGATCCTCGACGCTCCCGCGGCGGGCCACGCCATCACGTTCCTGCTGTCGGCCCGGGCGTTGCTCGACGCCGTGCGGGTGGGGCCGATCAACAGCCAGGCCCGGGACGTGCTCGAGATGCTGACAGACCACGAGCGGTGCCAGGTCATGCTCG
>DATAES010000212.1:0-8026 GCA_036257895.1 Acidimicrobiales bacterium
AGGGGCATTCAATCTCTACGCTCGCAAGCCGTCGGCCTTCACCGCACAGGACCATGACCGGGGCACGCTGTTCGCCGAACAGGCCGCCGTTGCCATCGCCAACACGGAGGTCTACTGGCGCACGTACAACCTCACCCAGAACTTGCAGACAGCGCTGGAGAATCGCGACGTCATCGGACAAGCCAAAGGCATACTCATGGCCCGTCACGGTTTCAGCGCGGACGAAGCGTTCGACGAGCTGAGACGCGCATCACAGCGCCGCAACGTCAAACTCCGCGACGTCGCTGACAGCGTCGCTCACACTGGCGAGCTCCTGATCGACGACTGACCACCGATCCGTCTGAAGAGCACCTGCCCGAAAGTGCGCAAACACCGCGCCATCGGGTGACCGAGCAGTCGGGACGCGGTACCTGCCGGCAGGGCACCATCACATTGCCCCCGCGCGGGGGCCGCACCAGTTACCGAAGGGGTGGCCCGAGATGCCCGAGGAACAGCAGCCCACCGAGCAAGAAGTCAAGGCCGTCGGGGACACGAATGCCGAGCCAGCTCCCGCCGAGCAGGTGGCCGAGCATGTGCGGTCAGCCTTCTACCAGGGTGCCGGCGTCGACGATCTCCAGCACGCACATGCCGGCGAGGTGCTCGACGACTCGCAGGCCACGGGTCCATCGGACAGCGGGGAGGCCTGAGATGGGCGACATCGGAGACGTCTGGAACGCGGTGAAGGACACGGCGACGCTCTTCGCCAGCGGCGAGAGGCATGACATGGGGACCCGCGCATTCGGCTGCCCGAACGGCGTGCAACCCAACCATCTCGACTGGGCGAACTCCAAGCAGCACACCCTGACACTCTCCCGAGAGTGGACGAACCGCGCGAAGGAATGGTGGGGCGCGTCGACAGGCTCGAAGATGCGGGTGGGGGTCACCTGGACATTCGGAGGTACCTCAGCAGAACATCCAGGCCTCTATCTCTACGACGCTTACATGTGGGCGATCATGGACTACAGCGCCGCTGGCACGAGCTACACCATCAAGGGAACGTTCGGAGATGCGGTGCCGTACGGCAACTCGGCGCAGTTGCCCGGCACGATCGAGTGGAGCTATACCCAGTTCGGATTCCACATGGAAGGTGGTCGCTATGACTTCCACATTCGCGGGAACGGGTACGGCTCGATGAACGCGGTGTGACGGACACGCCAGCGGTTGTCGAGCCCTCGAATGGGGGCTATCCGGCGACGTTCACGTTCGATCCCCCGGAGAAGGTGGCGAACTGGCGTCCATTGGTGAACTGGCTGCTCGCCATACCTCACTACGCGGTGCTGTACGCCTTGCGCATCCTCGGCGAGGTGATCGCAGTGATCTCGTGGTTCGCCATCGTGTTCACCGGCAAGCTGCCCGAGTCGTTCGCGAACATCCAGTCGATGTGGATGCGCTACGAGTTGCGCGTCTACCCGTTCGCGGCGTTCATGCGCGAGGAGTATCCACCGTTCGCGTTCACGATGTCGCCGTCCGATCACGGCGAGGATGCCCGTAGCACGGTCGAGTTCCGTCCGGAGCTCACCGACCGCAACCGGTTGACGGTCGGCTTTCGGCTCATTCTCGTGATCCCACACGTCATCGTGCTCGTACTGTTGGGAATCGCGGCTGCCGTCGTCGCCCTGATCGGGTTCTTCGCGGTGCTATTCACCGGTCGTTGGCCCACGGGCCTCCGTGACTTCGTGCTGAACGTCTACCGGTGGTACCTGCGGGTGCAGACATACTTCCTCCTGCTCACCGACGAGTACCCGCCGTTCCAGCTCAGCTAGCAATCGCCGCTATAGCGTCTCGGCGTGACATTTCGCGGATGGAAATCGGAGGCACTCGCGTTCTTCGAGGGCCTCGAGGCCGACAACTCGAAGGTGTACTGGCAGGACCACAAGGCCGACTACGAGCACCTCGTGCTGCGGCCGATGAACGACCTACTCGAGGACCTCCAGCCCGAGTTCGGTGAAGGCCGGATCTTTCGGCCGTACCGAGACGTGCGGTTCAGTCGTGACAAGTCGCCGTACAAGACCAACATCGCTGCGACGCTCAGCGAGGGCGGTTACATCAGCTTCTCGGCCGACGGGCTCGGCGCGGGGTCCGGCTACTACGTGATGGCCAGCGACCAACTGGACCGCTTCCGGCGCGCCATTGATGAAGACCGCACGGGTAAGGAGCTCGAGAAGCTCGTGAAAACGCTCGAGAAGGCGAAGATCGAGGTCACCGGGCACGATGCTTTGAAGACGGCGCCCAAGGGTTATCCGAAGGATCATCCGCGGGTCGATCTCCTCCGCCAGAAGGGGCTGATCGCGTGGAAGCACTGGCCTGCCGGTGCGTGGCTCGGCTCCGTGCAGGCAAAGAAGCGCGTCGTCGATCTGTTGCACGCGGCGCAGCCCATGTGCGGTTGGCTCGACAAGCACGTCGGGCCGACGACGCAGCCCTCCGACCGCTGACCGTCGGGTGCCATCCCGTACGCGGCGGATAAGCGACGAGCAGCGTCGCGCTCGGCTTGCGCGCCGGCATCACCTCGCCACGAAGGAACGGGCGGCCGACGTACCAACCGCGGTGCGCGATCTCGTCGCCGTGCACTCGACGGATCCGGCGTCAGTCTTTCTCGGTCTCGCGGCGCGCGTGCGGGGGGCGACCGTCGAATCGATTGAGCACGAGATGTACGAGGCACGCTCCCTCGTCCGGATGCTGGGCATGCGCCGGACCGTGCATGTCGTACCAGTCGACCTCGTTCCGATCGTGCACGCCAGCAGCACTCGCGCGATCGCGGTGCGCGAACGGAAACGGTGGCTCGACCTCGTCGAACAAGCCGGGATCACTCCCGATCCGGTGGGCTGGCTCTGCGAGGCTGAGCAGGCAACGCTTCGAGCGCTGCGTGCGCGGGGTGAGGCAACAGCCGCGGAGCTGAGCCGCTCCGTGCCGGCACTTCGAGCACAGGTCGAGTTCGGCGCAGGGAAGAAGTGGGCGGGACGGATCAGTGCGTCGACGCGTGTGCTGTTCCTGCTGGCGGCCGATGGTCAGATCGTGCGCGGTCGCCCCCGCGGTACGTGGACGAGTAGCCAATACCGATGGGCGCCGATGTCGTCATGGCTGCCGACAGTCACCGAGGAGCCTCCCGTGGCGACGGCGCGCGCCGCGCTCGTCCAACGTTGGTTGCGCGCGTACGGCCCGGGCACCATCGGCGATGTCAGGTGGTGGACCGGTTGGACGGTCAGCGACGTTCGTCGTGCGCTGTCGGCGCTCGAGGTCGAGGAGGTCGAGGTCGGCGTCGGTACGGGCATCGTGCTCGCGGACGACGTTGCTCCGGTCCGATCTGTCGCGCCCTTCGCAGCGTTGCTTCCGAGCCTGGACACGACCGTCATGGGGTGGACGGAGCGCGGTTGGTTCCTCGGGCCGCACGGCCCGCAGCTGTTCGACCGATCGGGTAACGCCGGCCCGACGGTGTGGTGGGACAGCCGAGTCGTCGGTGGATGGACGCAGCGAGAGAACGGCGAGATCGTCTACCGCCTGTTGGAGGATGTCGGGACCGAAGGGACGACGGCCGTTGACGACGAGGTGGAGCGTCTCTCGTCGTGGCTCGGCTCGGCGCGGGTCGCTCCGCGCTTCCGCACGCCGCTGCAACGCGAACTGGCCTCGTGACCGTCGGGTGTCGCCTGAGGATCGGCGACCCGGGGGTACCGTGACGCGGTGACCCGCTCGCTCGAGGGCGCTGTCTCCGACATCGCTCGTCAGCTGGCTGAGCTGGGGGCAGGCGAGCGCTCGAAGGTGTTCCGCATGTCCTGGTGGAGCGAGCGGATGCTCGACTGGGCGATGGCCCGACCTGAGTTCAAGACGCAACTGTTCCGGTTCGTCGATGTGTTCCCAGCCCTCGCAGACAACGAGGACGTCGCGCGCCACCTGTCCGAGTACTTCGAAGGCATCGCGGTGCCGCGCGTGCTCGACCTCGGCGTCGACGTTGCCGCGCGTGTGCCGTTCGGTCGAGCCATCGAGGCGCGCGTGGCCCGTCGCAACATCATGCGCATGGCCGAGCAGTTCATCGTGGGCCAGACGGCGGCCGAGGCGGTCGAAGGGCTCCACCGGCTCTGGCGCTCCGGGTCGGCGGCGACGGTGGACCTCTTGGGTGAGAAGACGATCGTCGGCGAGGATGCCGACCGGTACGCAACCAGAGTCGACGAATTGATGCGTGCGCTCGCGTCAGCCTCTGGCCACTGGGCTCCGGACGATCACCTCGAACGCGACGACCTCGGTCCCATCCCGCGCGTCAACGTCAGCATCAAGCCGACCGCGCTCGCCGCGCACTACGAACCGCTCACCCGCCACGTCGGGCTCGAGCAGGCCAAGGCGCGCATTCGCCCGCTGCTCCAGCTCGCACGTGAGCAGGGTGCGTTCGTGCACTTCGACATGGAGCACTACGACGCCAAGGATCTCACGCTGCAGTTGTTCCGTGACCTGCTCACCGAGCCCGAGCATCGCGACATCGAGGCCGGCATCGTCATACAGGCGTACACGAAGGACAGCTACGACGATTTGACGGACCTCATCGCCTTCTCGTCGGGACGGCGCAAGCCGATCACCATTCGTCTGGTGAAGGGTGCGTACTGGGACACGGAGACGGTGCATGCACGCGCGGCGGGATGGCCGGTTCCTGTCTACGAGGGAAAGGCGGAGACGGACGCGAACTTCGAACGTTGTGTTCGGTTGCTGCATGACCACCACGGCGAGGTGCGCGCGGCGATCGGTACGCACAACCTGCGGTCGCTCGCGTACGCAGTCGCGTACGCCCGGGCGAAGGGCATACCGGACACCGGGTTCGAGGTGCAGATGCTCTACGGCATGGCCGAGCCGATGCAGGCGGCGGTCCGGCGCAGCGGACTTCGGTTGCGGGTGTACGCGCCGGTCGGCGAGCTCGTGCCCGGGATGGCGTACCTCGTGCGTCGCCTGCTCGAGAACACCAGCAACGAGAGCTTCGTGCGTCACCGGTACGTCGAAGACCGACAACTCGACGCACTGCTGGCTCCGCCCGATGTCGACGTGCTGCCCGTCCACGATCGCGACCTGGAGACCGTGCGCCAGGAGACCGATCCGGCCGACCCGGCGGCATATGCACCGGAGCCGGTGTCGGAGTGGAGGAGGACCGGGACGCGAGCCTCGTTCGCTGTCGCGGTGGATGCGGCCGGGACGGCACCGGTGCTCGAGGTTCCCGCCCTGATCGACGGCGAACGGATGCGCACCACGCCGACCCTCGACAGCGTCGATCCAGGCCGGTTCGAGCGGGTCGTGGCCCGCAGCGCGTCGTGCGACACCACGCACGCCGATGCAGCAGTCGACGCCGCGGTCCGGGTGGTCGAGCGGTGGCGCTCGACCCCGGTTGCGGACCGAGCCGCGGTGCTGTTCCGCGCCGCGGCGTGGATGCGCGCACGTCGCAACCGGTTGGCGGCTGTCGAGGTGTACGAGGCGGGCAAGCCGTGGGACCAGGCCGACGCGGACGTGTGTGAGGCCATCGACTTCTGCGAGTACTACGGCCGCGAGATCCTGCGCCTCGACAGCGAGGCCGCGAGCCGAGTGCAGTCGCCGCCGGGTGAGCGCAACCGTCTGACCTACCAGGGCAAGGGTGTCGCGGTGGTGATCTCGCCGTGGAACTTCCCACTCGCCATCCCGTGCGGGATGACCGCTGCCGCGCTCGTAGCGGGCAATCCCACGATCCTGAAGCCGGCGGAACAGTCACCGGCCACGGCATGGCAGCTCGTGGAGGCATTCACGGCCGCGGGGCTTCCGGACGGCGTGTTGCAGTTCCTTCCGGGATATGGCGAGCACGTCGGCGCGCATCTCGTCGAACATCCTGATGTCGCGGTCATCGCCTTCACCGGGTCGAAGTCGGTCGGGCTCCACATCAACGACGTTGCTGCGATCACCCGCCCGTCGCAGCGTCACGTCAAGCGCGTCATCGCCGAGATGGGCGGAAAGAACGCACTGGTGATCGACTCGGACGCCGACCCCGACCAGGCCGTACCGGCCACCGTGACCTCGGCGTTCAGCTATGCGGGCCAGAAGTGCTCAGCCGCGTCACGGGTCATCGTGGTGGATCGTGTCTACGACCAGTTCGTCCGCCGGCTGTCCACCGCGACCACAGAGGTGGTGGTCAGCCACCCGTCGGAGATGGCGACTCAGGTGGGGCCGGTGATCGATGCCGACGCGTTCGACCGACTGAACACGTCCGTGGAGAAGGCGTCCGCGAACGGAGCGCTGCTGGCGCAGCGCGACGCGCTGCCCGCCGGAGGCTGGTACGTGGCGCCCACCCTCTTGGCGGTGGACGACCCCGACTCGTCCATCGCGCAGGACGAGTTGTTCGGGCCGGTCGTCGCGGTCCTGCGAGCGCGCGACTTCGATCATGCCATCGAACTCGCCAACGACACGCCGTACGCGCTCACCGCAGGCGTGTTCTCTCGTTCGCCTGCTCACATCGAACGGGCGTCGCGCGAACTTCGCGCGGGCAATGTGTACGTCAACCGCGCGACGACAGGAGCCGTCGTCGGTCGCCAGCCCTTTGGCGGCTATGGCCTGTCCGGCGTCGGCTCCAAGGCGGGTGGACCGGACTACCTGCTGCAGTTCCTCGATCCGCGCGTCGTCACCGAGAACACGATGCGTCAAGGCTTCACGCCGGACGCGTGATGGACGGGGTGCGCCCAGTGTCCGACGATGACCGCACGGCGACGGCG
Organism: Acidimicrobiales bacterium; assembly: GCA_036257895.1. Lineage (GTDB taxonomy): Bacteria > Actinomycetota > Acidimicrobiia > Acidimicrobiales > JACDCH01 > DATAES01. Next base: position 6,744 of record DATAES010000212.1, read on the forward strand.
AACCGTCAAGCGGCCTTCGTCGCGCTCGGCGCATCGGTACTCGCGATCGTCGGTGCGTTCCTGGTGTGGCTGACGATCACCATCGACGGACTGTCACCCCCCGGCAGTGCGCAGACCGGGTGGGACGGCGGCGACGGACGTACGATCCTCGTCGCTGGTATCGCAGGTGTGATCGCATCCGTCGCCGTGCTGCTCGGGCTCCATGACCTCTGGGTGAAGGTTGTGTTGCTCATCAGTGGTGCGATCGCCGCGATCATCGCCATCGTCAACATGGTTGACGCGGGTTCGAAAGCGCACGACATCCAAACGCAGTTCGGTATCCCGGCAGGAGACGTGAAGGCCGAGATCGGCATCGGGCTCTACTTGGTCGTCATCGGCGGCATAGGCCTGGTGGCCGCCGGACTCCGCGTGAGGACAAGTCCTTCGTGACAGCGCCGGTGTCATCCCAGCCGCGAGCAGTTCGCAGTGCTCGGGACACGGTGTGGTTCCCGGTCATGGTCTTCCTCGGCGTAGCGACGGTGCTGTTCGTCACTGTGCAGGTGTCCTATGACCATCTCGAACCGGAGAGCCCCGCTTCACCGGGGGAGTTGAGCACCCTCGGCCACTGGTTCTCGGGGTGGATGGAGTTCGACAGCGGTTGGTACGTGTACATCGCCGAGCACGGCTATGACGCGCAACAGGAGCAGGCGTTCGACGACGGCCAGCAGTCGGCGATCGCCTACTTCCCGGCATACCCGTTGACCGTGCGTCAGGTCGCCCGCCTCACCGGCTACGACTACGGGGCCGCGGCAATGCTCACCACATTCTCGTGCGGCCTCGCGTTCGCGCTGTTGTTCTGGTACTGGTGCCGCGACCGGCTCTCGATGATGGCGCGGCGAACGGCGCTCGTGCTGCTGCTCGTGTACCCGTATGCGTGGTTCCTCTATGGGAGCGGGTACGGCGATGCCCTGTTCCTGTCCGTCACCATCGGTGCGTTCCTTCTCCTCGAGCACGATCACCCCGTGTTCGCCGGCCTCGCCGGGTTCGTCGCTCTGGCCGCGAGACCGACCGGCACGGCCGTGCTGCTCGGACTCGTGGCCGTCGCGCTCGAGCGGCGCGGCGTGCTCACGCGGGATCCGTCCGCGCGGAGCGAGGAGCACGGTTGGTGGACTCGCGAACGGGCGCGATGGCACGTTCACCGCGGCAGGTTCCGACTCCGTGACGCTGGGGTGCTTCTCGCCGTGGGTGGCTTGGCGAGTTTCGTGTACTTCTGCTTCACCCAGTTCGGCGACGCGTTCGCGTTC
>DATAES010000213.1:0-8950 GCA_036257895.1 Acidimicrobiales bacterium
CCGTTGCGCTCCGCCCAGTCTTGGGCGGAGGTGTCCCAGGTCACAGCATGCATGTCCGCATGCCGGACCTGTGCGAGCATGAACGGCGTGCGCTGACCGTGAGGGGGCCGGAAGAACGCGGGACATTTGCCGACCGCCCGGTCGAAGGCCCGCTGGGTGCGGTTGAGCTCCGGATAACGAGGATCGAGCCAACGCCAAGAGTCATGGTGGTACGAGTGATTCGCCACGAGCTGGCCGTCGGCCACCAGCGCGCGGGTGATGTCCGGACGGGCGTCGATCGCTTTGCCGACCTGGAAGAACGTCCCCTTCACGTCGTGACTGTCGAGGATCCGGGCTACCGACTCGGTGTACACGGCGTTCGGCCCGTCGTCGAAGGTGAGCGCCACGCGTGGCTGCGACCGGTCGCCATGCGAGATGACTCCGCCGAACCACAGCACCCCCGGATCGTTGGCGGCAACCCACGCCATGAGCCCACCGGCCAGCAAAACGAGGACGCAGGCCAGCGCCATGCCGGCCCGTCCGACCCTCAGGTTCTCCCGCGTCGCACCGGCGATCGACACGAGACCGACGGCCACGCCGATGATCGCGGCACACCACAGGGCGGCGTTGCGGCCGCCGATCAACGCGCAGACCGTCAACTCGACGGCACCGGCGACGACGGCGAGCGCGACGACGCGGCGCTCGATGCCGTCGAGATCGGGCATCGCCATGCCGATGCCGGTGCCGAGGATGGCTGCAATCGGCAACGTGATCACACCGCGATACGTGACCGCGAGCAACGCGCACGCGGCAAGCACCGCGATCACACCGACGGGCACGAGTGGCGCGCGCCGAACGGACGCCGACGCGAGGCGCGCGGTGAGTGCCGCGACCACGAAAGCGGCCGCAGTGATGCCTATGGCCTTGAGCGTGGTGTCCGCCGAATCCGCCGCGAACAACACGGCACCCAGCACCGCGACGCCCTGGCCGACGGCGATCGAGCGGATGACCGGCGATGAAATTAAGGTTCGCGACGGCCAGCGCATCGGCGAACGACCGTAGTACCGAGGTTCCCGCGCCCTTGCGCGTCGAGACGAGCGGACGCGTCGCCAGGCTCATCGTGATCGCGGTTTGGTTCGTGATCCTCGCGCTGCTCCTACGCCACCGCGAAGTGATCTCCAGCGACACCCTGTCGAACTACGTCCACGTGTGGTTCGTGGCCCAACAGGTATGGCACGGGAACGGCCTGCCGTTCCACATGCCGGTGCTCTCGCACGGCGACGCGCTTGCGTTCCCGTACGCCTTCATCCCGTGGATGATTGCAGTGCTGCTGTGGCCGCTCATGGGTGAGTGGAGCGTGACCGTCGTGCTCGGAGCCGGCTTCGTCGGCTTGGTGGCGGCGACGTTCTGGAGCTTCCCCGAACTCCGCCGTGGTTGGTGGTCGGTTGCAGTGCTCGTCAACCCTGCGCTCGTCGCGGCACTGTTACTCGGACAGCTGCCTTTCCTGTGGGCCGCGTCGATGCTGATGGTCGCCGTCGGCTGCTGGCGGCGCGACCGGCGCAAACTCACGATCGTCCTCGCCGGGCTCGCGCAGCTCACACACGCCGCTGTGCTCGTTCCGCTCACCGCGCTCGTCGTCGCCCTGCGCTACCGCAACGAGCCGAACCGGCGGGCACTGGTGGCCGGCTGGCTGATCTCGCTCGCGATCGCGCTACCGGCTGTGCTGCTGGTGTTCGCCTCTCCGGTGGCCGCGCAGAACTCGCTGCTCTACACGGCCTGGATCGAGGTCGAGACGGTCGCGCTGCGTTCGCTGGTCTTCGTCGTTCCCATGGCACTGGTCGCGATGCAGCGGTCAGGCTGGCGGCGCACCGCTCCGATGTTCGCCGCAGGCCTCATGGTGCTGATACAGCTCGTGACGGTCCCCTTCTCCGGCATGGCCGCGGGATGGAGCGCCCTCAATCGCCGCCCGAGCCACGGCGTGAGTGCGTTCCCTGCGACCACCGACTTCGTGCCCGGTGCCACCTACCGGGTGCTCGCGTGGGGCGACGCGAAGTACGGGCAGTACTCGATCGTGCGGGCCGGCGGCCGCATCGACTCCGAGTTCTTCCCCGAGAGCATGTACCGGCGGAGCTTTGCCGACGAAGCGACCTACGCTCGCTTCCTCACCCGTCGACAGATCGACTATGTCGTCGTCGACCCGCGGTACGAGAAGTTCAAGACCAACGAGCAGGAGCTGCTCGACGACATGGCGTGGGGTGGTTCGAGCTGCGTCGACGGCGTCTCCGTGCGACCTGTCGAGACGACCACCGCGTACCAGCTGTACCGCGTCTCGAGGGACTGTCCGGGCTAGCTGGCGCGGTACGAGCCGCGCTACGAGCTCGCCGCGACCGACTGCAGCACCGAGTCCACGAAGTCTTGGACGCCTTGCTCGATGCGATCGCGCCGGAACTGGCGGCTTCCCACCACCCGTGCGCCTTTCGATTCGAGGATGCGAGCCGTCTTTTCGAGCGCCTTGCCGGCGTTGATCGCGTAGGTGCAGAACACCGCGACCGGTTTGCGGTCGAGCACCGGCAGCTTCCACAAACGGGTGGCGCGACCCGGTCGCTGCCCGAACAGGACCAGACCGTCGACCCACGTGCCGACGAAGACGAGGTCGGCGACAGACAGTTGGTGCAGGTCCGGATTCGTGACCGGGTAGACGGCCACCGTCGCGCCCGACGCCGCCACCGCCCCGCCGATCAACTCGGCCGCTCGACGGGTGTTCCCGGTCATCGACTCGTACAGGACCACCACCTTCATCGTCGGCCGTTCTAGCAGTCAACGGCCCCCACTTCGGCGAACTCGGGGTCGCCGTGGCCCCTATAGGGGCCACGGCGCACCAACATTCGGTGGCGGGTTGTCGAGTCCGCTACAAAACACGTCCTGATGAGTGTGCGGATCACGGACATGGCGGTCGAAGCGACCGAGATCGACGGCCTCGTTGTCGTCACGATGAAACAGGCGGAGGACGAGCGCGGCGTGGTGCGTGAGTTCTACCGGGAGTCCGCGTGGGTCGCGATGGGGCTGCCGTCGCTCGGTCCGTGGCTCCAGATGAACATCACGGAGACGAAACCGGGTGCCCTGCGCGGCCTGCACGGCGAGCAGATCCACAAGCTGGTCGCGGTCGCGAGCGGCGAGGCGTTCGGCGCATATGTCGACGCGCGGACCGAGTCGCCGACGTACGGAAACGTGGTCACGGTGCGCCTGACGTCCGGTAAGCAGGTGCTCGTACCGAATGGCGTGTGCAACGGCTTCCAGTCGCTCGGCGACGCGCCGACGCAGTACCTCTACTGCTTCGACAGCGAGTGGGTGCCTGGCATGGCCGGAGCCGCCGTGAATCCCCTCGACGCAGCACTCGGCATCGCATGGCCGCTGCCGATCGATGTCGACGACCGGGCACAGATCTCGGAGAAGGACGCCACGCTCCCTGCGTTCAAAACGCCCTGACGCGTGCTCGACCTCACGGACCTCGACAACTTCACGAACGGCTTTCCGCACGCGGTCTTCACCGAGTTGCGTCAGCAGCGGCCGGTCTTCTTCCACGAGCCCACCGATCGCACGCCCGGGGGCGAAGGTTTCTGGGTCCTCACCCGTCACGCCGACGTCCTCGCCGCTGCCGCGGACGCGGAGGCGTTGTCGTCGCATTGCGGAGGCCCGCGTACCGACGGCGGCACTTTGATCGAGGATCTGCCCGACGGCCTCGCGGCGGGCGTCCTGCTCAACATGATGGACGACCCGCGTCACAACCTGTTGCGGCGCTCGACGCTGCCGTGTGTGACGCCGAGAGCGCTCGCACGACTCGAAGCGGATCTCGCGCGGCGCGCCGAAGCCATCGTCGAGACCGCAGTCGAGCAGGGAACGTGCGACTTCCTCGTCGAGGTGGCGGCCGAGTTGCCATTGCAGGCGATCGCCGGACTCATGGGCATTCCTCAAGACGACCGCCACGAGCTGTTCACGTGGGCCGAGGCGATGCTCGACTACGACGACCGTGCGTTGGGCGAGTCAACCGAGGCGACGGCGGCGGCGAACGCAGCGATGTTCGACTACGGCCGGCGACTGCTCGACGAGAAACGCGCCGGCACTGGAACGACGGACGACATCCTCGACGCGCTCGTGCAGAGTGGCCTTGCAACGAAGGCCGAGCAGCAGATGTTCTTCAGCTTGCTCGTGGCGGCCGGGGTCGAGACGACGCGCAACTCCATCGCCGTCGGGCTGCTGGCCCTGGTCGACAACGAGGATCAGTGGCGAACGCTCGACGACGACCGTTCACTTCTTCCGTCAGCAGTCGAGGAGATCCTCCGCTGGGCCTCGTCGGCCACGTACAACCGGCGCACCGCGACACGTGAGATGCGCATCCGAGACCACACCATCGCGCCCGGCGACAAGGTCACGTTGTGGTGGGCGTCTGCGAACCGTGACGAGGACGTGTTCGACGAGCCGTTCCGATTCGACGTACGCCGAGATCCCAATCCGCACCTGGCATTCGGCCATGGAGCCCACTTCTGCCTCGGTACGAATCTCGCACGGCTCGAGATCCGGGTCTTGCTCAGCGCGCTCCTCGGTCGGGTGGCGTCGATCGAGCTCGCCGGTCCGCCGGAGTGGAGCCGGACCAACAAGCACACCGGCATCCGCCATCTACCCGTAGCCCTCACAGCTCGCTGACCTGGGGCTCTGCGACTGAGAACACGGTTCCGCGGGTACATCCCCACACCGTGACGTTCTTCGACAGGTTCGCCGACCACGCCGCGCAATTCGTGAGCCGCGCGTGGTTCTTCGTGTTCTGTCTGCTGCTCGTCGTGCTCTGGATGCCGAGCCTTCCACTCTTCGGCACGATCGACACGTGGCAGCTCGTCATCAACACGGTGACGACGTGCATCACCTTCCTGCTCGTCGCGCTGCTCCAGAACACGCAGTGGCGCGGCGACAAGGCGACGAACGAGAAGCTCGACGCCATCGCCGACGGACTCTCCGACACCATGGAGTCGCTCGCCGCGGTGATGGACAAGCTGGACATCCACGATCACGAGCATCGGATGCTGGACCAGGCCCGTGAGCTCAGAGAGACAGTGGGCATCGAGGAACGGATCTCGACGTCGAAGCCGGGCCACAACGCGGCCACGGGCGACTACCAGCCGGAGCACCAGCGGGAACCGGTGTCGAGCGCCTAGGACAGGCCCATCATCCGTGTCACACCGTGGTCGCGTCCCGCGGTGTAACCGCCATCGACCGCGATCGCCTGCCCGCTGACGAACGACGCGTCACCCGACAGCAGGAACGCGGCGACGGCTGCGATCTCGTCGGGCCGTCCGAACCGGCGCAGTGCGTGCTCTTCGATGACACCGCGGCGAGGCTCCTCCATCCCCTCCATCCCGAAGATGCCATCCGTCATCGGAGTGTCGATGAAACCGGGGCAGATCGCGTTGGCTCGGATGCCGCGAGGTCCGTAGTCGATGGCCATGTTCTTCGTCAGCAACACGACGCCGCCCTTCGATGCGTTGTAGGACGAACCGCCCGCGGTCCCTTCGATGCCTTCGACACTCGCGATGGTGACGATCGAGCCGCGCTGCTCGTCGACCGGTTCCTGCTCGAGCATGTGCCGCACCGCGTGGCGGCAAACGAGGAACGTCCCCGTGAGGTTGACCCCGAGGACACGACTCCACTCGGACTCGTCGATGAGGTGCACCGGTCCACCGCCGGCGACACCGGCCGCGGTGACGACGCCGTCGATGCGTCCGTGTTCTGCGACGACGCCGTCGATCAACGCGCCGACCGCGCCGTCGTCGCGGACGTCGACCGCGGTCGCACCGTCACCCGCGACATCCGCGCCGATCGCGATGCCACCGTCGGCTTCGATGCGGCGAACCGTCGCGAGCCCGATGCCCGACGCCGCCCCCGTGACCACGACGACCTTGCCCGCCAACTTCCCTTCGCTTCCACCCATCCCCGTATTGTGACCGCCGATGAGATTCGCCCTGTTCTACGAGATCCCGGTCGCTCGCCCGTGGGGGCCCGACAGCGAACGGCAGGCATACCTCGACACCATCGAACAGGTCGTGGCGGGCGAAAAGGCCGGCTTCGACGCGATCTGGACGGTCGAACACCACTTCCTCGAGGAGTACAGCCACTGCTCGAACCCTGAAGTGCTCTACGGCGCCATCGCGGCGAAGACCGAGCGCATCCGCATCGGCTATGGCGTCCGGCTCATGCCGAAGCCGTACAACCATCCGGTCCGCACCGCGGAGTCCGTCGCCGTGCTCGACCTGATCTCCGGTGGACGGGTCGACTTCGGAACCGGCCGTTCCGCGACGCGCCCCGAGCTCGAAGGCTTCGGCATCGATCCGCACGAGACGCGCGGCATGTGGAAAGAGGCCATCGAGCACGTCGTCGGCTGCTGGATGAACGACGAGTACGAGTTCGACGGCGAGCACTGGCAGATGCCGAAACGCCGTGTGTTGCCGAAGCCGATGCAAAAGCCGCATCCGCCTTTGTGGGGCGCCACGTCGAGCCCGGACGGCCATCGCCAGGTCGGCGAACTCGGTCTCGGGCTCTGTTCCTTCGCAGTCGGCGTGCCGCCCGAGCACGTGAAGGCGCAGATCGACATCTACCGAGAGGGCATTGCCAACTGCACGAGCCCGATCGGCGCCTACGTCCACGACGAGGCCGCCACGTTCACGATGGTCCTGTGCGCGCCGACGCGCGAGGAAGCGTGGGAGAACGCCCGCGAGTCGTTCGAGTGGTATCCGAAGAAGGGGGCGCGCTTGATCGGTTCGGTCGCGGACTGGATGGCCGAGAAGGAACAGGATCTGGGCAACTACGCGTACGCGGGCGACATGCAGCGCATCAACGCGGACGGCTCACTCGACTTGTTGAGCCTCGAGTACCTCGCCGAGTCAGGCGCGTCGGCGGTCGGCACCCCGGACGACTGCCTCGAAGCGTGCCGGCGTTACGAGGAGGCGGGCGTCGACCTGCTGCTGTGCCTCGTGAATCCGTACAAGATCCCCCACGACAAGGTCATGCAGACGATCGACCTCATGGGGACGCACGTCATCCCCGAGTTCACGTAAGCGATCAGTCGAGCAGCTACATCGAACGCGCCGGTTCCACCAGCTCGTTCGCCAGCGCGTCCGCGGTGCTCAACAGCGTGTCGCGATCCAATGCGAACAACACCGCGATCACGCGATCGACGCCGAGGTCGCGGTAGCGCTCGAGCGCGTCACGATCCACACCCTTGAAGTACGGGCAGACGCTGATCTCGATGTCGTCCCGAGCACGACCGCGCTCTTCGAGCAGGTGGTCGAGCCTCGTCAGCGCGTCGGGCACCTCTTCGGGCGTCCGGTTGAAGCCGTACCAGCCCTGACCGAGGTCGGCGACCCGTCGTAGCGCCGCGGTCGTCTCGCCTCCGAAGTGGATCGGTGGGTGCGGCTGCTGCACCGGCTTCGGGTACAGACGACACTCCGGTAGGTCGTAGTACTTGCCCTTGTACGAGGCGGACTCCTTCGTCCAGAGCTCCTTCATGACTTCGAGGTGCTCGCGCGTGCGGGCGCCGCGATCCTCGAATGGCATCGCGACCGCCTCGAACTCCTCGCGCAGCCAGCCGACCCCCACGCCGAAGTCGACGCGTCCGCCGGACAGCACGTCGACGTCGACCACCTGCTTCGCGGTGTACACGGGGTTCCGTTGCGGGACGAGGCAGATGCCCGTACCGAGACGCACGGTGTCGGTCACGGCGGCGAGGTACGACAGAGCCGTCAGCGGTTCGAGCAGCCCGGTGTCGCCACCGCCGGGGAACCTTCCGTTTTCTGCGTACGGATACTGACTCTCGTATTCGTCGAACAGGACGATGTGCTCTGCGACCCACACCGACTCGAACCCTCGTTCTTCGAGCGCGCTCCCGAGGGTGCGGACGAACTCGGCGTTGGCGTTGAGCGTCCCGATCGGGACGAAGACTCCGACTTTCACCGGGCGGACGCTACCCGGACGGCAGTTGGGCCATGCGCACGATGGCGTCGACCGAGCGGTCGACGTCGTCCTCGGTCGTCGACCAGTTCGACACCGAGATGCGGGCCAGCCGCATGCCGTGCCACGTCGTCCCGCCGAACCAGCACGTGCCTTCACGCTGAACCGCGTCGATGACTCGGTCGGTCTCCTCGGCGTCGCCGAACCGGACGAGCACCTGGTTGAGTACGACATCGTTCACGACTTCGAATCCGTCGATCGCATCGAGTTGCTTCGCGAAGCGTCGAGCGAGACCGCAACATCGGTCGACGAGGTCCGCCACGCCTGATCGCCCGAGCGACTGCAACGCGGCCCACACGGCGAAACCTCGGGCGCGGCGCGATGACTCGAGCACGAGGTCGGACGGCCCGGGCGCGCCGGTCGCGCTCTGGCCAGTGAGATACGCGGCCGTGTAGCTCATCGCGCTGCGATGAACGTCAGGGTGCGCGCAGAACGCGAAGCCGGAGTCGTACGGCACGTTCAGCCACTTGTGCCCGTCGCACGCCCACGAATCCGCGAGCTCGATCCCGTCGACGAGATGCCGCGTCTGCGGGCTGGCTGCCGCCCACAGTCCGAAGGCACCGTCGACGTGTACCCACGCGCCCACCGAGCGCGCCGCCTCGCAGATCGAGCGCAGATCGTCGCACGCGCCCGAGTTCACGTTGCCGGCCTGCGCGCACACGATCGTCGGCACGTCGCTGTTCTCTGCAAGAACGTCGGCCATCGCATCGGACTGCATCGCCCCGTTGCCGTCCGCCGGCACCTCGACCACCGACGCCGCGCCCAACCCGACGAACCGCAGGGAACGGTCGACCGTCCCGTGCCGCTCCGCGCCGGCGACGACACGGACCCGGGGCGCTCCCATCAAGCCGTCGCGCTCGACGTCCCATCCGACCGCCCTGAGGACCTGCTGGCGCGCCGCCAGCAGCCCGACCGT